>DASRSO010000238.1:0-21488 GCA_035656375.1 Cyclobacteriaceae bacterium | reverse complement strand
TCATTGATGTCGGTAGGCGTAAACTCCACATTTTCTGCCGACAGTTTGGAGTAGCTCATGATGTTCGTAATGATAGACTTCATTCGAGCCGACGACTGAAGGATCTTATGAAGGTACGTCGAGGCACCATCGAGGTGTTCGCCATGACGGTCGTGGATCAGGTTTGCATACAAATGGATCTTTCTCAGCGGCTCCTGTAAGTCGTGCGACGCCACAGATGCAAACTGCTGAAGGTCGTTGTTGCTCACCTCCAACGCGTGATTCATCTTCGTGAGCTCTTTCGTGCGTTCTTCCACCTTACGTTCCAGTAACTCATTCTGGAGTTTCTGATCGTTAATGTCGATCGTCGTCACAACCCAGCTGACAACCTTTCCTTCTTTATCTTTTTGTCCCTTGGCTCGAAGGATGTTCCAGTGATACTCGCCGGTGAACAGTCGCATGCGTACCTCGTGCTGGAAATCGCTGCCATAGCTCATCGACTCGTTCCATACAGCCTCGAGACCCCGAACATCTTCATTATGAATAGCTTTCCGCCAGCCATCACCCAGGGCGTCTTCGTATTTCATGCCGGTGTACATCTCGAATTGTCGATTCACAAAATCAACATCTCCCTGCGATGTGGTCGTCCACACGATGAGCGGCATTGATTCGGCCAGGAATTTCTTTTGCGCAATACTGCTGGCGATCTCCTGCTCCGCTTTCTTGAGCTCCGTAATGTCGAGCATCGATCCAAGCATGCGATAAGGAGTACCATATTGCTCGTCGTGCAAAACATATCCACGGTCGAGAATGTATGCATATTCACCGTCAGCTTTTTTGAAGCTGTATTCTTTGCTCCAGTGTTTGGTGCCGGTGTTTATGGCCCTGTGGATACTCTTTTCGATAAGGTCGCGTTCGTTGGGTGCAATCTTGTCGAGCCAGGTTTTCCGGTCGAGTGGTTGCGATGAATCGTATCCGAACTTGATGTAGAACGCATCGCTGAACCAGATCTTGTTGTTCACGATATCCCAATCCCAGATTGCGTCATTTGTTGCGCGGGCAACCATACGGAACCGCTCTTCACTTTCTGTGAGAAGGTGAGTGCGCTCTGCAACCTTGACCTCGAGCTCGGTGTTGAGTTTCTTCAGGTTCTCTTTGGTGCTGATCAACTCAACATAATTCTTTTTCAGGCGGTCCTCTGCACTCTTCTTCTGGGTGATGTCGGAGAACGTGGCCATGATACCATCAGCCATCTTTACGGCGGTCACCTCCATCCACGTCTTCGAAACTTCGACAAATATGTCGGTGTGGAGGGGCTGATCGTTTTCAACAGTATCGGCAAACATCCGGAACAGCGTATCGAATACAGGTTGATTGAGATCCCGCTTCAGGTATAGATCTTTTGGATCTTCGCGGTTCACCATCTTCATGCCGGCATGGTTGGTGGCGATGATCTGGAAGTCTACGATCGCATGCTTCTGATCGCGTACTGCTTCGAGAGCGAAGATCGCACTCAGGCTCGAGTTGAATACACCACGAATGATGTTGTTAAGATTCGTGATCGTTGTAATGTCGATAAACGAAATGATCGCACCCGACACCCGGTTTTCCTGTGTGAGGTAGGGCATGATACGGAGCAGGATGTTCATCCCGTTCTGCAACTCAACCTCTTTCTCGATCGACTTGTTCTCACGCAACACTTCTTCGATATCCTGGATCAGGTTATTATACCTGATGTTAGTGGATATGTGCGTGATTGGCCGTCCGATATCGGTCTCGATGAAGTTGATCATGCGAGCCGACGCTGGGTTGAACTTCCGGAGCTTCATTTGACTGTCGAGGAACACCTGTCCGATGTCGCTGCTGCGGAAGTAGTTGTTCAGGTCTTCATTCAATTCGATCAGCTCTTTGATCTTAAGCTGGTGTTCTGTGTTGAGTGTGTGCAACTCTTCGTTCAGTGACTGAAGCTCTTCGTTCGAGCTCTGGAGCTCTTCGTTAGCAGAGAGTAGCTCCTCGTTGCCTGACTGAAGTTCCTCGTTGGCCGTTTCAAGATCTTCTACGGCGCGTTGAAGGCTCTCTTTCGTCTGATTCAACTCCTCCTCGAGCGTCAGAACATATTCGTTCTGTTCCAGTTTGCTATCGCCCGCCGGAACAGCCTCATGTAACGTCATGTAGTGGAATGCCACCATCGTGAACGGCCGACCTGACATCGGGCGCGCCGGGCTTACCGCCACCTGCACTGCAGTGCTTTTTGTTTCCTGTTCGAACACCAGGTTGTTGATCACCTTCTTTTCATTCGACTTCCATGCTTTCTTGATCTCTGCGATCAATACGGTCGAAATGCTTGCCGGCAACATTCGCAGCAAGTTCAGTTTCAAAACTTTTTTAGGGAGCGACAGAACGCGTTCGAAGTTTCCGACGGCTTCGCGTATTTCGAAATTATGATCGATGTAAAACGCTGCAAAGTTGAACTCTTCAAGCAACGTAGCCTTTAGATCATCCCACAGCGGATTCTGCGCTTTTTCGGCCCGCGATTGCGACGACGAAAGCAACTGCCGGTTGTTTTGCTTGCTCCGTTCGGATGCATCCGGAAAATATGGTGTCAGTCTTGCCTCGGAGATCTTGCGATAGACCTTCCAGCGCCCGTTCACTTCCTCGAGATGATCGCGGATGTAGTTTGCGTTCTCTGTTGTTCCAAGGAACACGTATCCACCCTTCAATGCCGAAAACAACAACACCGAATACACCCTTTGCTGAAGTGCATTGTTCATGTAGATCAGCATGTTCCGGCAGGTCACCAGGTCGTTCTTGATGAAAGGCGGATCTTTGATCACATTATGGACAGCGAAGATCACCTGCTTCCTTATCCTGTTAGAGATCAGGTAACCTCCATTCTGCCTCGTGAAATATTTCTTCAGGCGCTCGGGATTGACGTCGCCCTCTATTGTTTTTGGGAAGTAACCCTTCGAAGCAATTTCTATGTTCGCCCGGTCGATATCCGTTCCAAAAAGCTTGATTAACACATTCGAGACCGGGAAATCTTGCAGAGCTTCATCGAGGAGGATTGCAAGCGAGTACACTTCTTCGCCCGTGCTGCACGCGCTCACCCAGATCTTTATGGTATCGCCCTGCTGCTTTTGTTTGAGGATCGCAGGCAGAACTTCGTTGCGTATGACGTCAAATGCTTCCGGGTCGCGGAAGAACCGCGTCACATTTATCAGGAACTCCCTGCCCAGTTCCTTACATTCTTCGACGTTGCCTTTTAAGAAATTGTAGTATTCTTCGATCGACGAGTAGTTCTTTTTCATCATGCGATGAAAAACACGCCGTGTAATTGTAGGAGTTTTGTATAGGTTGAAGTCAAATCCGGCCTGTGTCCTGATCTCTTCAAAAATGTTGTCGAGAACGTTGTCGTCGATGGTCTTGTCGGCAGTAAAAGCCGCCTCTGCAACATAGTGCAGGATCTGGTGTGGTATCTCTTCCGGCGACAGGATGAAGTCAACATTGCCGCTGGCGATTGCACTGTTGGGCATGCCGTCGAACTTCGAAGTGGTTGGCTCCTGTGCGATCACAAGACCACCTTCCTCTTTTACAGCTGCAATTCCCTTCGTACCATCCGAACCTGTGCCTGAAAGAATGACTGCAATTGCCTTGTCTTTAAGTTCCTTCGCCAGCGACGCCATGAAAATATCGATGGCGTTATTCGGAACTTTCAGTGGAAGTTTTTCGAGGAGGATTAGTTTATTCTTCTGTACCTGTATGAACTTGTTATTCGGAATAATGTAAATGCACCGCTTCTTTATCTCCATGTTGTTCGATGCTTCAAACACCTCCATGTTTGTATGGCGCGCAACAAGTTCAACTAAAAGGCTCTTGTGGTCGGGAGACAAATGCTGGATGACGATAAAAGACAGGTTGTTGTTCTCCGACATGTTGTCGAAGAACTCATGGATCGCTTCAAGGCCTCCGGCCGAAGCTCCAATGGCAACAATGTAGTGCTGATCTAAATTTCCCTTGGTAATACCCGTCATCGTGTTACCGGTGATGTTTCATATTCGTAGATAAATGATCGCAAGGTCTCTGCTGCATTCAGCTCCTCCTTACGCCAGGGGAGAGAAACACCACTTACTTTTTGTTGCCATTGTTTGAAAGAATTCCGCGGATGGTAATTCTTCTCATTTTTTTCAAACTGTATACGTTCATCGGGGTTGCCTCCCCAGTTGATCACGCGAACTTTTTCGGGCCTGAACAATATCAGGTACCGGTCGAGCGACGCGTTTATTGGGATCACGAGCAGGCCAGAGGCCTCCCCGTTGAAGTCCTTCGCATATTCATATTCCTCGCGAAGGCTGTCGGTCGAATAGACCTTACGAAGCTCTCTTGTGTGAAGCCAGAGCACCAGTTCTTCGAGCACTTCATCGCGCGGCACTATTCCGGCTGTCTCGAATTTGCTGCCCTTAGTGAGGGCTATGCCCGTAGCATCGAAAAGCTTCATCGCTCCGTCGGCTGCGAGCAGGTTCGAGTACAGATCTTCCGACCTGTAAACCGACTCCACAATACGTGCCCACGTAGCGGAAATAAAATTTGACCTGCTGGCTGCGTTTGCATTTTGCAGCGAAGCCACCTTCATCGAAATGATGCCCGAGAGCATCTCGAATACCGAGCACATCTCGTAACTCATATGCTTAGCCGTCTTGTGATGACAGGCAATCAAGCCCCACAGTTGATCCTCATAAAGGATCCGTGTAGACATTGAAGCAGTTACGCCCATGTTTTTTAAGTATTCGACATGCACCGAAGCAACACTTCTCAGGTTGCAATCAGACAGGTCTATGAATGAACTCGTTATTGGATTTACCACCGGGTATAATTTCACCGGGCGATAATTCCTGTCAGGTATAAATCGATATGGATTTTTCAGATAAAGCTGCCGTGCCTGTTTCGGAATGTCGGATGCGGGAAACGTGAACTGGAAGTACGACTCCATATCGGGTTCCATAGCTTCGGCAATCACGTATCCATTCCACTCCGCGTCGAACCGGTAGACCATCACCTTATCGAAACCGGAAATGCGCTTCAGTTCGCTCGCCGCAAGCTCACAGGCTTTTTCAAGACTTTCTGCCCCTTCGATAGCCGTCATGGCATATTTCAACTCCTGGTATACATCGATGAAAGCATCCTGTGAACGTTGTTTGATAGCAGTCGAATCGATCTCGGCGAGAAGATAATTTTCGTGACGATGAACGAGCACAACGTAGCGTTCGCCCCCGATCTCCCATACTGAAGGGATCTTGTTGTTGAAATCGTTCTGTAATTTTTCGCGCAGTGTCGCAGCCGATGCGCCGTCGATAAACGATATCAACGGATTATTGACCACCTCGCTCACAGGTTTAGAGAATACGGGCTCGGTATTCTCACTCGCCTGCACAATGTTCAAATTGTCTTTGTCGATTACCAGCAGGATCCCATAGGGTTGTATGAGATTGGTGAGGTGGATTGGCAAGCTTCCGCAGAAATCAGAGTCATAATTAGAGGGCTGCATGTTTATCTATCCAATTATAGAATGTGATAAAGGTCCTGTTCGCTGTCAGGATCAGGTTTAGCTTTTCCATCTCATCGAGAGGACGATTAAGGAAGGCTTTAAACTCTTCCCACATTTTGCTGTTTTCTTCGCCGTAGCCGTTAAAGAATGAGAAACCCGAAGGCCCATTGATGCCTGCCTGCCCTTCTATCATTTGTGCAATGATCTTTCCTCCTTGGGTCGACCCTTCCATTACATACATCGCTCCGAGTGCTTCGGCATGTGAACATATCGGCGGCAGCTCGTTACATAAGGCCGGCATGCCTGTACTTTCAAAGTAGCTGATGTCTTGCAATAGCCTTTCTGCCTTGCGACGTTTCCCGATCTCCAATTCGGAGACATATTCCTGGACACGCTTCTCAAGGGCCGAATAATATCCATACATCAGTTTAAGGAACTTCACATAGTCCTGCCTTGTGCGAATCTTCCGTATAACCGAAACCATTTTTTTCTCCAATGCCTGGTGTGAGGGCTGAGTACTTTCTCTTAACTGCTCGTTTAACATATCTGCAACTATAAACTTGTCACTATTGTAGAACGTGGTCCACACGTACGTTGCAGAGACTCCACAAAAATTTGTGATTTCAGCACCGTCGGCTTAATTCCTACAGATAGTGCGTGATGAATTGCAAAGTGGAGGCCAAACGGGTCCCGAAAAAGTGATCAAAGGCCAAAAGATAAACTCAGGAAAAATCTTCTGATTTCTACCTCCTGGTTAACGTTTGCGGGAGGAGGAGGGACGTAACCGATAAAATTATAGTATGGTATCCACGCGTATTCGTACACCGTGCTCGTCTTCAGGGATTGATAGCCGACCTGGGCTGCGAGCCGGAGCTTGTGGTAATGATAGGCATACCCCGTAGAGACCTGGAGAAAATTAGCCCCGCTCACTCTCTTAAGAAACTGGTTATTGTAAAGATTGTTGGAGGTCCATGCGTGGGTGGTACCGTAGTCCCATTGAACGAAGAAGCCATTCTTCACTTTCGCCCCGAAGAAATTAAAAGTCAGGCTCCCGAAGTAAGGCATCATACGGATCTGCCCGAAAGCAGTATACCCGATGCCACCACCCAGGCGGAGGTTTTTATATTGAATGCCGTGAATTGTGGTCGGCATCGCCACCAGGCTGCCCTCCTGCGTGCACGACGTACAGAACGACATGCTTGAATTGATCGAGAACACATATCGCAGTGGCTTGCGCTTCAATGTATCACCAGGGTCGCCCAGGCATTGAATTGAAACAGCAAGAAGCGCGGTCGCCAGAACAAATCTCATCACTCCCGTGGTTCGAAGTAGAACTTGCTTAACAACTTGATGTGGTGAATGTCTGAGTAGTCGTATTGATACAACCCGTCTTCGCCGATCAGCATAGCGATGTTGTTGAACGGAATAACGTCGAAAGCATGAATGTCGTCGTAGTGGGCAGTCATGTTATCAGATATGCGGTTGACGTCGGTGGCATCATACACTTTTAGTCCATCGTCACCATCGCAGATAAAGAGCGTACCGTTGTCAATACCAAGTCCATGGGGGTTAGTCATCTGGTATGTGCGTACAAGCCTGGGGTTTGTTACTTTGCTCACATCGATCACCTGGAGCTCGTTAATTGTGCCATTGCAGGTATTGGCGCTGCGAAGGGTTACGTACGCATAATCGCCTTCAACAACTACAGGGTCGCAGCTTTTCAGGTGACTGAACATCGATATCTGGTTAGGTTCGTCGGGATTGTCGAGGCCAAGGATATACATCCCGGTTCTTGAGCCGAGGAAGAGATTTTCTTTGTACGGGAAGATCGTTTCGATGTCGCCGGCAACCTGTGTCGAGCTTTTCAGGTTGATAGTCGATGGGTCGGTGATATCAATTGTATTGAGCTTATAACCATTGAGTACATAAAGGCGATCGGATGTGATCGTAAACCGTGCCATCGATCCGCCAACACCAGAGGTCGTGCCGGAGCTTGCACCAGCATCCGCGATGGCGTTATATTTTATAGAGCTTGCATAGGCAGACTCGTTCATTAAAATGCCGCCTCCGTAGTAGCCCCAACCATCAACCGCCGCGCCTATCCCGCTGCACTCGTTTCGTATCGTCTTTTGTTCGGCAACGTTAAACTTAACGATCACACCTTTATCCGGGTCGGCAGTAAGATGCATGTCGGAATAGCTATTGAACATGTTGTTATAACGCGTTACCTCTCGTTCCTGCCCTGGGGTGCTTACATCGATAGCTACGAGATCTACATAACTGTCGGCGTAAAGGACGTTGCCGAATATTGCCAGGTCGTTGTTTCCAGGTATCCTGATAAAGCTTTTATGAACCGGCTTCGAAGGGTTGCGGTTATCGATCACGTGAATGCCTTCACCCACTTCGGTGATATAGAGGAAATCGTCTTTGAAATAGATCTTCCCGGCATGTGAAAGCTCGCGCGGAGCTTCGGGTTTTACCGACGACCTCAGGTCCGCGAACGACATGTATTCGGGCACTGAGTAATAATACGTGTTAGTGAGTGTGCACAGGTCGGAGCACTGGAAGGCGGTAGCGGTCAGCAATAGCAGACCAAAGATTTTTTTCATAGGAAAGAAGGTAGGTCTGTGTATTGGACACTACCTTCTTTCTAAAGGTTGGAAGGAGAGGCTACCAGATCTTTATCCTGTCTTCCGGTTTCTTATAAAGCTTATCCCCTGGCTTAATATTAAAGGCTTCATACCAGGCATCCATGTTCACAGGAGCCCCAATTGTGCGGTATTCACCGGGAGAATGAGAATCCGTAAGGATCAATTGTGCTTTCGTATCGGCCAGGGTGTTGCCACGCCAAACCTGCGCCCATGAGAGGAAAAAGCGCTGATCGGGTGTAAAACCGTCTATTTTTTTCTTCGCCTTCCACTGGTCAGTCATCTTAAATGCTTCGTAAGCCGCATTCAGGCCGCCGAGGTCGCCAATGTTCTCACCCATGGTCAGCTTCCCATTCACGTGAATGGTATCGAGAACCGTGTAGGCATCGAACTGCTCCTGCAGCTTCTTCGCTCTCTCGGTGAACTTCGTACGGTCTTCCGCAGTCCACCAGTTGCGCAATGTTCCGTCGGCATCGTACTGGCTTCCTGAATCGTCGAAGCCGTGGGAGATCTCGTGACCGATAACTGCGCCGATGGCACCGTAGTTAAACGCATCGTCGGCATCGGGATGGAAGAACGGGTACTGAAGGATGCCGGCAGGGAACACGATCTCGTTGTTCACCGCATTGTAATACGCATTAACTGTAGGGGGTGTCATTCCGAAACGTGTTTTGTCAACCGGTTTGCCAAGTTGAGCAACCATTTCACTGTATTGCCATTTGTTTGCGTTGCGCAGGTTGTCGAAGAAAGTCCCGCGTGTGATCACAAGTCCATCGTATGTTCTCCACTTCGAAGGGTATGCGATCTTTGGTGTAAATGCTTTGAGCTTGGCGAGTGCTTTCTGTTTTGTGACGTCACTCATCCAGTCGAGATTTTTGATCCTGATCTCATAGGCTTTCACGAGGTTCTTGATCATTTCGTCCATGCGGGCTTTTGCTGCAGGCTTGAAATGTTTTTCAACATACAACTGGCCAAGAAGCTCACCGATGTTCTGATCGGTTAGTGTCGACATGCGCTGCCAGCGTGGTGTCGGAACTTTCTGGCCCGACATAGTTGATGCATACGTGAACGCTGCGTCTACGAACGGCTTGCTGAGATATGGCGCCGCCTGGCGAAGAACGTTCCATTGAAGATATGTCTGCCATTGTGCAACAGGCACGTTGTTCAAAAGACTGTCGGCTGTTGCGAAGAACCTCGGATTGTTTACCAGGATACTGTCGGGCGACGAAGCGATCTCAAGTTTTGTAAGCGTTGCGGGCCAGTTGAAGGTAGGCGTCTTTGCTGCGAAATCTTTCAGTGCAAACTTGTTGTATGTCTTGTAAGGATCGCGCATCTCCACGCGTGCATATTGTGCAGCTGCAAGTTTCTTCTCGAGTTCGAAGATGGTCTTTGCCCGTTGCTCGGCTGTGGCCTGCGATTCTCCCGCAAGCACAAAGAGTGTTTTAATATATGTGTCGAACGCAGCCTGGATCTTTTTGCTGCGCGCGTCCGACTTCAGGTAGTAATCGCGATCTGGCATCGAGATACCACCTTGTGTTAACTGCACTACCTGGTTGGTAGGATGTTTGCGATCCTGGCCTACGAAGAAACCGAAGAGCGGAGCCGAGATGCCGCTTGTTCTTTGATAAGCAATCTCGTTAATCACATCGCCGGTGTTGGAAACACTGCCTGCCCTCTTGTAGTCATTGACAACAGGGGTGAATCCAGCCTTTTCGACAGCAAGGCTGTCCATACCTGCAGCGTAGAAATCGCCAACGCGTTTCTTCACCGATCCTTCTGGTGCGGTTTTGTCGGCCGCTGCTTCCGCGAGGATCTCACGAACGGCTTTCACGTTGAAGTCGCGGAGAATAGTGAAGCTACCCCAGCGGGTTTCTTTTGGAGGAACGGGATTTTTTTGGAGCCAGGTACCGCCGGCATATTGCATGAAGTCGTTACCGGGTTTCACGGTGAGATCCATGTTGGCCGGATCGATGACTTTGGCCTTTGAAGTTTCTTGCGCCGATGCGATGGTCGTGACCAGCAGTGCGCTTATGAAGAGACGAAAGTGTAACATCCTGAGAGACATATTTAGGTAAAATTAAGGCCACCAAAATACCGAATTCTGGTGGCCTCGTCTCTCTTATTATTCGAGTGGAAAACCGGGCGGTTATTTGGGTTTCATTGTAACTGTCGCCTTGATGGGGGTGGTTCCGAAGTCCAGTGTAAGTTCCGCCTTGAGTTCAGTTTCCGAAATACTGAGTATGGTGGCGGTGTACGCTGTATCACCGGAAGGAGTGAACGTGATCGACTTTTCGTCGGCACTTAGTTTCCATGTTCCGGTCTCGAGTTGTGCGGGTTCTGTAGTGTCGCACTTTGTATTGTTCTCAACGCTATACTTTCCGTCGACTTTGAAAAGCATTGCGTTGTCTTTATCACACGCAGGGAAACTGCTGGCGTACTTGGGATCATTGAAGACATCCACCGTTGAAGTGGAGCCGGGGATGGTAACGAGGATCGAAGTCTGCAGCCAACCACTGGTGGGTGCTGTTAGCATCTCTGTGGTGCTGGGCTTTGGATCATCTTTACCGCAAGCAACAACTAAAATGACAAGAATTACCGGCAGGAGTTTTTTCATAGTGTTTTTTATTTGTCGGGAGATACTAAAGTTAACGATTAATTCCGTACAGGTCGGGATCTGCTTTTAGCATTGGGAAGTCTCTCTGGTGCCAGTATGGATACGATGGAAGTATCTCGCTCGCTTTATCTAATCTCTTAATTTGATCCAGCGTCAGGTTCCAGCCGACAGCACCAAGATTTTGATTCAACTGCTCTTCGTTTCTTGCTCCGAAGATAAGTGTGTCAACTGTCGGGCGTTGCAGTAACCAGTTCAACGAAACCTGCGCAATCGACTTGCCCGTTTCTTTAGAGATACTATCAAGCACTTCAACAATGTTGTACAGTCGTTCGTTGTCGACTGCTGCCGCGGGTATCGGGCTTCCTCCCTGTGCCACGCGTGCATCGGGTACGGGATGGTTCCTTCGGTATTTACCAGTCAGCAATCCACTAGCCAGCGGACTCCAGACTATCGTTCCAACTTTCTGATCGATTCCCAATGGCATGAGCTCCCATTCGAAGTCGCGATTGATCAATGAATAGTATGCCTGGTGGGCAACATACTTCGACCACCCATAACGTTCAGAAATCGAAAGTGATTTCATTAAATGCCATCCCGAAAAATTGGAACAGGCGATGTATCGAACCTTTCCGCTTTGAACGAGATTGTTCAGTGCACTCAGTGTCTCGTCGATCGGTGTGTTTGCATCGAAACCATGCATGTGATAGATGTCGATGTGATCGATGCCCATTCGCTTCAGGCTTCCCTCGCACGAATTTACAATATTGAATCGCGATGAACCGAAATCATTCGTTTCGCCCGACATCGGGAATGTGCATTTTGTCGAGATGAGGATCTTGTCGCGAAGCCCCGCTATCGATTTTCCGAAGATCTCTTCCGACAGTCCTTTCGAATAAACATTTGCGGTATCGAAGAGATTCACACCTGCATCGATGCACAGGTTAACCAGTCGTGTTGCCTCCCTGACCTCGGTACTTCCCCAGGCTTTAAAAAATTCGGAACCGCCACCGAATGTCCCGGTGCCGAAGCTTAATACCGGCACACGAAGTCCGGAGTTTCCAAGTTGACGATATTCCATGTTTGTTGTTGGTGCAGGACTACTTCTTGCCACTTTCTTTTTTGTTTTTTATAACTCTAAACTTAACCATTTCTGCGACGAGCCTGAGGGGCAACGGTTCGGTGTGCGGGATTTGGACCGTCCCTTTTCCGCCCTCGTATTTCTCCAGTTCTTTTTTGAACTCTGCCGGTCGTGGAAAAATGCTGATATGTTTTTTGAATGCACTGAAGTAAATGACCACGCCGTCCTGTCGGTAGCCAGGCATGTTATAAGCGATTATTTCATCGGCTTTCGGCGCAGCTTTTTTGATCGTTTTTCTTAACGATTCGAGGCGTGACTTAACATCACCAGAGTAGAAATCGATGTACTCGTCTACAGTTTTAAATTTTGGGAGGGCTTCCATACCGAAATTTAGTAAATTGATAGTCTATGAACATGCTAGGAAACTACCTCGTCATTTTCTTGCGCAAGACAATGCGTCGCAAGGCCTTTGCAGCAATCAACATCATTGGGCTGTCGGTCAGCTTTGCCGGTGCACTTTTGATCTACCTCTACGTGTCGAATGAGTTGAGCTTCGATAAATTCCACAAGAATAAAGACCGGATCTATCGCATGTATTCTGCCTATGCCAACCCGGGCGAGGCGGTTCATGAATTTGCCGATACGCCTACTAATCTCGGTGCATTATTAGCCGATAACTTCGAGGGAGTTCAGGCGTCGGCGCGGGTTGTTTCATTCAACAACTATATCATGGTGCGCGTAGGCGACGTGAGTTTCAGTGAACCACAGGTGTTCGAAGCCGATTCGTCGTTGTTCTCAATCTTCAGTGGCGAATTTATTGCCGGTTCCCCCGATGCCCTTGGCAAACCACACCATGCAGTTCTTTCCAGATCTACCGCCGAAAGATTTTTCGGAAACGCCGAGTCAGCCATCGGTAAAGAGATCGTGATCAGCCTGTATGGCGAAGTGAGGTACACCGTAGGTGCAGTCGTTAACGACTTTCCTCATAATTCTCACTTCACATTTAACATCTTACTGTCGATCGATTATGCCAACGAGAACATTCAGCCTGGCAACTGGCTCGCCACATGGCCAAACACCTATGTGTTGTTGAAAGAGAAGGCAAATGCCGACGACGTTCGCGAACGCATCAGGCAAACGGTTGATAAGATACTTGACCCGATCTACCTCGAACGCACCGGGAAGACCTATGCCGAAGACAAAAAGAACGGTGGTCTGCAGGAGTATCGTCTGCAACCATTGGAGAAGGTCCACCTGTACTCCGCGCATATGGGCGAGAGCGGAAACATCTGGTACGTCTACATCTTCATCATAATAGGAGTGATGCTGATCTGCATTGCCGCATTCAATTTTATCAACCTGTCGACTGCACGATCGGCATGGGAGGCAAAGAACGCCGGCATCCGGAAAGCACTTGGCGCATCAGGAGGTCAGTTGTACAGGCAGTCGGTAGTTGAGTCGATCATGATGAACTTAGTGGCGGCAGTTGTCGGGATAGTCGTTGCACAAATGTTGTTGATATCGGGCTCAGAATTTCTTCGCCAGTTCATACCAGGCACTTCGTTAGATTTTGAATTGATTGTTGCTGTAGTTGGCCTGTCGTTGATCATCGGGCTTCTCTCCGGGCTCGTACCCGCAAGACTTTTGTCGGTATTCCAACCCACGCAGGTCTTGCGCGGACAACTTGCTCACGGCACTAAGGGCAATAGTCTTCGACAGGTATTGGTTACGGCGCAGTTTGTTGTATCTGTTGGATTGATCATTTGTACGTTAGTGATCGGGCGGCAACTGACGTTCATGCAGAACACAGCGCTTGGTTTCAATAAAGATCATTTACTGGTCGTTAAAAATGTCGGAAATCTTGGCGATCGTAAGAAGACTCTGAAACAATCGATAAGCAACGAAGACTTTGTTGCAAGCTCATCGCTGTGTTATGGCACTGTGGGAAAGCCCGAGAATGGCGCCGCGTTCACGCCGGTCGAGCTCATCGAACAAAAGAAGCAGGATGTGATTGTTGGCATCCCGATCTTTATCGCAGACCACGATTATATAGAAACTCTGGGCGTAAAGCTTTTGATGGGTCACACGTTTCCCGAAGGACTTACTGAAGATCATCAGCAGATCATTCTGAACAAGGAAGCCATCAGCGCCGTAGGTTGGCAGGAACGAAAGGAGGAGGATCTCATCGGTAAGATGATCGACGTGAATGGAAGGCGTTATGAATTGGCGGGTATTGTCGATAACTATCACTTTCAGTCATTGCGCCGGAAGGTTGGCCCTATGGCGATCCTCTCACACTATTGGCAGAGCTACGAATTGTTCATGGTAAGAGTTAAAGCTGGCGCAACCGCCCAGGCGATCACATCGTTGGGAGATCACTGGAAACAGATTGCTCCCGAACTGCCTTTCGAGTATTCTTTTGTCGATGAGGACCTGGATCGCTTATACTCTTCGGAGCAACAACTCGGTTGGTTGTTCGTGGCTTTTGCCTGTATGGCAATATTCGTTGCCTGCCTTGGCTTGCTCGGGTTAGCCATGTTTGCGGCAGAACGGAGCGTGAAAGAGATAGGCATCCGGAAAGTACTTGGGGCCTCGGTGATCAGTATCGTTGTTAAGCTCTCGCGAAATATTATTTTGCTTATCGCGATTGCATTCGTACTTGCAACGCCAATCGCATGGTACCTCATGGACCGCTGGCTCGAGAATTTTGCTTACCGGCAGCCGATGGATGTTTCGGTTCTTTTGATCGCCGCGGCCCTCACTTTAGGGATTGCACTGCTCACAATCAGTTACCAGGCAACACGTGCTGCATTGGCCAATCCTGTTGATTCTCTAAAAGCCGAATAAACGCTTGCTATTGCTACCCGAGTTTGCCGAATTTATTTTAGCTAATCATAAGGAGGAGTTCCTCGCGTATTCGCGGAAGAAACTTCGCGACATGGACATCCCGCTCTTACGACGCATGTCGGTGGAGGAAGGAGATGCCCTGGCCGACAAGAGCAACTTGGAGTTGCTCACGGCCCTCACTCACCGCAACCCTGCACAACATATCGAGAAAGCGATCGATCGATGGCGCACCGGTCAATTCCCCCGTGTACAACGAAATCATTTTGTTGTCGAAGATGTAACCGGGATCGGTCACGTGCGCAAGATCAGCTTCCTGGAGTTCCTTCCGCGATACACAACCGATCCGAAGCAGATCATCTCGATCTGCGCAGAGATCGACAGCTATATTCTTGAGTACACATCCACAACACTTCACAGCTTCGTAGGAATTATCGACGAGAGGATACACGAGTATGTCGAACATTTGGAACGACGTACGCGTGAGCTGCAGGAGTCGAACGCCAGTCTCGAGGAATTTGCCTACGCAGCAAGTCACGACCTGAAGGAGCCGCTGAGGAAGATCTCGGTGTTCATTAGGATGTTGGGTGAGTCTGTAAAAGATGCTGGTGAACGGGAACAGTCGTGGTACCAGCGCATTGAGGCATCAGCGGAACGGATGCGAAACCTGATCGACGACTTATTGTCGTTGTCGCTTTTGTCGGCCGAGGCGAAGCCAACCAACAATAGTTTGAAAAGGATATTCGACGACTCGATGCAGATGCTGGAGGGAGCGATAGAAGAAACGAAGGCTGTGATAATAACCTCCGGCCTGCCGGAGGCTACCGTGATACCATCGCAGTTTGGATTGCTGTTTCAGAATCTTGTTTCGAACTCGTTAAAGTTCACGAAAGCGGGAGTGGCGCCAGAGATTAGGGTGACGCACCGGTCGATCGGTCCGGCGGAGGCGCAGGAGGTATATGGGTTGGCGAGACAGGCATGTTGGGAGATCAAAGTGTCGGACAATGGAATAGGGTTCGACAATAATTATGGGGAGAAGATCTTTGCTGTGTTTCAGAGATTACATAACAAGAATGACTACGAAGGCACAGGGATCGGCCTGGCCATTTGCAGGAAAGTGGTGAAGAACCATGGAGGAACAATTGTGGCGAAGGGAGAACCCGGGAAGGGTGCGACGTTCACAGTTGTGATACCAATGTGATGCCGCGCACGACTTATCTTACTCTACCCTCAAACTCTTCACGGGGTTCGTACCCGCCGCAGACAATGTATGCCAGCTCACCGTACCAAGGGTGATGATCAACGTGGTTACTGTTGCCGCCGCAAACGTCCACAACGGCACACCCATGTGATATGAGAAGTTCTCCAGCCAGTCCGTAAGCAAGTAATATGCAATAGGTATCGCAATCGCACACGAGATCATTGCCAGCACTACAAAGTCTGTCGACATCATTCGCCACAGATCGTAAACCGAAGCACCAAGAACTTTACGAACACCAAGCTCCTTCGTACGCTGTTCCGCCGTAAACGACGACAATCCAAAAATTCCCAAACAGCTTATGAAAATCGCCAGGCAGGCAAACGTCGTTGCCAACGTACCTACTCGCTCTTCGTTGCCAAACTTTCTTGCATAGGCCACGTCTGTGAATTCATAGCTAAACTCATGGTCCGGGTTATACCTTTTATATAATGGTTCGATCTTCGCCAGCGATTCAGTCGCAGGCCTTTCAGGATTCAACCTAAACACGAGGAAATTCTCGCCTTCAGAAGCCATCACGTAAACCGCCGGCTTCGCTTCGTCGTATGGAGAGCGAATAACGAGATCTTCTACTACACCAATCACTTCGTACGGAGTGCCTCCCCATGTCACTGTTTCTCCTATCGCATCTGTGAATCCCATGTATTCAGCTGCAGCTTTATTCAGGATCATCGCCGATGAATCTGCGCGGCGGTCGCGCATAAAATCCCGTCCCTGGAAAACATTCCACTCAATGGTTTTCCCGTAATCCGACGACACCGAGTAGAAAGGAAAGTCGACCGATAAATTTGGATCCTTTCCACGCCACGTGAAACGACTGCTGCTTCCGTATTGTTCCGTCAAAGGCGCCATCGATTCTGCCATTTCAGTGATCGCCCCATTGTCCATCAGTTCTTTTCGTATCGCATCAAAATGATTATGAAGCTCTTTCGAGTTGCGTACCGACACAAGTCCATTCGAGTTGTAACCGAGCGGACGGTTCTTCGCATGTTGTATCTGGAGGTAAACTACTGTAGTGCCAATTATCAGCACAACCGACACAGTGAACTGCATCGTTACCAGAACTTTCCTCAGCACACTTGACGATCGGCCCTGCCTCGCGGCCCGTTGAGATCCCATCGCAGAGAGATAAAGCGCGGGATAGCTGCCTGCGATCAGCCCGATCACGATCGTGAACACAAGCGCCGCCGCCCAGCACACCGGATTGCTCCACGGCATCGACATACTCTTTTGGGAGATGAAGTTGAAGAATGGTAAAGAGACTTGCGTGAGCAACAATGCAACCGCAAGCGAAAGGAGCACGGTAATGATCGATTCACTAAGGAACTGGTTGATCAGTTGACTCCGCAGCGACCCAATGGCCTTGCGAATTCCAACCTCCTTCGCGCGCTTTTCAGACCTCGCCGTGCTAAGATTCATGAAGTTGATACATGCCATCAGCAACACGAACCCTCCAACAATCCCAAACAGCCATACGTACTGCATCCTTCCACCCGTCTGTTTTCCGTTCACGAATTCTGATTTCAAATGCCACTCACTCATCGGCAGAATGAACAACTCAGGTTTCTTCTTTTGAAGCTCCGAATTCAATTTCTTCATCTTGGCATCTTTTATTCGCGCCGATGCACCTTCGAACGTCGCCTGGTCTGTTAGTTCAACAAACAACGTGAAGCCATTCGGTCTCCACGGATCTTCCATGTCTTTTACGTTGGGATAGAATTTCTCCCATGCGCAAATGAAATGCATGTCAGTAAATTCTGAGTTTACCGGGATGTCTTCGTATACACCGGCGACCTTTACGTTAACCTCCTCGTCGACGATCATCTGTTGACCTATCGGATCGCTGTCGCCAAAGAATGTAACCGCTGTTGACTTCGAGATAAGTATCGACGAAGGGTCACTCAACGCATCTGCCGATCCCTGGAGCATCTTCAGTGTAAGCATCTTCGGAAGGTCGGGCTCCGCAAACGTTCCTGGCTTATCAAACTTAAGATTCCCGACCATAAGTTGATGCGGGTAGTTGTTGATCGTCATCGCGATACGCTCAAAATCGCCCCCGTAGTTTTTTCTGAGCTCATCCGAAAGCGGCCATGGCACTGCGGTCCACGTAACGACCTCGCCATTGTTGGTCACATTCTGGATCACGCGGCCAATACGATCGTAGTTGGCAAAATTCTTTTCGTGCGATAGCTCATCAACGATCCATAAGGTGATGACGATAGTTACGGTAGTTCCCACGGAAAGTCCGAGAATGTTCAGCAGCGCATGCATCTTGTTCTTGAGCATGTTGCGAACTGCTGTAATGAAATAGCTCCTGTACATAATGAGCGGGTTTGTGGTGTGTTGATGTTTTTTCTTCCTGATGGCAAAAGGGCGGATATAGTTGACCGCCTGGTACCAGATAATTATGTTCGATACAAAATGCGATCGTGTACGACGCAACTCCTTGTACATCTCATGCAAGTCGCCCGTTACTTCGTCGAGCAGATCATCGCGAAGGAACGAACGAAGCAGTCGTTGGACACTCGTTGGCAATATGGGGTCGTTGCGACGCACTCAGTAGCTCAAGTTGAGCATCGACGCCAGGTCTGGATATTGTTTCCACAGACTTGTCTTCATCTCCATAGATTCGCGAAGAACGCGCTTGCCCAACGCCGTGAGCTGGTAAATGCGTTTCGATCGTTCGCCACGATCAGTTGTGCCTTCCCGCATTTGGGATCTTAGAAATCCCTTGTCTTCCAGGCGGTCGAGGGTGCTGTGCGCGGCGCCGATCGAAAGAGAGCGACCCGTTTGTGCTTTGAACTCGACTGTGATCCGGTATGCATAAGCATCTTCCTCACTGACGATGCCTACCAATAGCATGAGTACTTCTTCGAAGTCGCCGAGGCGTTTTTCCATGTTCGTAACTAATTTGTAGAACTAATATACACAGTAAGGCCGATTTGTTCTACTTTTTAGATACGAATCCCGAAGAATAGGGGAGCCAGAGCTTTGTTCCCTGGAAGAGGAGGGATGCTTTTATAGACTTTTCTTTGAGGTGGAGGAATTTCTTTCGCTCCTCGTCACGTTTAAAGTTCTCGAAATCCTGTTCGGAATCGAATTCCACGAAATGGACTTCGTAGGGTTTATCGATCTGCGGACCGATCCATGATGTTTCGCCGGGGCGTATCCTGAACAACAGCCTACCGTTGTATTTGGCGATGATCGGTATGGCCACGGCTTCGAACTCGTCGAATGTTTTCTCCTGGCCCGGGATGATGTATATAAGTTGAGTGATATAGATCATGAATTGTAGAATATAAAATAGTCGGTGCTTACGGGTGAATGGCCGACCTGTCGTATCATGTTTGTGATTTGCCCGCGATGGTAGTTACCGTGGTGACTCAGGTGAAGCACGATGTCTTGCAAGGGCATTTTGAGATGTGCGCCCTTCCGGGTGATGAATTCGATTTCCTTATCGGGGGCGTCGGTAACCGCTTTTAGCATCTCGTCTTGTACCGTTGTCCAATTGTCTTTGAGTAGCGCGGCCGTTGAGTTGTTCCAGTCGGGAAGTGCAGGCGCCAATGGAATCCCCTGGAATCTCTTAACCCACAGCCAATCCGATTCAAGCAAATGGATCATAGTGGCTTTCATCGATCCGAAGCTTCCACCGAGATCCTTTTCGAACAGCTCCTGTGGCAGCGACTCGACCTGTGCCAGGATTTTTCGATTGGCCCACGTGTTGTATCCGATCAGTTTAATTTCCAACCTGGCTTTCGATGGCATTGTAGTTTTCTCTGTCATAACACACAAATATCACTCTTTCGATTTTTGCAGGCGTCGAAAGAAATTCTTTCACGGCATTCACGGCCACTATAGCAGCTTCGCCGATCGGGTAACCATATACGCCGGTGCTGATACAAGGAAACGCGATCGACTTGCAATTGTTTTCAACGGCGAGTTTCAAAGAATTCGAATAACAGTTTGCAAGCTTTTGAGCTTCGTTCTTTTGTCCGCCGTTCCATACGGGACCGACCGTATGAATAACGAACTTCGCGTCGAGATTTCCGGCGGTAGTGATTACGGCGTTACCAGTCTTGCATCCACCTTGTTTCGCGACGATCTGCCGGCATTCTGCGAGGATCGAAGGACCGCCGGCGCGATGAATAGCTCCATCCACACCACCTCCACCTAACAGCGACGTGTTAGCCGCGTTGACGATCGCGTCGGCTACGATTTTTGTGATGTCGCCCTGGAGAACTTCAATCATGAATTAACCGTAATGATCACGCTACCTTTCTTCAACGACTTCTCAACATACCGATGAGCGTCTATTGTTTGTTCGAGCGGATACATTCGATCAATTACCGGTTTTATTTTCTTTGTTGCAATGAGATTTGCCAAATAGTTCAGGTCTTTTTCGGGCTCCTGGGCCAATGAGAACTTCACTTTTCTGTTGGACGTCCATTCAACCCAAAGTCCTCGCAGCATTCTCGTTGGACTGGTGTTGGCCATCAGGTACCAACCATTTTCAGTAAGGGAATTGATGCATTTTGAGAACGAGCTTTTGTAGATGATGTCGAGGATCGCATCGTACCTGGTGCCATTTTTTGAAAAGTCTTCTTTAGTGTAGTCGATCACATGGTCGGCGCCGATCGATCGAAGCATGTCAAGTTTATCGGTGTGGTCGACGGCGGTGACTTCGGCGCCATAGTATTTCGCAAGCAATACTCCCCACGTGCCGATGCTCCCGCCTGCACCGATAACGAGGACTTTGTCGCCATGTTGAATATTCGCGGCCCGAAGGAAATGCAACGCGTTGATGCCACCCACGGAAATTGTGGCGGCGTCTTCGAAGCTTACGTTCGCAGGCTTCGTCCCCGGTGTTTCCCGCAGCGAGCGGCAAAAGTATTCGGCGTTGCCGCCCATTTTTATCCCCGTCGATCCGAAGATCTCGTCGCCGGGTTTGAATTTGGTTACGTTACTTCCAATCGTTTCAATGATGCCGGCGAACTCCATCCCGGTAATAAATTTTTTGGGCTTCGAATAACCCATGAACAACCGAAGAGGAACACGCGACCATGCAGGAAGTGTAAGGCTTCGGATCTCGCAATCACCGAATGTTACTGTCGATGCAATCACTTTTACCAGTACCTCGTTGGCTTTCGGTGTTGGTTTTTCGATGTCGACCAGCTTAAGGACTTCGGGAGGGCCGTAGGCGGTACAGAGGATCGCTTTCATTACATGAAGAGACGCACTGGAAACGCTTTTGTTACCTGTAATTTGTAACTTTTAAGCTGTGCAACCTCTCAAGATAACCAGGAATGAGATACCATTGTTGGTAAAAGGTATTTGCCTTGGTGTACTTTTGGTGGTGCCGGTTTTACTGGTCTTCGTGTTTAATGTGGTTCACAGGCAGATGTTCCTGTTTTTTGCGATCTGTATTTTCATCTCCGTATGCGTATGGACGTTCAAAGTGTTTATCATTATCAATTTTCAGGCGAATAAAATTTCAGAAGGTTACCAGGTTCTGGGCTTTCAACTCT
>DASRSO010000237.1:0-16193 GCA_035656375.1 Cyclobacteriaceae bacterium | reverse complement strand
TATTTGTTAAGCTTTCGCGCGTAGTATTCGGTTATATTGAAATGACACTGTTCATGATCTAACAGGTAGTTATATCTTCCGTCTTCTCTTCTTTTTGCCCAGGACCTTATATTGCTTTGGCCGGCGTAAGCAAAGTATTTGCCCACTGCAGTGTCGTACTCCAGGTAAATGGAACTGCTGATCGCTGCTGCAAAAGAGCTGAGCGGCTGTGGTATTCCTTGAAAATCATCTATTGTCAACCTACTCCATCTCTTGATGGTGACTGGCGCAAAGAATTTATTTTCAATCAAAGGAAGCAACGTAAGAACGAAAATTGCCACGCCAGAGATGCTGATCTTAAGTTTCAGAGCACCTGCCATCCCACGAGCGAAAATATGTGCCTGACAATAGAGATAACGACCTCGAATACGATCACGCTGATGATAACGAGCAACAACCAAACGATAACTGTACCAATTCCGTCGAACGTTAATTTGTACTGGTTTCCAATAATAGCGCCATACAGGTATTGCATCGCAATAAATGTCACTATGGAAATGTAGTCATGCAGATTGCGACCTATGAAGTTATTTTGACGTTGATGTTCTTTTCTGTAAAAGACGTGGGTTAACGACATCAAAAAGTAAGCGAGGCACCACTTGATCGTGAAGTAGTTATCCTCAAGCCAGTCTTCGTTTGAATAGTAGTGAAGTAGTTCATAGAATGCCAGTAATAACAGGCATAATGAAGCCGACGTAAAAAATTCACGAAAGCTCAATGCTCTTAGGAACGTTCGCGCGCTAAAGCTCGCATCGAATAACTCGTCTTGTTCTTTCGCGCTCACAACTTCACTGCTGCATTGATCTTCACCACGTCGTCATTTCTTGGGATCATGTTGTAGCTCACCACGTCGAACTTCCATGTGCCCTCGATATTCACTGCATGGGCAACTACACGCACCGGAACAATTGAACTGATAAACGGATATATTCCCTGTGTAACGATGTTTGCCCCATTACCTCCGTCGGTCAGTGTGATCGTGCGGCTGCTTTCCGTGAACGTAGTGCTCGTTGCGCTATCCGCCTTGAATTGTTCGAATATCGACATCACCTGTGCACGCGTCCATGCTTCAGTGGGATCGGTCCCGTAAAAAGTACCGTCGTCAGTAAGCGTACCGCCAATCGCCGTAGCATCTTCAGCAGCAAAAGCTTGTTCGTAACTATCGAGCATTTCCGTCACTTCCCGCATCGCTGCTTCTTTATCCACTGCAGGCGGAGAACAGGAGAGCAGGACACACGCTCCCGCGATGACGACGATGCTTTTTTTCATGGGGTTTGGGTTTGGGACGAGGTGAACTTAACTATAAGTTCGCAAATAATCGTCGAACGGCTGCCATGGCTAAAATCAGGGTTCCCGTACAAAGAGGTTGAAATGAGGACTATAGTACTCGTTACGATCTTATAGGCAAAATAGATTGCTTTCTGTGGAAGGCAATCTCAGGGAAATTTTCGGGTATGTTTTAAGGGAGCTGCGCGTGGGCAGGGGAGCAACGCAGCAGGAGGTGGCCGACAACTGCGACTTCGAAAGGGTCTTTATTTCACGACTGGAACGTGGGCTTGTTCAGCCATCACTGATAACACTTTTTAAACTCGCCGAATTTTTTGAAATGCCTCCCGAAGATATGGTCAGGCTTGTCAGCGAACGCCGGAAGAAAACAAAAAAAGACCCCGACGCTAATCGGGCTTCTTCGCGGCGATAAATTTCACACTCAATTACCATCAGCTTACCAGGCTCATGACCGATGCCGGCCAGGTGAACTCTACCGACACGTAGCTCGTGTGGAATAAGTCACTTTCCACGATCCCGATGTACTTGCTCGTTTTGCTTTCGGTGACCACCAATTTGTTTTTCGCAAACGAGTTACGCTTGAATGATGCCGATGTGCTCCAAATACAAGGCGCAGTTTTCCATATTGAATATTGCTAATAATTGTTAGGATGTCAGCATTCGCCCGCCGGCTCAGAAACAACCGCCACCTAATCATTCCCGCTTACATACCCCCGATCGATCGCACATTTTTGCTCGCCAAAGAAAAAAACCATGAGCAAAAATTTACTTTTCGTGATCGCAGCAATTATCGCCAGCCAGGCGTATGCGCAAGATTCAAGCTGGCCAACTGAGGTCAAGCCGAAGAAAGGCAGCTACCTTTCATACGGTCAGCCCGACATAGAAGACAACTCGATGTTGATCGAAGAGGCCTTCAACCAGGAAGCCGGCGTTATCCAGCATATCTCGAATTTTATTGTCGACAAAGGCGACATCACATATGCATATACCCAGGAGATCCCGCTTGCCGATGTGAAGCACCAATTGAGTATCGGGCTATCGTACTCATCGTTCCACAAGCCTGAAGGATTTAATCTTCTCAACAACAACTACCTCACGAAAGGTCTTGGCGACTTGTTCATAAACTATCGTCCGATGCTTATGGGCAAAAATGATTGGGCGCTTGTAATTCCCCGTTTCACGCTGATCATACCTACAGGTAACGCCCGTTATGGACTTGGTTCGGGCGGCTGGGGTGGACAGTTCAACATGGCGGTTACCAAAAGGTTGAACAGCAAGATCACTACGCATTACAACGCGGGCTATACACTTGTCAAAAAGGCCGACTATTATTCATACACGCAGGATGGAACGCCTGAGCTTAGATTTCAACGCAACATCCCCACGGCTAACGTAGGCGCAAGTGTGATCTGGTTGGTGCATCCGAAGTTCAACTTTATGACGGAATATGTATCGTCGTTTGGTAATACGATCAACAGCGAAGGTGCGCTTGAAAGAGAGAACGTTACGATCGTCAACCCCGGGTTCCGTTTCGCGCTCGACATTGGTAAGTGCCAGGTTGTCCCCGGCGTTGGTGTACCCTTGAACTTCAGCAACGGTACATTCGAAAGCACAGGCGCATTCTTCTATCTCTCAATCGAACCCGCATATTAAAAAACCCAGAAACCTAAAAAACCGAATTTGATCATGAAATTAACTAACCCCATCAAATATGCCCTCGGCATCGGAGCTACCGGGCTCATCATCTCGGCGCTCGTGATCTTCGTGGAGCGTAAAATGGTAACAACCAACAGCAAGAATCAACCGTACATCGCACTTGGCGAATACCTGAAAAATATTTCTACGAAAGCTCACCTCTGGTTCGAGGAAGCGATGGCGGGCGACGAGACCATCAACGTTGAGAAAGACGTGTACGGCTATCTCGATCTCTCAGTCGAGACACTCGAGTCGGCCCTTGCTGGCAAAGAAACAGAGCTTGGCAAGTTCCACAAGACGAACGATACCGAGACAATTAAGATCATCAACGAGTCAATCTCTGACGTGAAAGATTTGCGAAAGTCTGCCGAAAAGCGTTGGGCCTTCAAGCTCGAAGCAGAAAAGAATAAGCAAGATACCGTGGCTGGTGTAGACCAGGGCGAAGCAGCAGGCGGGATCCTCGACCAGGAGTTCGACACTGCTTACGAAGAGCTCCAGGATACATACGATCGTCTTGTGAATCACGTGAAGACAAACGTGGCAAACGACAACGCCATGCTCGATGGATTTTCGTGGACATCGATCGCACTCATCGTGATAGTGTTTACGTTGTTGAGCTTCCTCCTTTACAGGATACAGTTCAAGAGCGACACGATGGACAAAGCACGTTCAGCAAAGCTGGAAGAAGAATCACGCCGTATCTCGTCGCTGTCGGATTTTATCCAGGCAATTTCAGCGGGCAAGTTTGAGTATGAGCTTAACATGACGGATGAGCTCGGTGAGAAACTTGTCGACATGAGAAATAACCTGAAGACGAATTCGGAAAACGAACAGCGACGGATATGGGCGTCGACCGGTATGGCACAGATCGGTGACATTCTCCGTTCGAACTACACCGCAGTGGCGGAACTCTACGACAACATATTGAAATTTGTTGTAACGTATTCGAAGAGCAACCAGGGCTCGTTGTTTATCCTGAACGACGACAGCAACGATAAATTCCTCGAGCTCGTGGCAACGTATGCTTTCGACAGGAAGAAGTTTGTCGAGAAAAAGATCGAGATAGGCAGCGGCCTTGCAGGTCAGTGTTTCCTCGAAGGTCAAACGATCTTCATGACCGACATCCCGCAGGATTACGTGAAGATCACCTCCGGTTTGGGAGAAGCTAACCCGACAGCGCTCGTGATCGTGCCTCTTAAGATCAACGAAAAGATCTACGGTATCCTGGAACTCGCGGCGTTCCGCAAGTACGGTGCACACGAGGTAGAATTGATCGAGAAGTTTGCTGAGAGCATCGCATCTACAATCTCTTCAGTGAAGGTCAATGAGCGCACACGGATCCTTTTGGAGAAAACACAACAGCAAGCCGAGGAGATGCGTGCACAGGAGGAAGAGATGCGTCAGAACATGGAAGAGCTTTCGGCGACGCAGGAAGAGATGTCGAGAAAAGAGAAAGAGTACATTATCAGAATAAAAGAGTTAGAAACTGTTACTGCATAGGATAGGTTTAGGTTTGGAAAGGGAAAGAAAGGGGACGCCAGGCGGGTGACCCCTTCTTTTTTTTATTTACTCTTTTAGAGCCTTAACAGGGTTCTCTTTTGCAGTATTCAGTATCGTAAAGCTTGTTGAAAGAATTCCAACAAGAAAAATGAAAGAGCTGCACAAGATAACAGGCAGCACGCCGATGGTGATCCTTTGCCTGTAAAGGCTGCCGAGTAAACCATCACTCATCGCGAATCCGCCTATTCCACCTAAGATTGCGGCTATCAAAAGGATTACAGCGAACTCGGTATTGATCAACCTCAAGATGTTAGCAACCGATGCGCCCAGTACTTTTCGTATCCCTATCTCTTTTGTCCGCTTGCTGATGTTCAGTGTCGCCATCGAATACAATCCAGATACCGACAACAGGCAGCCGAGTACCGTCAGGAACAGGAAGATCTTCGAAAGATTCTGGTTGTAAGCATTCGCCTCAAGGTAAATGATGTCGCGTTGAACGTCGGTTCGCAAAGGCTTTCCCGGGAACAACTTTTTCCATTCCTGGTCGATAAAGTTCTTAGTCTCGATCAAACTTCCTGCTTCGGCACGAACAACCAGCACCTGGTAATCATCGGGCTTCGCAAGACGATAGGCGTAAGTTCTGTCGTTACTGCTCTTAAGATTTGTAATGTGATTCGTCACAACCCCGACGATCGAGTACACCCTGTCAGCAATTTCCACCTTCGTTCCAAGCGGATCCGACAGTCCCTGCCGCCTCACGAAATTTTCGTCGACAACAATAGACATTGAATCCAGGTCTCCGAAGATCTTTCCCGAAACAAGCTGTAGCCCTACCGTCGAAAAATATTCGGGACTGACATCGTACACGGCAGCTTCAAACTTCTCACCATTGATTTTCGACGGACGCTCAGGACCGTTGTGTGTCGCGAAGTGATGATTGGAAGCCGCTGTCTTTTCAATTTTGGAATTCGATGCGATCGCGTTTTGCAATGCCTCGACATCCTGGGAGCTTTCAGTCGTCGCGGTAATGATAAGATCCTTGTCGTAGCCAAAGCTGATCGTATCCTGGTAGTCGGCATTCCGGATGAACATCGTTCCCGCAATCAACACGATCGTCGATAGACTGAACTGGGCTACAAGTAATGTTCGCGTTAGAAAATTTGTACCACCTGCCTTTTTCGCTCCCCTGAACAACAATACCGGGTTCATGCTGCTGGCGAATACGGCCGGGTAAACACCGGCCAGCAGGGAGCTAAGGAACAACAAAGTAAGTAGTGCTACCAGGAAGTTACTGTTGTTTAACTCTTTAAGTCCATATGGCAATTGCCACATTGCTGCAAACTCGGGAATAAAGAACAATGACAATGAGAACCCGAACAGCACTGCAAGCGTGATGGTGACAGAGATTTCAATAAGAAACTGTAAAACGATCTGTAAGCGTGCAGAACCAACGACCTTCCTTACGCCGATCTCCTTTAGTCGTTTCATGGATAATGCAAGGGTTGTGTTGGTAAGGTTAAAGCATGCTATCAATAAAATAATTATACCCATGCTCGAAAATGTTATCAGGGCGATCGGTGGAACGGGCAGGTGAAGGTCAGATTCGCGAATGTCGTTTGGAGACGTGTATTGGAAGAACGGGACCAGCTGATACTGAACAGAGCGAGCGTCTTCGTTAGCCTGATTTCTGAGCGCGACATACTTTGTGAATTGCTCTTCAACTGTTGCGAGCGCGGCGATATCATTTAATTCAAAAAGAGTCGATGCTGTTGCATTGCTCTTCCAGTCGTTATCATCTACGTTGTAAGTATCGAGCATCCATTCTATGGGCATCAGTACATTCTCCGTGAATGTTGAATTGAATGGCGCGTCTTTTAGTACTCCGCCAACAATCGCAACTTTAAGCTTGTTGTTGGCATAGATCGTTACTTCTTTGCCTATGGGGTCTTCGGTATCGAAGTACTTCGATGCAAATTTCTGGCTAAGGAAGATTGAATTCTTCTCTTTGAAGTTTTCATAAGATCCACTTACCAGCGCTGGTTTAAACATTGTGAGGAAGGCTGCGTCGGCGAAGAAGATCGTCTCATGAAATCCTTTGTCTTCGCGGCTGATGTAACCACCGTTACTACAAAACCGGGTGTAGTTCCTGATGCCTGCAATATCATGAGCGGCGGCGGGTGCGAGGGGCAGGGGAGCAACGAGTTCCTGGTAAGGATCGGCATTAGCCTCGGTCCTGTGATGAAGTACCTTAACAATGTTTCGCACCTGGTCTTTATCGACCGACGAGTCGAACTCTATATTATATGCAACCAGTAAGTAGGCCGTCATCGCGCAAGCGATCGCGATGCCCATACCAAGAACATTGATTGCCAGGTAGAGCTTGTTTTTTAGCAGGTAACGCATGGCCACCTTCAGGTAGTTTAGGATCATAGTCGGTTAGACTACATCTTATGGGGTCAGGTTACAATGAAAAACCCTGTTATCTTTATAAAAATGGACATTTTACAGCCTGCTGGCGGCATCATCGGACTTGTGGCGTACGTGCTGCTCATCGTGGCGCTGACGCGCTCAACCAGCGGCGGGCAGCAATCCGATACCGAACAAAGCTTCGCGGCTTTCTTTCTTTGGGCTTTGCTGGACCTGATAGCCACGATCACAACGATCATTGAAGGCGGTAACTACTGGCTTGCACTGTCGAACGCCATTGGGTCGTCGGTCATTACGATCATACTTGTTTACAAGAAGCAGGTTTCGTGGAGTTGGGTCGAAAGCATGACTGCGACTCTTGTTGTGGTATGCCTTGTGGTGTGGTATGTTTCCGGGGAGCAGGCTGGCATTGTGGCGAGCAGCCTGGCCGTTGTGATTGCAAGTGTACCGCAGATGGTCGATACTTTTAAGAAACCTGGAAGCACGCCATTGCTTCCATACATGGTGTTCCTCGTGGCAAACATTATTTCGTTTCTTGCCGGCAAGAGCTGGACGATCGAAGAACGTTTCTACCAGGCTTGCGGAATTTTTTTGGTGGTCGTTATTGTTGCGTTTGCATTGAGGAGGAGATCACCAGCTTCCTGAAAGCTTCGGTAAAATTTACAAGCTCTTGTTTTGTAGTCTCGTTTGTGATCTCACCACGTTCATTGATCTTTCCTTTTACACCCTGGATCAGCCACGTTGTATCGTCGGTAAATTTCGCCATCACCGTTTTCATGATGAGTTGAAGTTCATCGTGACCTTTCTGGCCATGCAAAGAAGCAGTGACAATACCGAGTGGCTTGTCGGTGAATATGGTTGTTGCCACACACCATTCAATAGCGTTTTTTAGTCCGCTAGGAATGCTGAAGATGTATTCCGGTGTGCAGATGATAACGCCTGCGGCGCGATGAATTTCGTTCCGGAGATTTGCGATTGGGGGAGGAGGATTTGCATCCGACAATGCAGGATCGAAATGAGGAAGGGTTTTAAGGTCGGCATAAACGGTAACGTTGAATTCATTTCGCAGCCTGTCAGCGATTCTCTCAACCAGTCGTTCGTTAGAGGAATTGGCGCTGGCACTGCCGTTGATGATGAGGATACTCTTTTGCATCACTTGCTCTCTTTCAGCACCATGTCTATTGTAATCGCTGCTGACAAAACGATGATCTTATTCATCATGTTCGAGTAGGATGGGTCCAGTGCCACGAAGTATTTGTCGGCCGTTGTGAATATTTCCTTCATCGCGCCTCCCCATTTTTTGGAGATGGTACCGACCTGCATTCCTGTATCGTTAATGATCACGAAGTTCCATGCTGTCCAGTCGCCGGTGATTTCGGCAACGGGCATGCCCTGGTGGTTGATGATCTTAAAGGTTGGCTTGAACAATTTGAACTTTTGTTCGACGGTACCGACCACGTGGCCGTCGCTGCTGAAGATCTGAGTTTTTGATAGCCAGAAGGTCCAGCCTCTTGTGATCGATGCGACCATCATGCCGGCCGAGTCTTTTATCTCGAGCTTGAATGGTAACATCTTTTTATTGAGTAGTAGTCGTAACGCTTTCTGCCCGGCGGTCAGGCGTTGGTTGATGGAGCCGATGTTTTGTCCGCTTTCGTTGAAGACCTGGTAGGTGTTTTCAAATTTGAAGAAGTTGACTTTTTCGTCGATGAAGTAGCTGTGGCCGTCAAAAAATTTGGTCATGGGAGTGTGGGTAAGTGGGTCTTTAAGTTATATAAAAATGAGGAATTGTAGGGTGGGGCGGTAACGTTAGGTTTTCCTGACGATGTTGGTGGGTATGGGTTTAAATGCTTCGCGGCTTATTGTGGGGACGGTAGGTTGTGGGGATGTTGAAGTATGATAAATATGACATCGAGTCGCCGGAGCCATTTCTAGTATTTGAGTTTAAGAGTGAGGGCCCAAAGGGAGTAATATCCAAGCAGGTTAGATTTGAAATGATTCCTGGACTTGACAATGTATTCAACCTTGGATTTGGCGATTTAAAATCAAGTGGTGAAATCAATGATATTGTCGTTACTGACAACAACGACGGTGAAAAGGTTCTTGCTACAGTAGCGAGCGCAATATTTATGTTTTTTGATTCACATCCGGAAAGTATGGTCCACATCGAAGGGAGCACACCAGCCAGAATACGACTTTACCAAATGCGAATAGCGCGGCATCTTGCCGAGGTCCGGGATGAATTTCATGTCGTTGGGTACACTAACGGATCATGGCATCCATTCGAACGAGGGATTAACTTCAGCGCTTTTTTAGTTAGCAAGAGAAACAACTAACTTCGAATTTATATGGAAAAGTATACAAAATCCGGTGTAAAGATCCCTGAGGGAGTTATTGTGGTGGAAGCACTTCCTCAACGAGAGAAAAGCATGCTTGACGCACCCTTCTTCCAGGAGAAAATGAGAAACGCGACCGAACGACTAAAGAAAACCGGTGTCCCTAAAATGGAAGATCTTTTTCCAAAACCTTAACCGACGTACATCACACCGCCACCCCCTCCTTCAACGCCTTCTCATACTTCTTAAAATCAAACCGGTACAAATAGGGCGACTTATTCGCCGCACCCGTACGCTTTTCATTCAGCTTTATCAAAAAATCATAACTCGTTATGAGCTTGTGAAAATTCCTCCGGTCCAGCTCCGCATTCAGTATCGTCTGAAACAGCTTGTGGATCTCATTCAACGTAAACTTATCCGGCAGCAACTTCCCAATTGGCTGATACCGTATCTCCTTCCTCACCACCTTCATCGCCGCTTCGATCATCTCGTTGTGATCGAACAATAACTTCGGTACCTCATCAATATCCCACCACACACACTCATCCGAAAACACATCCGGCCTCGGCACCACCTTGTCAATATTCACCAACGCATAGTACCCGATCGAAACCGTCCTCGGCGAAATATCCAACCCCACCAACGTCTCTCCCAACGCCTTCTCCAAAATACTCACAGTTTCCTCCTCCGAGTAATACGCGTGCCTATTCATCTTACCAAACGTGTTGAACTGCTGCAGAAACACCCCCGTCAACCCCGTCCTGTCAACAACAATCCGCTCCACCGCCTCCTCCACACCCTCATTCTTATAGATCCGCCCACCAGGCAAACTCCATTTGTCGGTCGACTTCCACCTCACAAGCAATACTTTCAGCTTGCCTGCATTAAAGCCGAAAATCACACAGTCGATCGACACTTCCCTCAAAACCCGACTAAAATGCTCTTTTAACGTCATGAAAATCAGTGTATTATAATGCGTATTTTGTACGCACTAAAGTTTAACTACATTGCGTATACTATACGCACAAGCAAAAATAGCAGTAAAACTGAATTTTTAATCCCTCAGGCCATGCAGAGAATACTACCTGTCGTCGTCAGTGCATTAATCGCTATCCCATCTCTCGTCTCGGCCCAGGCACCCGACGAGAACCGCTTCGAAAAAGTAATCCTTACCGAAGGACTAAACGAGCCTCTCGAAATGGCCATCCTCCCCGACGAGCGCGTGGTGGTCATCGAGCGACACGGCCTCATCAAATTGTATGATCCGAAAACAAAAAAGATGTCGGTCATCGCCACAATACCCGTAAGCACAAAATATAACCCCGATGCCAAAGGTGTCCAGGCCGAAGCGGAAGACGGACTACTCGGCATAACACTCGACCCCGCGTTCGCGACAAATGGTTTCATATATCTCTATTATTCACCCGCCGGAAAAACTCCGGTGAACGTACTCGCACGATATAAGATGGCTGGTAGCAAGATCGACCTCGCTTCAAAGAAAGTTATACTGGAAGTCCCCGTACAGCGCGACGAGTGTTGCCATACCGGCGGCTCTATGGATTGGGATGCTAACGGTAATCTTTACTTATCTACAGGCGACAACACAAGTCCGCGTGCATCCGATGGTTATGCCCCGATCGATGAGCGTGCCGGCAGGACTCCTTTCGACGCCCAACGTTCTTCGGGTAACACGAATGATCTTCGCGGAAAGGTCCTGAGAGTTCACCCGGAAGCTAACGGCACATACACCATTCCTGATGGAAATCTTTTTCCAAAAGGAACCGAGTTAACCAAACCGGAGATCTACACAATGGGTCACCGTAATCCTTATCGGATCTCCGTTGACAAACATACCGGGTGGTTGTTTTGGGGCGACGTCGGTCCCGACTCCGGAAGAGATTCGACAGGACTTGGTCCTACCGCAGAAGATGAGTTCAACGTTGCCAGGGCTCCAGGCAATTTCGGTTGGCCTTATTTTGTTGGTGACAACAAAGCATATTGGGACTTTGATTTCGAGACAAAAAGATCGGGTGAGAAGTTTGTAGCCGACAAGCCAATCAACAGTTCTCCAAACAATACAGGCCTGAAAGAACTTCCCCCGGCACAGAAAGCATTCATTTGGTATACCGCAGGATCATCGAATCGATTCCCATTGGTTGGAAGCGGCGGGCGCAGTGCGATGTCGGGACCGGTTTATCACACCGACGATTTTACAACGGCGAAGCGGGCTTTCCCTGACTACTACAATAATAAGTGGTTCATCTACGAATGGATGCGCGATTGGATAATCGTGGTGACGATGAACGACAAGGGAAACTATTCGCGCATGGAGCGCTTTCTTCCTAATCTTAAGCTCGATCACCCGATCGACATGGCCTTTGGTCCGAATGGCGATCTGTATGTTCTCGAATATGGACAAGGCTGGTTCATGGAAAATCCGGAATCGAAACTCGTGCGTATTGAATACAACGGAGGAAATCGAAAACCGGTAGTTGTTGCCTCGGCGAGTAAGTCTGCAGGAGCTGTACCGTTTACCGTCAACCTGTCTTCCGAAGGAACGAAGGACTACGACAATGATAACCTCACTTACGAATGGAAGATCACCAATGCTGCCGGTGCAGCTGTTGCCACTCTGAAAGATCCCAATGCTTCGTATGATTTCAAGGCGGCTGGCAATTACAAGGTGAAACTCACTGTAACCGATGCACAGGGATCGTCGGATTCGAAAGAGCTTACAGTGTCGGCTGGTAACGAACCGCCCGTTGTGTCGTTGTCGCTTGCCGGAAACAATCAATCATTCTTTTTTCCAAATCAGAAGATCGCATACGAGGTAAAGGTGTCTGACAAGGAAGATGGAAGTCTCGAAGACAAAAAGATCCTCCCGTCGAGTGTGCGAATTACGGCCACCTACCAGGATGGCGACGGGACGGCACCTGCTGCAGGACACCAGGAAGCACCCGTTACTTTTGTAGCAGGGAAGAATATCATTGCGAAAAGTGATTGTAAGGCATGCCACTTCGAAGACAAGAAATCGATCGGTCCGTCATTCCTTGACATCGCAACGAAGTATAAACAGACTGCTGCGAACATCACGTTACTTTCCGACAAGGTGATCAAAGGCGGTTCGGGAGTTTGGGGTGATGTGGCGATGGCACCGCATCCCGATATAGGTCTGCCCGAAGCAAAACAGATCGTTCAATATATTCTTAGTCTTTCGAATGTAAAGAAAGCCGAGCCCACCCTCCCGGTTAAAGGTGAGCTCACGGTTAAAGTGCCTGAAGGTGTAGACCCAACGAAAGGTGTATATCGCATCTCCGCTTCATATAAAGACAAAGGATTTAATGGTGTGAAGGCCATCACATCCGAACAAACGATCACGTTGCGAAGTCCGACCGTATTGTTTGGGAACGCCGATGACTCATCGCCCAATATCATGAAGTTTAAAATGGGAGATGCCAACTTGTTGATCGTAACGGCCGCTAACACATACGCGAGTTTCAAAAAGATCGACATGACAGGCATTAAAAGTCTGTACCTCACCGTCACCGCGCCGGTCGAGCAATTGAATGCAAGTGGTGGGATTATCGAAGTTCACACAGGTGCTGTCGACGGGCCGCTGATCGGTCAGAGCGAATTCATCCCGCCTTCGAACGAGCCGATCGCGCTGATGTCGAAGTCGATGCCCGCACCACATCGCGTGGCCGTAAGTTCCACCGGTGTCCAGGATCTTTACTTTGTTTTCAAGAACGATAAAGCAACGGGAGCTTTATACATCCCGCTTTCAGTCACATTTTCAGCAGAATAAAAACAAAAAAAATTTATGAGCTATTCACGCAGAGAATTCCTGTCAACCCTCGGTCTTTCAGGTTTAGGTTTGACGATGCTCCCTTCGATGGCGGAAGCATTGAGCCCCGCTCCATTCACATTCGAGATCTCACTGGCTGAGTTCTCTTATGCGTCGGAGCTGTACACGCAGAAGATGACAAACTTCGATTTCCCCCAACGTGCGTTGAACGATCATGGCATTAATGTGGTCGAGTGGGTTTCAGGTTTCTTTAACAACAAGCACACCGACACTGCCTACATGAAAGAACTGAAGGCGATGTGCGACGACATTGGTGTTAAAAGCCACCTGATCATGGTAGACGGTGAGAATCTTGCTGGTCTCGATGCAGCCAGGCGTCAGCATGCTGTCGAAGCACATTATCCGTGGGTAGATGCCGCGAAGTTTCTTGGTTGTACCAGTATACGGGTGAACCTTGGTGATGCGATGGCGGCGTTTTCGGGGAAAGGTGAGGAGGGAACTGCAGCAGATGCGGCGAAGGCCGCCGTGGATGGTTATGGGAAACTGCTGGAGTATGCTGGCAAGGCAGGGTTGAATGTAATTGTTGAGAACCATTTTGGATACTCGTCGAATCCCGAGTGGCTCGTAGATATCATGAAGCAATTGAAAGCAAACAACAAAGGCTTGCTACCGGACTTTGGAAACTTCTGCCTGGAGAGAAGTAAGGTTGAGTCGATGGACTGGAAGGCGTTGCTTGCTTCGAAGTGTTTAAAAGAATACGATAAATACAAAGGAACGGAGATGATGATGCCCTACGCGAAAGGCATCAGTGCAAAGACTCATAAGTTCAATGCCAGTGGCGACGATGCGGAAACAGACTTCAGGAAGATCTTCGGTTTAATAAAAGCGTCGGGCTGGACGGGTGGCTATGTAGGTATTGAGTATGAAGGAGGATTGATGAGGGATTTTGGCGGGGACAACTCTTATCTTTCAAATGATGATGGGATAAAAGCAACGAAGGCGTTACTCGAGAAAGTGAAGACAGAATTGAAATAAATGGAAAGGAGGGCGCGAGTATGGCTCGCCCCTCCTTTAACCTCAACCAAACCTTCTCAAACCTATTATTTATAAACCGTAACCCTCAAAAAAGTAGCGGGGATGAATGAATGCCCCGGGGTTGCGCTCGTGTTCTGGCTAACGAACAGATCTTCAAGCTCACGCTGCAACTGTTCGGCTTTGCCATTCTTCGCAGCAGCATCAAACGCATTCATCGTAGGACCATAGTATAACCTGAACGTGTTCACAAGCTCTACCGGGCTGAATGGAAAGTTGAAGATGTACTTCTCCCTGCTGAACTGAATGTTGTTCTTCGAAACACCTGCACCCACAAAACGTTCAGTTACTTCCGCTTCAACACCCCACAACATAGGGCTGATAAAACCTTGCGGTGGCGGAGGTGTATGTGCCGAGCTGATCTTCAGGATCTGCGCCACCAGTGTCGGGTCGCCAGGTATCCAGTTACCCATCGTGATCTTACCGCCGGGTTTCGTTACCCGCACCATCTCTTTAGCAACTTCCAGTGGGCGCGGGGCGAACATCGCACCGAAAATACTTACCACCTGGTCGAAGTAATCACTTTTCAATTCGGACAGGTCGCATGCATCACCCTCCTGGAAACTGAGGTTTATAAGTCTTGCTTGTTGAGCACGTTCGTTGCCAGCCGCTACCAGGTTACGCGCAATGTCGACACCCAATACTGTAGCACCTGTTTTAGCTGCTGGTAATGCAGTTGTTCCATCGCCACATCCCAGGTCGAGCACCTGCATACCTTTTTGAATACCCAATTGTGCCACCAGTGCTTCACCACTTTCGCGCATGCCCGCCGCCAGGCGAGTAAAATCACCCTTTTCCCACAGGGCCTTGTTTGGATTTGTTTGTGTAGTAATCATTTAGTTATTGATTGATAGTTTTTCACTTTTAGTTGCATCTGACGTCCGTCGCGCCACATTTGCAGCACGAGCGTCACCAATACGGCGATGCCCATTATAATGGCGATGACTCGATGGGTTCTTGTTACCAGTTTCATAGCGTTGTTTCGTGGGAATTGGAACGGCAAAAGTACCGGCGTGGCTAACAGCCGGGGTTGTCAAAATCTGCCAGAATGATGGTGTAAAGGCCGTTTGGAACGGGCAGACAACCTTTTGATACGCATTGTCATGCCTGCGCGAAGCACGGAAACCCCCGGTCTACGGGCGATTTGCCTGTTCTTCGTAACCCGAAGGCGAAACCCCAAAATGTTTCTTGAAAGCCTTCGAAAAATGCGAGTAGTCTTCGAAGCCAACGGCCTGCGCAATTTGGGTTGCGGAGTCCACCCGGTTGGCGATCATACTGGCTGCCTTTCGCAGACGAATGCTGCGGATCAGCTCACTTGGCGGAAACCCGGTGATCGTCTTGATCTTCCTGTGCAAACTCGTCCGGCTCATGTTCATCTGCTCGGCCATCTTTTCGACACTAAGTTGCGAGTCTGCAATATTGTCTTCGACAATAGATATAGCCTGCTTCAGAAGTCGTTGCTCATACGACGCAATCTTGTCGTCAACTTCCGGCGCCTGGCGGCTCTTAAGGTGGTCGATCTCAAGATTTAATAACTCACGGTTCTTTTTGTAACGAAAACGCTGCCACTGAATTACCGCCACAGCCGCAACAACGACAAGCACGGTGAGGCCTATCAGCAAATTCTTCCAGATCGTGTCGATACGTTTCTGGTTTTCGAGAAGCTGGATGTTCTTTTCACGAAGCGCCAGCTCATGCTTAGCTTCCAGTTCTACGATCTGTCGAACCTTTGAAGTGTTCAGTAAGCTGTCGCGTACTGCATAATATCTCTGGAGATAAACCACGGCCTCGTTGCCCTTGCCCTGTGCCAGGCGGATGTCCACCAGGCCGCTGTACGCATGACGCATCACACGACGAAGGCCAAGACTTTGTGCGAGCGTAAGCGCTGCCTGCAAATTGCTTTCCGCCTTCGCGAGGTCTTTTCCACCCAGGTAGGCATGCCCGATAATGCTTGTGATCGAAGCCTCCGCGATCTTGTTACCGGTTTTCTTCGCCAGATCGAGAGCCTCCGTAAA
>DASRSO010000236.1:0-49963 GCA_035656375.1 Cyclobacteriaceae bacterium | reverse complement strand
CGGAGACCGAAGAGAAAGCGGAAGCTTAATAACAGTATGCTTAAGGGCAGGAAAATTCTTCTCGGCGTAAGCGGGAGTATTGCTGCCTACAAGGCTGCTGTGCTCACCAGGCTTCTCGTAAAGGAAGAAGCCGAGGTGAGGGTTGTGATGACGCCGGCAGCGATAGATTTCGTGACGCCTCTTACATTCTCGACGCTCTCGAAAAATCCCGTTTATTCAAGATTCCAGAAGGACGATTCCGGCGAGTGGAACAACCACGTGGAGCTGGGGTTGTGGGCAGATGCGATGGTGATCGCGCCGGCATCGGCAAACACTATTGCGAAGATGGCGAATGGCCTTTGTGATAACCTTCTGATGGCTTGCTACCTGTCGGCGCGTTGCCCGGTGTTCTTTGCGCCGGCGATGGATCTCGACATGATGAAGCATCCTTCCACCGCGGATAACCTTACAAAACTCAAATCATTCGGAGTAAAACTGCTCGAGCCTGGCTTTGGTGAGCTGGCAAGCGGACTGATTGGTATTGGCCGGATGGCCGAGCCCGAAGAGATCGTGCATCAACTGAATGTTCACTTCGCTACGAGCGGATCGTTGAATGGAAAGAAGGCTCTCGTTACGGCGGGACCGACTCACGAGGCGATCGACCCGGTGCGGTTTATCGGTAACAACTCCAGCGGCAAGATGGGCTATGCGATCGCGGAAGTGTTGGCGTCGCGCGGAGCGAAGGTTGAATTGGTGTCAGGGCCTACTCATTTGGCCGCGGTTCATCCCAACATCCAGACCACCCAGGTTACCAGCGCCGAAGAGATGTACAACGCCTGCGTTTCGATCTTTCCCGGAACGGACATCACGGTATTGTCGGCCGCCGTGGCCGACTACAGGCCCACGGTAAAAGCGGAGCAGAAGATCAAGAAAGGTGATGGCGGGCTTACCCTCGAGCTCACCAGGACATACGACATTGCGGCCGAGCTGGGTAAGATGAAGAAATCCGGCCAGGTGATGGTTGGGTTTGCGCTAGAAACTGAAAATGAGAAGGCGAATGCAGAGAAAAAGCTGGCGGCCAAGAATTTTGATCTCATCGTATTGAATTCCTTACAGGACCCGGGCGCTGGGTTCGGACACGATACCAACAAAGTGACAATTATCGGTCGCAACGGCCTGACGAAAGAATTTAGTTTAAAGAGCAAAAAAGAAGTGGCGGGTGACATCGTTAACTTAATTGTTGAGAGCCATGCGTAGCCTGTTTTGCTTTTTATTTTTGATCACTGCCATCCAGGGATTTGCCCAGGAATTCAACTTCAAGGTTACTGTTAACGCCGACCAGATCCAGACCACCGACCGAACCGTGTTCAAGGACATGGAGCGCTCGTTTGCCAACTTTCTCAACAGCCGCAAGTGGACGCAGGATTCGTATAAGAACTACGAGCGTATCAACTGCGCGATCTTTCTCAACATCAGCAAGATGCCGTCGATCGGTAACTTCGTGGCCAGCGCGCAGATCACCGCGGCCCGGCCCATTTTTGGGAGCAACTACGAAACCGTGCTGCTGAACTTCGCAGACCGCGAATGGGAATTCGAGTACATCGAATCGCTCCCGCTTGAATACAACGACAACGCCTACATCACCAACCTCACGTCGATGCTCGCATTCTACGCATACATCGTCCTGGGTTTCGATTACGATTCGTTTGGCGAGATGGGTGGCAATCCGTACTTCCAGAAAGCCTTACAGGTTGTGAACAATGCGCAGCCTTCGAACAGGCCCGGTTGGCAGGCGCTGGGCAACAACCGGAGCCGTTACTCGCTGATCGAAAATCTGAACAACCCGCAGATGTCGGAGCTTCGCAAGAATACGTACAGGTATCACAGGCTCGCGCTGGATAACTATGCAAAAAAACCCGACGAAGCCCGCACGATTATCCTGGACGTGCTGCGCAACGTAAAGAAGGTGTGGCAAATAAATCCAAGCGCCATTTTCGTGGTGACGTTCTTCGACGCGAAGGCTTCGGAGCTGGTGAATGTTTTTTCTGAGGGAAACCTGACAGTTAGAAGAGAAGCATACGATATCCTGACGTCTATCGATCCGAAGAGGAACATATATCAAAAAATTATCAGCAACTAGCCCCACTTCGGCGGTTCCCCTGTTGTGCTGTTCGACATTCCCGTATATTGCTTTTCATGCTTCGCCAGCTTACGATAAAGAACTACGCCCTCATTCAACACCTTGAACTCGCTCCCGCCGAAGGACTGAACGTGATCACGGGAGAAACCGGCGCCGGTAAATCTATCATGCTTGGCGCCGTGGGTCTGCTGCTCGGAAATCGTGCCGACACAAAAGTACTTTGGGACGAAAACGAAAAGTGTGTAACCGAAGCGGAGTTTGACATCGCGGCCTATAAACTTCAATCCCTCTTTAAGAGCGAAGATCTCGACTACGAAGGACGCACCGTGATACGACGCGAGATCAGCGCCAACGGAAAAAGCAGGGCCTTCATCAACGACACACCCGTTACACTTGAAGTGCTGAGGAGAATAACATCGCGGCTGATGGATGTTCATTCGCAGCACGAAACTTTAGAACTGGGATCGAGATTATTCCAGCTCAACCTGATCGATTCGTTTGCCGGCAATCAGAAGTTATTGGAACAATACGAAGCACAGTGGCTGGCATTCACAACCGCCAAACAGGAATACGAGGATCTTCTCGCGGAATCGAACGCACTGAAACAGGAGGCAGACTTTGTGAAGTTTCAACTTGATGAGCTGGTAAAGGCATCTTTTGCCGAAGGCGAACAGGAATCACTCGAATCGGAGCTCAAGATCCAGGAGAACGCCGAAGAGATCAAAAGCAAGCTCAACTTCGTGATACAGGCACTGGGAACAAACGAATACTCGGTGAGCAGCATCCTCGGGGATGTACGAAATCAGTTGAACGTCATTTCATCTTTCTCTTCATCGTATCAAACTCTTTTCAAAAGAATTGAGAGCTTGAAGATCGAACTCGATGACATCCTGAAAGAAGCAGAAAGTGAAGAAGAAAAAGTTGAGTTCGACGAGGCAAGAAGAACAGAGGTAAGTCAGCGGTTGAGTGTATTGTATACGCTCCTCAAAAAACATCGCATTTCGACAGTCGCCGGGTTGTTGAAAGTCCAGGAAGACTTCGAAGTCAGATCGCAGAAGGTAAGCAACCTCGATTCCATACTTGCCGACCTGAAACAAAAAGCTTCGAAGGCCCAGCAGGATCTGAATGCAAAAGCCGATGCACTTAGCAAAGCCCGCCAGAAAACATTCGCACCCCTGTCGAAGCAAATGGTAAGTCTGCTCAAAGAGTTAGGAATACCAGACGCAAAGGTGAAGATCGAAAGTGAAGAAACCACACCCGGCCCTAATGGTAAAGACAACGTGGAGGTATTCTTCTCGGCAAACAAAGGCATCGAGGTTCGACCATTAGCACAAGTGGCATCGGGTGGCGAGTTCTCACGTCTCATGTTCTGCCTCAAATACATCATGGCAGAAAAGACTGCTATGCCCACCCTCGTGTTGGATGAAATCGACACAGGTGTTTCAGGCGAGATTGCCATCAGTCTTGGCAAGCTCATGAAAGAGATGGCCGAACGTCACCAGGTCATATCGATCAGTCACCTGCCGCAAATTGCCGCCCGCGGTGATGCACATTACTATGTATTCAAGAACAGCACCTCGAAAAAGACGGTGAGTTCCATCAAAAAGCTCAATCAAACGGAACGCATCGAAGAAATCGCGAAAATGATAGGCGGCGCGAAACCATCCCCTTCTGCCATCCAAAACGCTAAAGAGCTCATTAACGGGTAATTATCCCTTACCCCCGGCTGTTGACACCTTTCCCTTTTATTTGTTAACTTAGTTAGCATCACCTCCTCATCCCCATTTATATGAATATTTTCGTTGCTCGACTGAATTTTAAGACCAGGCGCGAAGACCTGGAACAGGCGTTTGCCCAATTTGGACAGGTAGCTTCCGCTAAAATTGTTAAAGACCGTGAAACCGGACGATCCAAAGGTTTTGGCTTTGTTGAGATGCCAAACGATGACGAAGCCAACCGCGCCATCGCAGCCTTGAATGAAACTGAGCTCGATGGTCGAACGATCGTTGTTAAACCTGCTAACCCGAAAGGACAGGGTGGCGGTGACGATCGAGGTTAAACTCATATTTTTTTACTGCATATTGTTGTTTACCAGGTAATACGAAGCGGGGTTTTCCCGCTTTTTGTTTTAATTACAGATCATGTCCGAAGCCTCAACCTCCTCCTCCCTCAGGCGTACAGGATTTTTCCTGGGCCCTGCCCTCTTCCTTTTGATATTGATCTTTGTTGATCCCAACCTCATAGCTCCGGGTGCCACCAAAGTTGTTGCCGTTGGAGTGCTCATGATCACCTGGTGGATCACCGAAGCCGTACCTAACCCCGTGGCCGCATTACTTCCACTGATCCTGTTCCCTGCGCTCGGTGTAATGAACATGACGGAGGCTGCCGCGCCGTTCGCCAACCCTTCCGTGTTCCTTTTCATGGGCGGATTCATGATCGCCCTTGCGCTCGAAAAACATAAGCTCCATGAACGGATCGCGATCAACATCGTAAGGTTAACCGGCACATCGGGCAATGGAATAATCCTCGGCTTCACACTATCGAGCGGGCTGATCAGTATGTGGATCAGCAACACTGCTACAGCACTGATGATGCTGCCGATCGGTGTATCGGTAATACAACTATTGAAACGGTCCGACGATCCCGAAGCACTTTCGAAGGGGGAAAAAAACTTTGCGTTGGGACTTATGCTGAGTATCGGGTACGCCGCAAGTCTCGGTGGTATGGCAACGATCATCGGCACACCACCCAACGTTGTGTTCGCCGGCTTCGCAAAAGAATTCTACAACCAGGATATATCTTTCTTCCGCTGGATGGTCATAGGCGTTCCGTTGGCGGTAATCACCCTGTTTGCATGTTACTGGATGATCACGCGTTTTTTGTTTCCCAACAACCTTCCGAAGATCGAAGGTTCTGAAGTATTGATCTCCAACAAGCTGAAAGAACTTGGTCCCATGCGGAATGAAGAAAAATTGACGTTACTCGTCTTCGCACTCACCTCGTTCTTCTGGATCTTTCAGCAAGGACTCAACTCGCTCTTTGGCGGAAATATTTTCAACGACACAAACATCGCTGTAACAGGCGGCGTGCTGATGTTCCTCGTGCCCATCGATTTCAAGAAAGACATATTCCTTATCGAGTGGGACGACACAAAGAAACTTCCGTGGGGTATCCTTATTCTCTTCGGTGGCGGTATCTGCCTCGCGAAAGGGATGGAATCTACCGGGATCATTAACGCTATCGGCGGCTCCATTGCAAACCTCCAGGGTATATCGATCTGGCAAATGATGTTCTTGCTAACGCTTGCTTCGATCGTGCTTACTGAGTTCATGAGCAACGTTGCGCTCGTAACGATCTTCGTTCCCGTTGTGTTTGGTATTGCGAAAGGATTGAACTTCGATCCTTACATCCTCGCACTGCCTGTAACCTTCGCGGCAAGTTGTGCCTTCATGTTCCCGATATCAACGCCTCCTAACGCGATCGTTTTCTCGAGTGGACATATCCGGATGAAGGAGATGATAAAAGCAGGATTTATACTTGATGTCATCTGTATGATCATCATATTCCTGCTTTCATACTTCTTCTTTACAAACTTTAGTTTGGTGATCTAGGAGCCCTTTGCTTTACGCTCTTCGATAACATACGCCAGGGCCAACCCTATGCCTCCGAATATCATGAGCATAGAGAAGTAAGCAACTTCGCCCATGCGGAAGATCTCGTCGAAGAAAAAGCCGATAAGTAAACCGCAGCCGGCGCCGATCAATAGGAGTGCCCAGCGCAGTACAGGCGAGGTCGATCTTTCAGACTTGTCTTTCTTGAACAGGTCGGGGCTCAACCCTTTGTCTATAATGGCCATCCGTTCGAGGTTCTCAAACTTCCTGATATAAACAACCATTACGAACGCTCCCAGCGATATGATGATGGGTAGCATGATCCCGAGTACTCCTTCCATGTGCATATAATTGTTGGTTTCTGCCCTCTTTGACGCGGGGTGTGAAGGCACGTTACACCGTACTTCGAAAATATGCATAAAATCTTTCTGTAACTTAACACTATTAAATGGCGTCAAAGACTCCGTGATCACACTTGAGGAAGAAAACAGGCTGATCGACCGCATCCTGGCGGGTGAGGAGCGTTGTTACGCAGAGCTGGTCGACCAGTATAAGTCGTATGCCTATACTATCGCCCTGAAGATCGTGATCGACAAAAGTGAGGCGGAAGAAATTGCCCAGGATGCCTTCGTAAAGGCATTCAACTACCTGAAAAATTTCAACCGCCAGGCACGGTTCAGCACGTGGTTGTACCGCATCGTTTTCAATACCGCTATCAGCCACAAAAGAAAGAACAAGCTGATAACCGAGAACATCGAGAACAAGCACGTAGAAAACCCAGAGCGCGCCGACAGCGCCATGGAACGCGACGACAAGCAGGTTTTCGTGGCCCGGGCGATTAAAAAACTAAACGAAGCAGACCAGTTGGCCATCCAGCTGTTCTACATAAAAGAATTTTCGCTCGAGGAGGTCGCCGACCTGATGGGCCAGAACGTGAATACGGTCAAAGTCCGCATTCACAGGGCCCGCCAGAGGCTTGCCGAAGAACTGAAAGGAATATTAAAAAAGGAAGCATTAACTTTGTGATATGGAACGGCCTGCCGACAATCATGACGAAGAACTGAAGCTGATCGAAAAGGTGCTGGGCAAGAACAAGCTCGAGTCGCCGTCGTCGAACTTCACACACCGTGTGATGGTCAACCTTCATTCGATGCCAGTAGCTTCGTCGCTATCACCACGCAACGGTATCTTGTTGCTGTGCGGCATGGTCGTAGCTGTTACCATCCTTACTATTCTTGTTGGCACCGGCGTGTTCGATGCAGCCAACCCGACCATCTCACTGGAAAAACTGCCTGACGTAGAAATAACAAAAGACCTGCAAAAAACCATTCCCCTTAGCGGGAAATGGATCATGCACGGTCTTATTATGTTGAATATCGTCTTGGCCTTTATCCTGTTCGACAGAACTGTCCTGAGACCTTTTTTTAACAGGCGACTCTCCTAAGTAGCCCAGGTTTTTCCAACTTCAGCAAGTGGGATACATCCTTTGTACGCTCCCGGTACTTCGTCGTATTGCAATACCTGTGTGGCTCCGGGCTGTGATGTAAAGAAACCAACCACCGTCAATTCTTTCATGATGTGCATGAAAGGACGGGGCTTTTCCCTGAACTCAGGCGCTTTCGCTGCTTCGATCACCTCGCCATGAACCTTGGTGACATACTCAACCTGCTTAGCCGCATCGAGGTCGAGGAATGCATCGCCGTAAGCATCTTTCGCACCCTTGTCGAATTCGGCAAGTCCATTCAGGAAATTATCCTGGTCTTCTTTTGTGTAGCAATCTTTTACGAGGATATCGATAAACTGGGGAACTCCGGCATCCTTCGCACCGGGTGTATCTGTTTTGGGTATGATGATCTCAGCTACTTCAGCTACGAGGCCGGCCTGCTCAGGCTTAAGGAACTGGGGGCTAAATGCCAGGTCGGGTCTCGACTGGCATGCCTCCAACACCTGCGACAGCGCCGGGATAGACACAGTGTAGCCTAATACCCAGGCTGCACGTTGTAATGCTTCTCTTCTATTCATATTAAGCGATGTTTCCTTTGTTGAGTTCTTTTACTGCATAGTCTACTGCACGTGCGGTGAACGCCATGTAAGTAAGCGACGGGTTCACACAAGCCGCAGATGTCATAAATGATCCGTCGGTAACGAACACATTTTTACATGCATGCACCTGGTTGTACTTGTTCAGCACCGACGTTTTAGGATCTGCTCCCATGCGGGCAGTTCCCATCTCGTGGATGCCAAGACCTACAGCGCGCTGTGCTTCGCGATCGTAAGGCTTCACGTTTGTAAAGCCGGCAGCTTCGAGCATCTCGGCTGCATCGTTCGCCATATCGACACGCATTTTCATTTCATTCTCTTTCAGTTCGGTGTCGAACAAAAGTGTTGGCAAGCCATACTTGTCTTTCACATCCTTGTTCATGGTCACCATGTTGTCGTGGTAAGGAAGGATCTCGCCGAAGCCGGTAAATCCAAGGCTCCACTTGCCGGGCTTGGTAACTTGTTCCTTCAGGTCTGCGCCAATCGCAAGTTCGGCTACCATACGCGACCAGTTCTGACGGCTTCCACCGCCCTGGTATCCGAAACCACGGATGTAAGGACGTTTTTCCTGGCCAGGCAGGTTCCTGAACCTGGGAACGTACAAACTGTTGGCGCGACGGCCTGAGTAATACTTGTCGTCGAAGCCATCGTACTCACCGCCAGCACCTACACCGAGGTGGTGGTCCATTATGTTATGGCCAAGTTCTCCGCTGTCGTTACCGAATCCGTTAGGGAAGCGGTTGGATACTGAGTTCATCATGATATAAGTTGAACCCATTGTTGAAGCGCAGAGGAAAATCACCTTTGCGTTGAATTCGATTGTCTCTTTGGTTTCAGCATCGAGCACACGAACACCGGTAGCCTTCTTGCCGTTCTCATCATAGATGAGTTCATACACGATCGAGTTGGGGCGCAGTGTCATGTTGCCTGTAGCTGCTGCTGCTGGCAACGTAGAGGAGTTGCTGCTGAAGTACGCTCCGTAAGGACATCCGCGGCTGCAGAGGTTACGATACTTACAGCTTACACGTTGCGGGCTCTTGTCGTGCAGGAGTTTATCAGTAATGTGCGCGATACGACCTATGGTCATTACGCGATTGAATTTTTCCATGGTCGACTTTCTCAACTCCTGCTCGACGCAGTTCATCTCCATTGGAGGCTGGAAGATACCGTCGGGAAGCTGCGGCAGGTTTTCTGCCTGGCCGGTCACGCCAATGAATGTCTCAACATAATCGTACCAGGGTTGGATCTCTTTGTAGCGAACGGGCCAATCGATGGCGATACCATCTTTTGCGTTGGCTGTAAAGTCCAGGTCGCTCCAGCGATAGCTGTGACGGCCCCACATGATCGAACGGCCACCGACATGGTACCCGCGCATCCAGTCGAAGCGCTTGCCTTCTTTTTCGGCGTAAGGGTTTTCGAGGTCGTTCACAAACCAGTGCTTGGTAGACTGGTGGATTGTATAACCTGTACGATTTTGCTTGAATTGGTTCTTAAGATCTTCTACGGTAGGACGGCCGCCATTAGGAAACTCCCAGGGGTTCTTTGTAGCGGTAGGGTAATTGGGGTGCTCCACGTTTGGTCCACGCTCCAGTACAAGGGTCTTCAGTCCCTTTTCCGTCAGTTCTTTCGCTGCCCAGCCTCCACTGATACCCGTCCCGACGACGATCGCATCATAAGTGTTCTGCTGTTGAGCCTTAATGTTGAGGTTCATGTTTTGACAAGATTTTAGGTTTCAAAAGGTAGCGCGTTTTTATCGAAATAAAAAAGGCCCCGAAGGGCCCTTAACAAATCCATTTATGAACGGCTATTTCTTTCTTACAAGAATATCTCCGTTGTAGTTGCGCATGATGAACTCGGGACCGCCGCCGTTTATGTCGCCCCTCACCCACTCATCCAGCGTGGCCTTATACGTTCCACCCTTGCTGTTGTCTTTAATGACTGGGTTAACGGGGGTAAGTTTCACGTCGAAGCCAGTGAGTATCTCGCCTTGCTGGGTCTTCATCTTTAAAGATGCCTTCAGCGTGGCAGGGAAAGTGACGTCGATGTCGCCGTTGTATGTTACGAATGACATTGGGGTGCCTTCTGTAATCTTATCGAATGTCACTTTGATCTCGCCGTTGTATGTTGTTGCTACTACCGAACCAGAGATATTCTCTGCAGTGATCTCGCCGTTGTAGTTATTCAGTTCCGTCTCACCCTGGATATTCGAGATGTAAATATCACCGTCGTTGTACGTGTGCAAGTTCATATCGATACCTGAGGGCACTTCTACGATGAGGTTCAACTTGTTGTTCCACGAGTCTGACTGTATCCTTACGAAGTTCAGGTTCTCCGAGACCTCGAGGTCGAGCGTGCCACCGCCAATTCTTTTCAAACCGTTCTTTGTGTTCTTGGTGTCCCTGCCTCTGCGATCGTCATCGTCGTCATCATCATCGTCGTGATCGTCATCTCCGCGCTGGGAATATTTTACAAGAACATCTTTTCTTGCTGTTCCCTTTACCGTTATCGATCCGTAGTTGATATGGATTTTAAGCTTTGCTCGTTTTGAAGGGTCGCTGAGCGGTACGGGTATCTCTCCCGAATCCTGCGCCCACGCGACGATGGACATTAAAAAGAACACCACCGCTACTGCCCACCTGTTTACTCTATTTTTCATGATAATTATTTTTCTTTGATATACGCGTTTCCGTTAAAGGTCTCGAAGTCTAAAAAGACTCCACCTGTTCCAATTTTAAACCTGCTACCTCCCAGTTTATAACTTACTCCTTTGCCCTTGCTTGCCTTTTCCATTACAGCTGGCAACGACTCGAGCTTATCGATGTTGGTATATAGATCTCCATTGAAGCTCTCGAATCCAACGTTGGCCGCAAGCCCTTTCAGGAAGTTCACCGTTACGTCGCCGTTCAGTGAATAGTACCGGCATTCTACATTCGGGTTCTTGACATAGTCTACATCCACATCACCATTGATCGTCGATGCATAGGTGCCCGGACCTGAAATATTCTCGAGCCTGATACTTCCATTCACATTCTCGGCAAGATTGTACCCGCTCACACTTTTGATCTCGACATCACCATTGTTCACCGTCGATGCAAGAACATTCACTCCCTGTGGGACTTTCACAACGAAGTCCATCTCCCAGTCGTAGTCCTTGTCGCAATCGCGGCCGTTACAGTTGTTGTTCCAGTTGTAACCCCAGCCACCATACTTATTCTGCCAGTTGTTCTTCCTTTGTTGTTTGCCGAAGTCGTTGCAGATACCCTGCACGTAGAGGATGATCGTGTCGGCCCTGTCGACCACACCGAGTTGTATCTCGGCTTTTCCTTTTTCGACACGAGCGTCTGTTTTGCCGTAGATCTGTTTGTTTACCTCAACCTGGATCTTGTCGCCCGAGTAACCTTCGACTCTCACCGATCCGTCAACATTCAGGATAATGAGTGTATTCGATGTGGTCTTCTTTTCGAACGTAAGCTCTTTGTTGATCTTTTCAGAGAACGACTGTGCAAGCAGCATCCCGGGGACGAGAGCACAGAGGACAATTAGAGTTGATACAATCTTTTTCATTTAGATCAATACTTTAATGCTTTCTTTAATTCTGTTCTTGACGTCAAGAGGAGTTCTTTCATCCTTCAGGATCTTGTCGAATTCTGTTACCGACTTTTTCTCCTGAAGCCCGCCCATCAGTTCGGCAAGGGCAACCTGTACCAGCGGCGACTCCTGCTTCCCGATCGAGCGGATGAGTTGTTCCCTCACCGATCCATCTTTAGAGTAAGGAGTAATGGCCTCGAGTGCTGCGAGCCGTACGTTTACGTTGGGGTCGTTGTTCAGTGTTTGAAATAGCGCTTCAGTTACCTTCTTGCTCACCTGGTCCATCTCCGTGGTAAGGCTTACCGCTTTAAGGCGATCGGTAGCCGATTCCTTTTCGAAGAGAGACAGGGCGATACTTTCTTTAAGATCAGCTACCTGCTGCGTGAGCAATTCCACATTTGGATCTGCCGATTTCGTGTTGAGCATGTAACCTGCACCGAACCCGATCACCACAAGGGCAACAGAGAACGCAAGCCTTGGCGCAAGCCAGCTCCACGATGGCATCGTAAAATTGAAAGAGCTTGCTGCTGCTTTCTTTTTCTCTTTCGACAGCATAGCATAGAACTTATCGTCCATGGCAAGTGAAGTTGCGGGCGACTCAATGGCGATCAACTGTTCATCGAGCCTGTCGAGGCTGCGCAGTTGAGTGAGGTCAACCTTTCCTTCTTCGATCAATTGTTCCAGCGCCTGTACTTCCGAAGGATCTGTTAATCCTTCATTGTACTTGGCAACCAGTTCTTCAATTTTATTCTGTTCCATACGTTACATTGTCTTCTCTAGCTGTTGATAGATCACTTTCAACTCCTGTAGTGCCCTGAACACTTTCACTTTCACTGCACCCTCGGAACATCCAAGTATCTCCCCTATTTCTTTATACTTCTTTTCCTGGTACTTACTGAGCAACAGGATCTCCTTCTTGTCTTGTGGCAACCTGTCCATCGCCATAGCCAGCATTACATTCTTCTCGGTACTCTGCATTTCGCCTTCGCGATTTTCTTCGTGACCGAGCCTGTCCTGCCAGTCATCAACCGACTCTTTCCACTTCAGTTTGTCTTTGCGGTAATGGTCATGACTAACGTTACGCGCAATGTGAAACATCCATGTTCTGAAGTCGCCTTCTCCGCGGAAAAGGTGACGGTATTTAAGGATCCGGAAGAAGGTGTTTTGCACCAGGTCGTCGCTGAGCTCCTGGCTCCTGTTCATACCATAGAAGAACCCATACAACTGCCTTTTGTAGCGCTCGAAAAGTAGCCCAAGACGTTCCACGTCGCCATCGCGGACTGCCGTCATTAGTGCATTGTCTGAAAGTGCTTCCAAAGGCCGGAAATAAAGGTTTTTCTTATTTTCAGGAAGGTTAACTTAGCGTTAACGCAGTAGTTACAAGTTCCAAAAAATTATTTATGAAATACCTCATTTTGCTGGCCGCTTTAGTCCTTTTTCAAACGGCCGATCGACGCAAGCTGGTTTGGTCAGACGAGTTCGACAAACCCGGTAAACCTGACGAAACAAAATGGGGATACGACACAGGCGACGGCTGCCCGGATAATTGCGGCTGGGGAAACAATGAGCTCGAGTATTATACCAACGATCCTAAGAACATTCGCATCGAGAACGGTATACTGATCATAGAAGCGATCAGGGAAAAAAAGGGCACCAGGGATTACAGCTCAGCTAAAATCGTTTCCAGGTCAAAAGGCGACTGGTTGTACGGACGTATCGAGATAAGAGCAAAACTCCCTAAAGGCCGTGGTACATGGCCGGCAATATGGATGCTGCCGACAGAATGGAAATATGGCGGATGGCCCGAGAGCGGCGAGATCGACATCATGGAACATGTAGGATGGGATCCCGGCGTTGTTCACGCAAATCTTCATTCAGGGAAATACAATCACGTAAAGCATACTAACATCGACGGAAAAGTTGACGTACCCGATGCCATGGATCAGTTTCACGTGTACGCGATCGACTGGACGAAAGACAAGATCGATTTTTATGTAGACGATAAGATGTACCACTCACTATCGCACGTAGCCGGTGACGACTTCATGGGGTGGCCTTTCGATCAGAAGTTTTATTTGATCATGAATGTTGCAGTTGGTGGAAACTGGGGAGGACAGAAAGGTGTGGACGAGTCGATATGGCCCCAAAGAATGGAGATCGATTATGTGAGGGTATACCAGTGAAAGGTTTAGTTGTTTTTACCGATAGCCGACAGCTTGTTCCTCTCGCTTTGAAGTTCTCTTGAGATCTTCACCTCTTTCTCCAATGCTTTCTTTCTGAACGCGTCGAACTCCGACATAATGCCGTGGATCGTGAGCTCTTTCTCGCGGTTGGAGCGGCGGAGCACATTGAACGTGCTAAGAACAGTAAGAAGGGCAATGATCAGTGCACCTACAATTATCAATGCCGTGGTAACGAAAACCGATTTTGCAACGGGAATACCGAACACGCTCATGTGCGTTCTTTCGTAGGCCGACTGCTGCAATGATGCTTCAGCTTCTTTCACTTTATCGGCAGCGCCTTTGATCTCCCCGTTCAGTTTGGCAATCGTAGCATTGGCTGTTCGAAGGTCCGATTTTACCTTTGCCATGGAATCCATGCTGATCTTCCAGACCCCATCCAGGATGGTATTTTTAATGACTTTATAATCTGTGTACGACTCTGCCTTGTCTTTCATGATCTCATAGCGCTCTTTGAGCGTATGATCGCCCTCCAGGGCCTCACGATTTTGAGCGTTGACCCACATCACAGAAAACAGGGATACACAAAACACCATCAACTTCTTCATACAGATCCGTTTAAATTTCCATTAAACCGCGAACCTAAATAGCAGCAAAAAGCATGTCAATGTGTACCTTTTGAACGACCATCTATTTCGATAAGATCAAGGTGTGATCGTCGAATGTGATTCAACCAAATTCATGAGATCACTGTTCCTGGCAATACTGCTGCTATCGTGCATTGCAGCCTACAGTCAAATCCCCGCAATTCCCGATAGTGCGGCCAATTTCAACTCCGATTTTCACTTCCAGTTAACCACGGTAACTCAATACCATCCCCGTTTCAGTGCACGATATACGGGCGACAACAGCCTGCAGCCCGGCGAAGAGCATGCCACCACCCTTACGTCCACCTTTTTTTGGGGAATCCAGGTGGCTAAAGCATTCGAATTTTACGTGAACCCCGAAATAGCGGGAGGCGCAGGACTCAGCAGTGCGAAGGGAATTGCAGGCTTCACAAACGGAGAGGCATTCAGGGTGGGCAACCCTGCCCCTACCATCTACATCGCCAGGGCCTACATCCGCCGTTCCTTCAATCTCGGTGGCGAGGACGAATACTTCGGGGAAAGCGCGAACCAGGTAAACAAGACAAGGACTAAAAAATACTTCGATTTAGTGCTGGGAAAATTCAGCGTGGCCGACTTCTTCGACAACAACAAATTCAGCCACGATCCGAGGTCGCAGTTTTTTAACTGGTCTTTAATGTCGGGTGGTGGATGGGATTACCCGGCGAACGTTAGGGGATATACGTGGGGTGCGATGGGTGAATACTCGGGTGGAAATTTCAAAGTGCGTCTTACTGCGGTTATGGTACCGACGGAAGCAAATGGCAACACAATGGACACTCATATCGGCAAGGCAAGATCTCACGCACTGGAGTTTGAAAAACCGTACAAGTTGTTTGGACAGGATGGCACGATTCGGGTGCTCGGCTTTTATACGTTGGCCCACATGGGCAGCTATGCGTTGTCGCTTGCCAATCGTGATATTACTGCCACGCGTGTGTACAGCAGGAACAAGTATGGTGGTGTGATCAACGTAGAGCAACCACTGTCGGATGCGTGGGGGTTGTTTGCGCGAGGCAGCTGGAATGATGGAAAGAATGAGACATGGGCATTCACAGAAATAGACCGCTCGCTGGCAGTTGGCATTGTGCAGAAAGAAGGTTTTTTGAAAAGAGAGAGCGACGAGGTTGGGGTGGCTACGGTGGTAAACGGGCTGTCGTCGCTGCACTCGCGATATTTGCAAGCTGGCGGTTATGGATTTATTGTGGGCGACGGGGCATTGAATTATAAACCTGAGTGGATCACTGAAGTTTATTATAAAATCAATTTATTTTACCGGGGCTTCTGGCTTACCCCCGATTACCAGTTTGTCCTGCACCCCGCCTACAACGCCGACCGTGGTCCGGCGAGTGTATTTTCTATACGAGCCCACATAGAACTATGAGGTTATTGACATGCGTACTGATCCTGACTACGGTCACGTCGGTAGCACAAAAGAAGAGAGACAAGTTTGTATTGTTTCCTGTGATCGTAAAGTCGCCGGAGTATCGATGGGGCGGTGGCGCTGCCGGCACATTCTTTTTCAAGATCGGCAAAGACAGCTTTGCAAGAACGTCGAGCTTTAAGGCTGTTTCGTTTTTCACTCTCCGCAAGCAACTGGTCGCTGCAACGGAGGGCAACATCTACTTCCCAAACGAGAAATACATTTTGTACGTGGTCTCCTCGGCAACAAGGTTTCCCGACAAGTTCTGGGGGCTGGGCAACACTTCGCAACCGGAGGCGCTTGAGAACTATTCGATATCACAGTACAGCATTTTTCCAAAGCTGATGCGGAGGATCTTCTCGCGGTTTTACGGTGGCGTTGGATATGAATTTCAGAATGTATTCCGGTTCGAGTACGATCGCAGCGGAACGAGTGTATTCGACAAAGAAGACATTGTAGGACGCAACGGCGGATTTGTATCGGGACCGGGTGCTACGATAACGTGGGACAGTCGCAATCACGCGTTCGCTCCTTCGAAAGGTTTTTATGTTCAGTTCTACGCGGGCATTTACAGGCAACAACTTGGCAGCAGTTTCGACTTTGCTGTGCGCAATCTTGATGTGAGGAAGTATTTTGCTCTTTCCAAAACAACGGTGCTTGCGTTCCAGGCAAATCTCATATCGACTGTCGGGCATGTTCCGATACGACAACTGACGAACATCGGATCGAATACTTATATGCGTGGGTACTACGAAGGGCGTTATACAGATAAGAATCTTATTGCGATACAGTCGGAACTTCGGTTCCCGGTGTATAAACGTTTCGGCATGGTGACGTTCGCCGGGCTGGGAAGGGTTGGAAATGCGTTGAAAGATATTTTCACCCCGAGTCATTTGAAGCCTTCGATTGGTGCGGGGATACGATTTGCGTTGAGCCCGCAGGAAAAATTACACTTGCGTGTGGATGCGGGGTTCGGGAATAAGTCGAATGGAACGTATTTGAATATGGGCGAAGCGTTCTAGATGCCGCCTCATTGACTTTGAGGCGTTTTTTCGGTAAACTTTGTAGAGATCAAACCTTAACAATATGAGTGTAATAACAAACATTGAGGGTTGGGGAAATTCTCACCGCCCAGGTTGGCTCGACATCTTTCGCATCATTCTCGGTGTCTTCATCACCTTCAAAGGCATTGAGTTTATGATGAATCTCGATTCTCTGAAGCAGACAGCGGAGAGTGTAAATCTTATGTTCACCGGAGCTTCATTGGCGCACTACATTGTCTTCGCTCACTTGCTTGGTGGTCCGTTGATCGTGGTTGGACTGTTCACACGTATCGTGTCGCTCATCCAGATACCAATACTTATCGGTGCGATCATCTTCGTGAATTATCCGCAGGGCTTTTTAAGCCTGGGTAATCACATGGAGTTGGAAGTATCGATCGGGGTATTGGCAGCATGCATTGTCTTTATCGTTTTCGGTGCTGGAAAATTTTCCATCGATGAGAGAAGGAGACACGATCACGATCACGTTACTGTACAACCTTAAGGGCGATAATCGCCCACCAAACTAAATACGTCCACACCCACAGGATGATCAGGTAAAGAAACCAGATCAAGTATTTGTTTTGTGTCTTTATTCTCGTGCAAATAAAACCGGCCATAAGGAAACCGATCGACCACGCCATGCCCGCCAGTATTGTCGATGGCCACAATGTATCGCCCTGGATGGTGTCGATCGAAACGGGTAAAGCGAATTCAACAGCATAGTAAACTCCATAACCTTGCGCACCCATGCTCATCAACCCGATCAGGAGTGTGATTGCAAAAGCGATTATTGAAAACTTCGCAATTGGAGGGAGATCTTTCCAGTGAGGCATCAATTGTGTCTTTGCTCCACACTCTGTGGCAACAACCCCACAGCACTTTTTGCGGTGATTTTTTTCATTACTACGCGGTTTTCCCAGCGCGTGTCAATCATCGGCGTGTTTGTTGTTTCATCTCCAAAATCTACCTGCAATGAAAATGTTTTCCAAGGTAATCGTTTATAAATACAAGACCGGGGAAGCCCTAAGTTCGGATGGTTGGAAGTCAGGGCCGGCTTTCTGGATTTGGCTCTTCCCGGTTTTTTTTCATTTAAATAAAATGCAAAAAATACAGAGGGCACAAAGGCCACACAAAGACACACAGAAATACTTCTTACTTGTATGTTCTTTAATAGTGATCCTCCTGGCTGGTTGTCAGGATGATCTTGTACCAAAGAAACTAACCAGTGAAGAGCAAGCGGAACTCGCCGCCCAGGATAATGCACAGACGATACTTGCAACACAGGAAGCTCTCGACGTTACTGCCGGGGCGATGGAAGATAAAGGTGTTGCCGAGGGGCGTGTGAAACATGGTGATCACGATAATTATGGATGTGCACCTGCCGTTAACCTTAATATCAGTATAGATCGCAATCACAACGACAGCATTGTATACAAAGGAACTATCTCCGTAAACTATGGGGATGGCAGTACATGCGATTCGAAGAACAGGCGGACCGGCAAGATCACCGATGATTTCACGATCGTGGTGAGCACAAAGAACAAGGTTCGTTTCTCGATGACAGAAACGCTGACGTTCGAAGCTTTTACCCGCGACAGCACCACATACAACGGCGTTATCATAGTTGGTTCTGCGAATGGAAAGAAGACCACCGTAGAAGGCAACAACGTAGCGATCAGTTACACCGACGGAACAACGTCGCGGTGGAAAGGAATATTGAACTTTGCCTACGAAGATCTTTCGAAGCGCAAAGGTGAGATCCGCGTTACCGGAAACATCTCGGGAACCTCGAGACAAAACGTAAGCTATACAGCAACGATAACAGAAGAGGTGTTGTTCAAGACTGGCTGCTTCGGCTGGATCAAGAAGATACCCGTCGATGGGGCAATGTCGGTGAGCACAAACGGCTCTACCTCAACGCTTGACTTCGGAAGTGGTACATGTGATCGTATCTATACGGTTAATGTAAACGGCGAGACAACTCAGCACGTGTTCGATTGATCAGTTAGAAGAGTCTTTTGACTTTTTTGTCGGGATAAAGAACTGGAGAGCCAGGTTAACGCCGGTCGCCGCAACTGTGTTGCCCGAGCCATTCCATTCGGAATAAGTAGAACTGTAAGACACGGTGCCCTCCAGCGACACATTGTTTGCTATAAACCACGCCAGGCCAACTGCCATCTTTGCGTTGCCAACATTTGCGTCGGCCTTGAATGTGTTCCCGTCTGGAAAGAAGCTAATGCCGTTTACCGGCGGTTGATAGTATTCGACCTTTGTTTTGCCGCGCCTGTAGCTGATCTCGGGAAAGGCGCCAAATTTTCCGAACCGAAAATAATAACGGGTAAAAATACCCGTCAGGCTTGTGCTTATTTGAGATGTAGCTCCCGATTCATACTCGCTTTTACCAAAGGTTACCGCCGACGAGATGCCTGCAACCCAATTATCGAGTATGAAGTATCCTACGTTCGGCGAAAACGTAAATGCCTTTGTAGGCTCCGACGCAATCAAAACGGCTGTGTTATCGCTGTCGTGAGGTTTTGAGCTTTGAAAGCTCATACTTCCTCCAACCATGAGATTTCCTTTCGACGTTTGACCATACGCAGCCGTCACACCGACAGCAATCAAAAAAATAATTATTCTCATCTTTTCAACCGATTGACTTAACAAGGCCTTCTACAAGACGATCTATATCCTCTGTTGTATTATAAATATGCGGCGACATTCTCACACCTCCCGTTGTAGCCACGGCAATTCCATGATTGTCGTAAAGCTTCTGCACAATTATTTTCGGATCTGTACCGGGGATCGAGATGATCACAATTCCACCGCTCATCGCAGGGGAGATTGGTGTAATGAAGTTTGCTTTTGGAACTCGTTGTTTGATCTTGTCTTTGAGCATACGATTCAGATCGACCACACGCTGGTTGATATTCTCCCGCCCGATGGTCTCATGAAACCCGATGATCTCGGGTAATGCCGCTGTCGGGGGATCATTTCGCTGGCCAAGAAAACATATTTTGTCTTCAACTGTATTAGTGTTGTCGTGCCATCCTCCACCGATAATGTTTGGCCACATCTTTTCGATGTGCTCTTTCTTCATGTACAACACGCCATTCTCCAGCGGACCCATCAGCCACTTGTGTGTGCTTGCTGTGTAGAAATCACAGCCGAGATCTTTCACGTTCAAGTTATGGAACCCGAGTGTCTGCGCGCCGTCGACGAGGCTCATCGCCCCTTTCGATTTTGCCAACTCGCAGATCTGCTTTGCGGGTAATCCCGTTCCTGTTGTGTTCGAAATATGTGAGAATGCGATCATCTTCGTCTTCGACGTGAATGCTTTCTCGAAGGCACTCAAAAGCTCTGCAGGGCTTGAAGGATTTACAGGTGTAGTTACCAGCTTGATTACAAGCCCCGAACGTACTGCCCGCTTTTGCCACATCTCTTTATTCGAAGGATGATTTTGATCCCAAAGAATAACCTCGTCGCCTGCCTTAAGGTCAAGGCCATTAATGATCGTGCAATTACTCTCACTGGTATTGCGAGTGATCCCCAGTTCTGCCGCCTCTGCATTGATGAACTTCGAAAGTAACTCGACTGATTTTTTCCTCCTATCTGCAAACACGGCACGGTATTGCATCGATACATCGCCGGAAAGCTGATCCTGGTAGGATTTCATTTTGTTGTAAACAGATTTCGGGCTTGGACAAAGGTTGGCCGCATTCATCATTACCAGGTTCTCCGGCACCATGAACTGCGACTTAATGCCGGCCCAGTACTTCTCGTCGGGCGCGCCCTGCGGTGAAACCAGTTGGGCGTTAGAAGCCGAAGCGAGCGAAGGGACGGTTAGGGCTGCCAGCGAACCTGCAGACAGCTTCTGAAGGAAGTTACGACGCGAGGTTTTCATGGGGTCTCTATTTTTTATTATCTATTTGAACAACGCCCTTATAGAATTTCCAGTTACTCTTGAAATCTTTCTTGAGGTCCTGTTTTGTGATGATCGCCCGCACCATCTCAACCGGCATCGAATTCTCGCTCATTACGGCATCGTGATACTGCTTAAAGGTCATCTTGCCGCTATCAACCAGCTCTTTTTTCATGGCGTAAAACTGAAGACCACCAATCATATAAGCCAGCTGGTACAACGGCCCATAGTTGCCAGTGAAAGACCGTCGGACTTCGCCTTCGGCATTTGCTCTTTCGTGTCCAACACGGTCGACAAGAAAGTCGATACACTGCTGAGGAGTCCAGCGGCCGAGGTGATAATTCAATGAGAAGATGATCCGTGCACAACGGTGCATTCGCCAGAACAGCATACCAATTTTATCTTCCGGTCCACGCGGGAAGTTCAGATCCCAAAGAACAAACTCCTGGTACAACGCCCAGCCTTCGGTCCAAAACGGGGTGTAGAAATCACGATACGCTTTATTGCGATTGTTCATGAATTGCTGAAGGTGATGACCAGCGATGAGCTCATGATGAACTGTTGCCCGTGAGAAGTGCGGGTTATTTCCTCTCATGCTCATCAATTTATCTTCGTGGTTCATCTCGTCGGTGGGGTATGAGATCTGCAGCACTTCGCCTCCGAGGAAGAACGGGCTGATCAACTGTTGCTGCGGAGGGATCATTCGCATGCGCCAGGTTTCTTCGGCGATAGGCGGAATGGTGATCAGGTCATGCTTCTTAAGGAACTCGACCGATTCGTTGTAGAGTTTAAGCATTGCTTCGGGCTGATGTCCTTCGGGCACGAATGACATTTTCACTTTTTCCTGTGCAGCTTTCCAGTCGGTGCCGAAACCCATCTCTTTCGTAGCCTTTAGTAGTTCAGCATCGCACCATGCAAACTCCTTGTTAGCGATCTCCACAAGCTCTTCCGGGGAGTATGGGATCATTTCGTATTGCAACTGGTGGATCAGTTCTTCGCGACCGATCGGGTTTCCGATAATGCCGCTGCCATCGTCTTTCGGAAGAGTGGCGGGATCGACTTTCTTCTTTAATGCATCCGCGTAAGCGAGCAATGTTGTATCGAGTTTATTGAAGGGCTTCGTTACCCACCATGTAAATTGCGGATCGTAGCCGTTGTAAAAATCAAACACGCTCTTCAACGCACGTTCCTGGCCTTTCACAATTCCTTCTGCACGTGTGGCAAGAGCTTTCGTATAGTTTGGCTGCGATCCAAGCTTGCTCATTGCGTCGCGAAGAACCTTGTTACAATCGTTGAGTTGCTTCGCAACATCCTCACCCTTCATGAATTCACCACGACGACGGCGCTTCTCGAGTTGATAGATCGGCTCGCCTTGCGTTACGAGCTTCGACAACTGGCTTACTTCTTTTTCTTCTTTGTCCACCTGGTAAAGCCGGTTCTCGAGGTCGCGACTGAACAACAGGAAATCGACCTTACCCCCTACCGACATGTTCTCAAAAGGAAGGGCATTAAGTTTTTTGAGATAGTCGTTGAAGAATGTCCGCATGCGCTCGCGGCGTTCTGTAGTATTTGGAACAAAATAGAAACGCTCGAGGCTTCCAAGATCGGCATCGAAATTCACGAGAAGTGAATGCACTTCACTGCTTTGTAAAAGCAGGTCGGGGTTTTGGGCCGACATGTTGAATGAAATTGCAAAAGCCGCAAGACAGCAAAGAGTAAGTAAGGGTTTTTTCATAGCGAGTTGAGGAAACCCAATATACTCAGGTTTTGACCACTTACTCAACTTTGATGATGCGGCGAACAATGGTCTCGCCGTTGAGTGACAATCGCAGCATGTAGAGGCCGGAGGAACGACCCGAGAGATTGATCTTATTTATTCGTTCGGCAGGCTGCGTTCCTACTACGGGATGTCCCAGTTCATCTATCACTGAATAGTTAACGCCTTTGCCAACCAAATCGCCTGCAATTTCCAAACGCATTTCGTTTACAACGGGATTGGGGAATATCGATATCTGTTCGTCGACCGACTCATCGTCGAGACCCACGTACACGTTAACGACTTCGTCGGAGAATGAAAAACATCCACCGTTGTCGGAAGTACGAACCTTATATGCACCGTTCTTCGCCATGATATACGATTGAGCAGTTGCACCCGTGATCGCGTTTCCGTCGAGGAACCATTGATACGCGATAGCAGGTGTCGACTGCAGTGTATTTGGAACAACGGTGATCACCGGCTTCGCAGGCGCCTTCACCGTCATGGTGATCGAGTTGCTGTTAAGGCCAACAGTCGACTTACATCCGTCGGAATAGTAACGCACAGCCTTAATTACGTCTCCGGTTACCAGCGAACTTTCACTGTATGATGGCGAATCTGTTCCAACAGCAAGTGTATTGCGGAACCATTGAAATCCCGGACCAGTGAGATTCGACGTGAACGACGCGGGCGTGTCTTTACAAACTGTAGCGCCGGGTTCAACCGTAATGGTGTGTACCGGCGGTAATGCTGTTACGGTGATCCGTTCGAGCATGGTAGATACTACCGGGTTGCTCGAAATCACCCGGAAGAAATATGAGCCGCTGCTAACCGAGCCGGGCATCGTTACACTGAATGTTCCGGTGCTCGCCTGCGATTGCACGGTCGCGAGTGTTGTCGTTACCGAAAAGTTCGGCATCGGGCTTATCTGCGCCGTAAAAACATTGTTGGCCCCGAATATAAACCCCGACGCATCCCAGGTCACGCCGGCATTTTCCGTTGAACAAAACTTCGAGCTGAACGATCCGATCGTGAGAAAACTGTATTCCCACCACTTGCCGTCTTTATAAACATACGCGCGATTGCCGATCGACATGCCCGTGGCGCTATTGTTCGTTGCCGGCCCGGGGTAATATGGTTTCACGCTCCACGAATTGGTCGTCACTGTATATTGAAAGAACTGACCTTCGTAGCCAGATCCGGAGTAACCCAATCCAACATATCCGCTTCCTGCAAAAGAAAATCCTGTTGCCTGTGTACGTCCGTTGCCAGGCAAGTCGGCACGCTTTGTCCAGATGTTCTGCCCAGGATCGAAATCCCAAAGATCCTTAAACCATTCGCTCGTTGAAGAACTGTATCCTGTTGCGACGTATCCTTTTTGATCTATGGCAAACGTTGCAGCACCCATTCGTTTTCCTCCGCCGAAGTCGGCACGTGCGGTCCACATATTTGCAGCGGGGTCGAATTCAAAAAAATCTTTGAAGTCGCCAACGCCGTTCGAAAATCCTCCGCCAACATATCCCCTGTTGCCAATATTGAACGCGAACGCCTGCTCGCGAGCCTGGCCGGGATAGTCGGCGCGTTGTGTCCACAGGTTGGTAGTGGGATCATATTGCCATAGATCTTTTTTGACACCTGTTGCCGAAAGACCGGTTCCAAAATATCCTTTCGTACCTACACTAAAACCGACAGCGTTAATACGGCCTACACCGGGAAAGTCGGCCTTCTGTGTCCACACATCATTCTGGGGATCGTACTCCCAGAAATCTTTTCGATAGGTGGTTGTCGACGCAACTGTTACAGATCCAAGACCGATGTATCCTTTCGAACCGATGCTGAAACCCGAGCCGTTCACTCGCGCGATCACACCGGAAACGTCGGCCTGGGCAGTACGCGACTCCCATGCATGGCCTGTCTTGGTCAATGTATTGTCGAAAGCCATCACGATCTCGTTGCTGGTAACTAACGCAGGTTGTGCGCACGAAGCATTGCTGGTCATCTTTGCGGTAATGATATCGCCATTTACCAACGAGGATATCGAGAACGCATTAGTTGTTCCAATGACTGTGGAGTTCTTCTTCCATTCAAACGCCGGGGCTGTACCACCGTCGGTGATCGTCGACGAAAGATAAACGACTGATCCGGGGCCGATCAATGTCGAAGGTGTTACGGCGATCTTTAGCGTTGGCGTTACGCTGGTCGTTACAGTCAGATCAAGGCTTTCGTTGGCCGTCGGTGTCGACAGGCATTCGCGATTGCTGGTCATCGTGAGCGACAACACATCGCTTGTCTGGAGGGTGTTATCAGAATACTTGAATGAATTGATACCGACATCGACACCATTCTTCTTCCATTGATAGGTGGGTGCCGTTCCGCCATTTGTTGGTTGTGCCGAAAATTCGGTTGTCACTCCACTGCAGACTATTGGAGGAGCGAGTATAGTTACGGAAGGTGCTGCCGTGGTCTTGCGGATGATCGTGATTATGTTGCTTGAAGTGACAAGATCAACGGGACAACTTGCGTTGCTCGTCATCTTACACATGATCTGGTCGCCATCTTCCAACCCTGTTCCATTGAATATCGACGAGTTGCTTCCGGCTGGATTACCATTACGATGCCATTGATAAGTGGGTGACGTACCTCCGCCAGTTGATGTTGCCTGGAAGTTGGCATCGTGCGTATCGCAAAGTATGTTCCCGTTCGGAGCGGTGATCGAAACCGATGTAGCGATCGTGGCGTTAATGATTATATCGCCGCCGTTGGGCGAGCCAACGAATGGTTCATCGGACGAAGCAACCCTGATCTTGTAGGCAGAACCTGAGGCATTCGCCGGAAGAGTAACGTCGATCGTGCCACTGCTTGCTGTCGACGTTAAAGTTCCGATCGTTGTGGGTGCAGCAAAACTTCCGGAGGCATCACTAAGCTGCGCGGTGAAAATATTTCCACTGTTGAATGTGAGTGACGAAGAGCTGTAGGTAATTGTAACGGGCGCGCCGGCGCAATAGGGATTCGATCCGGAAAGGGAAATAGTAATATCGCTCGCAAGGGCATGGCCCGAAAGCCCGCTCATTGCTAACAACCACAAAAGAATAACTGGCCGTATAGGATTTACGGTCTTAAGCATCCTGAGAAATTATCAGTCAATGACTTTTAGCGTCCTGAGTTCTTCTACAGACACCGTAGGGGGCAACTCTCTCTTTTTAAGTTTCTCAACTACCAGCCGTGCAACCTTTTCAGAATCGGCTTTGGTTCGAAAGCCTTTATTTCCCGGTTGCCCCGGAACAACGGGTTGATGTACCGTTAGTTTTCCGTCGGCAAAAACGTCATACCCATAACCCTCGATATCAGATCCAATTATCTGGTACGTGATGGTCGATTTAGCAATCTTCTCTGCCCTCGCCGTTTCAGCCTGCGTTTGCCCAAAACTAATTGAAATCCCGCCAAAAAAGGCAATTAAAAGCACAAAAAGACCGCTTGTCCCCCTTCGGATGCCGTCTTCATGACACATCATAGTTAAATGTAAACTTAATTTGGGCAGAATTTACTGCTGCATCTGCATTTCCTGGTGCCTCCTGAATGAATTCTTGTAGGCAGATGTGGAAACTGTTTCCACCTCGGGAGTCGCGACAGAGTCGTCGCCAGTCGTTTTGCCGTCTTCGTACGATACGGTCACGCCAACTTCGAGCGTATGATTCGACGTACCACGATAAGTGCCTTTTACTGGTGAGCAGTCCGAAAAGCCTTTGCCGACCGCGAGCCGCACGTGACTTTCATTTGCAAGGCAGTTGTTGGTAGGATCCAGGCCCAACCATCCGTAGTAAGGCAAATATGCTTCTACCCATGCGTGCGTAGCACCTTCGCCACGCATGCCGTTTTTATTCGGACAAATGTAGCCGCTCACATATCGCGCAGGTATGTTGATCAGTCGCAGCATAGCGAGTAGCATGTGCGCAAAGTCCTGGCATACTCCCGACTTAAGTTTCCAGATCTCTTCGAGCGTTGTTTCTACCGTGGTGATGCCTTTTCGATAAGCGAATGAATCGAAGACGTATTTATTGAAATGTTTTGCTGTTTCGAGCGGCGTGCAATTCAAACAACGCTCGGCGTCCACGATCTTCTCCACTTCGGAAATCGCCGAGAATCTTTCGATGGTAAAAAAGTCGATGTAGTCGATGTTGTTGCAAAGCGATTGAAGCTCGGCCCATTGGCGGGTGAATGGCACCTCGTCAGTCGGCAATTTTCGTTCACGTGTCTCCACGTTAAGCTGCGAATGAATGATCATCTCGCTGTGTGGTTGTGCGTAGGTAAATGTTCCCACTTTATTTCCGAAGAAATCCTCATGAACGTTTACGGTCGGATTGCCACTAATGGTAAGCACATGCTGAATAATTTCCTGGTACTGATCGACTATAGGATACAACATGATCTGGTTCGCGCTGTCGCGAACGGCTTCCTCGTATATGTAACGTGTGGTGTGCTGAATCCTGAACTTTGCCATGTATCGATCTCCTAACTCGTCGCAAAATAATACTTATTCAGCGCTCTTGCGATCTCATCGAGGTCGTATGTAAGTTCATTTAGATAATTATGCAATCCCATCGCCGATACGGATTCCACGTCAGAATACTGAACTTTGCTCCTCACCTTTCCGATCATCAGGTCAACTTTAGTGAACCCTTCCCTGTTTCCATCGCTCTTCAGCCTTCCGAAATACCGGTGCAGCTGGTTGAGCGCATAAAGTATCGATCGCGGGAAGTCGACATTAAAAATAGTTTGATCCACCACATTTCGTGCTTCGAACGCCGAACGGTAACGTTTCAGGTACAACGCATATCCCGACACCGACATCAGCAAGTGTTTCCAGTACGTCGTATCGGTAGTCCGGTCGAGGTCGTAAGAGATGTCGGAGAACTTCATCTCCAGGATCATCGACGTTTGTATCGCCCGCTCGAGTGATTTCCCAAGGCCCATGAACGAAAGCCCCTCGCCGCGAAACATGGTCAGGTCCGACACACCATAGTACACTACGCATTGCCGTATCAACCAATCGAGTGTCGACACCGGGTCTTCCGACCTGAGAGAAAATTCCAGTTGAGGGTCGCGTATCCTGTGATAGAATTCATTCAACGACTGCCACAACTCTTTCGTGATATTATCCTGCACCCCACGGGCGTTTTCACGTGCGCGTGTCACCATGTTCAACACCGAGTTGTCATTCTCTTTGTCGCATACCATGTAGAGCATTACTGCCCTGCTGTTCTTCTCCATCGCCTGGCGCTGTTCGGATGTGAGCGAAGTGTAAAGGCGAAGCACGGGCCGCCATGTGACTTCGTCCGGATTGTCTTGCGAAGCCTGGTGACTGATCTTGAGGATACGCAGCACACTATCGGTGCGTTCCATATATCGCGACATCCAGAAAAGTGAATCAGCTACTCGGCTTAACATCCAGTGAGGGTTAGAGATTTTGTTTAGCCAGCACCCAGGTGTCTTTGCTGCCACCACCTTGCGACGAGTTCACGACGAGAGATCCTTCCCGAAGCGCGACACGGGTAAGTCCACCCGGAACGATCTCGATACCGTTGGGGCCACATAATGCAAACGGGCGAAGGTCGATCCGTCGCGGCACGGCTTTACCATTGATGTAGCATGGTGCAGAAGATAAATTGATAACAGGCTGTGCGATAAATTGTCGCGGGTCTTTCAGGATCTGTGCTTTGTATGCATCGATCTCCTGTTCGGTAGCTGCATGTCCCATAAGCATACCATAACCGCCCGAGCCGTTGGTCTGCTTCACCACCATGTTACTGATGTTCTTCAGCACGTGCTGCTGTTCCTCTTTCTTATCGAGATGATATGTCGGTACATTTTTCAGGATAGGTTCCTCGTTCATGTAGTACCGGATCATATCCGGAACATACACATATACCGCTTTATCGTCGGCAACGCCGTTGCCCATCGAGTTCACGATTGCAACATTACCCCTGCGGTACGCTGAAAGCAGACCGGATACACCGAGCATACTGTCGGGATTGAATACGAGGGGATCGAGAAATTCATCGTCTACTCTTCGATAGATCACATCCACCTGCTGAAGTCCTTCGGTGGTCTTCATGAACACACGGTGGTTGTCGACAACCAGGTCGCGACCCTCCACCAGTTCGATGCCCATAAGCCGGGCGAGTGTCGTGTGCTCGAAATATGCTGAGTTATAAATCCCTGGTGTTAACAAAACCACATTCGGCGAAGAGTTTTGCCGTGGCGACAACGACACGAGGTTGCGGTGAAGTATCGTGGGATACTGCGTCACCGGTCTTACGAAGTTCTGTGGAATGAGATCCGGGAAGATGCGTTTAGTGATCTCGCGATTCTCGATCATGTACGACACACCCGACGGCGTGCGGAGATTGTCTTCGAGCACGTAGAAAGTTCCGTCATTGTCGCGAATGAGGTCGACACCCGCGATATGAACGTAGATGTCGTACGGCACATCCACGTTTCGCATTTCGCGAAGGAAATGCGGGCACGAATATATCAGGTCTGCCGGGACAACGCCGTCTTTAATTATAAACTGTTGATGATAGACGTCTTTAAGAAAGAGGTTTAACGCTTTGAGTCGTTGTTTGATCCCGCTCTCGATGATGTCCCACTCGGACGAGGTAATGATACGCGGAATGATATCGAACGGAAATATCTTCTCGATGCCTTCGCCGCTTGAATACACCGTGAACGTGATACCCTGGCTCATGAAGAGACGTTTGGCTAACTCTTCTTTCTTTGCGAGCTCCCCTGGTTCGAGTTGTTGAAGGAAGTTGAAGACGTTTTTATAGGGAGAACGAACGTCGCGCTCGTCACGCATTTCGTCCCACACGTCGGGTCGCTGGGGGTAGTCGACGAACAGATCGTTTCTCTCCATGACGGAAAATAGCGACCGGCCTGTGAAATTCTAGAAGTCGGCCCGTTTTTTTTCCCGCAAACGAATCCGAACTTCCCTCCATGAAATCACTCGTTGTATTTAAAGACGTCCTTATCCGCACCGAGCTTGTTCCCGGCGACATCGGTTTTGTGATCCACCTGCATGGAAAACTTTACAAAAAGGAATACAACTACGGCTTGCATTTCGAATCGTACGTCGCGGCCGGACTTCACGAGTTTTATGAAAAGCTCCACTCGTCGCGAAGCCGTGCGTGGGTTTGCGAGCACCAGGGAAAGATGGTTGGATTCCTTGCACTGATGGACCGCGGCGACCAGGCCCAGCTTCGCTACTTCATTATAGAGCCTGCGTATCGTGGTATCGGGCTGGGACGTAAGCTCATGGACATGTACATGGAACACCTGAAGGCGAGCGGTTTCAAAGGATCTTATCTTTTAACGACCAAAGAACTTCCAACCGCCGCGCACCTGTACATGGCTTATGGTTTCAAACTAAAAGAGGAACACGCAGCAAATGCTCCATTCGATAAGGATGTGATCGAACAGAGATACGAGATGTCACTTTAATAGTTTGAAGGCATGCGTCCAGCTTCCTCCCGATAAGCCCGGCACACACCACAGGATACACAACGCTTCGATAGAACCTGCCGATTCAACCTTCCCCATGTCGGCTGTCTCCCAACCGAACTGATCCAGTATTCCCTTCACCTCTTTCTTCGCCCCGTCGTTGTTACCACAGATAAACATCGTGGGCGGCCCACCGGCAAATTGCGGGTTCACATAAAAACCATTCCCAACGCTGTTAAAACATTTCACAAAGTTGGCTTGCGGAGCAATCTTCTGAAGGCGTTCCATCAGCGATTCGTTCATCGACGTGAAGTAACGGATAGCACCATTCACAGGCGGTTCGGTAGTTGAGATCGGATTGGTCGTGTCGATCACCGTCTTGCCCGCCAGATCATTCGCAACCGTGCCGACGATCCCTTCGGCAGCTGCACCTTTCACGGCGAGTACGACTGCCTGTCCGAAGCGGGCAGTTTCTCCGAACGTGCCGATCTTTGCTTTCGGGTTCTTATCCTGGAATTCTTTGAGTTTCGAGGGACTGGTTGTGCCGAGCATTACCTCGTGTCCGTGTTTGATAAAGCCGAGGGCGAGTGACTGGGCGACTACCCCCGATCCGAGTATACCTACTTTCATAAGCGTGGCCTTTGGTGTTTCTATCGTGGACGCACGGGAACGTTTTTTCATCTATTTTAAAATAGTTTGATTGGTCAAAACAAATATATATCTTCGATTTGATGAAGGATGAGCCGATCTCCGCTTCGCAGGCGGCCGACTTGCTGGAGCAATTCTATCCACGGATCTACCTGGCGTGTCACACGCGGCATGTGAATGACCCCGGGAAGGATGTGCGGCTTACGCAAAACCAGGCGAGCATACTCGACCATCTCGACGAGGAAGAGCCGGTGACGTTGCAGGAGCTGTCGTTGCACATGGGCGTAACACCGTCGACGATGAGCATCACGATCAACCGGCTTGTAACGCTTGGTTATGTGCAGCGTGACAAGGATAAAGGCGACTCGAGAAGAGTTCGTTTGAAGCTGAGCAAAGAGGGGCTGAAGATCAAGAAGAGCAAGTCGGTGCTGGATAGCGACCGTGTGGTCTCGATGTTGAAACGATTGACGGAAGAAGAGTTGAAGACGGCATTGAAGGGGCTGGGGCTTCTCTCCTACGCGGCTGAGCTGGAGATGAAGAGCAGGAGTTTGGACCGGGCGTGGGCGAATCGTTCGGGCAAGAAAAAATCGAATTGAAAATCACCCCAATATGAAAGTGTTTCTCACCATCGTTTTCGTCGTTGTGATCGTAGTGATCGTGGCGGTGTTTGTTGGCCGTTCGCTGCCCGTAAAACATACGGCGTCAATCAGTGCATCTTTCACTTCATCGCCGGAAGAAGTGTGGAAGGTTGTAGTAAACGTGAGTGAATTGAAGAGTTGGAGAAAGGATGTAAAGGACGTGACGATCACCGGGCTTGATACATTTAAGGAGACGGGCTCGAATGGGGAGATCGAATACAGGGTATCGAACTCCGTGAAGGGCGTGTCGCACGTGGCTACGATCATTACGAAGGACATACCGTTTGGCGGGGAGTGGACTTATGCGTTCGCGAAGGAAGGAAGTGGATGCAAGCTTACGATCACTGAGAATGGCGAGGTTTATAACCCGCTGTTCAGGTTCATGTCGAAATATATTTTTGGTCACGACGGCACATTAAAGGCCTATATGAAAGATCTTCAGGCGCGCATTAAATAACGGGATGAAGATTGGCCTCATTTCAGATACGCATTCGTACCTCGATCCTAAAGTGTTCGAACATTTCAGGAACTGCGATGAGATCTGGCATGCGGGCGACATTGGGACGATGGCGCTTGCCGATGAGCTGGAAAAATTTAAGCCGCTGAAGGCGGTCTATGGCAACATAGACGACAAGGATCTGCAGGTGCGTTTCCCTGAAAACATGTGGATGGAGGTTGAGGGGGTGAGTGTGCTGATGACGCACATTGGCGGGGCGCCGCCGAATTATAATCCCAGGGTAAAGAAGCTGCTACAAACGAAAACGCCACAATTATTCATTTGCGGCCATTCGCACATACTGCGGATAAAGCGCGATGCCGCTTATGGCAATATGTTGTTTGTGAACCCTGGGGCTGCGGGGCAGCATGGGTTTCACGTCATGAAAACGATCGTACGGTTTGAGATCGCGTCGGGCGAGATCAGGAATATGGAAGTAATAGAGCTTGGGAAGCGTGGGGCCTTGTAAAAGGGCTATTCCCGGAAGGGAATCCCACGGCGAGCAGCACGAGCTGCAGGCTTATTTCTTCTTGCTTTTGAATTCTTCCTTGATCTTTTCGATATCCACGGCCTTCATTACAGGCTGGAAGTTCTGGTTTTTGAGAGCTGTCCGGCGGCGCGCAGCTTTAGCTTTGTCCTTACGGTTTTTGCGCTTGAGTCGGGTAATAGGCATGACTTTTTACTTTTAAGAGGGGGCAAAAGTAAGGAAGGGCGGTGGGAAAACAAAATTCGCTCTAAATGCGATATTTTACCAAAATGGCCGGTTCGACAATGCCTGACTGCCCTATAATGGCTCTAATGCGTTGAACATCAACAGATAGCGCAATTTACCAAATGGGCGTGGATGTCATGTTTCAGTGCCCACACTATAGTTGCGTAGTGCTCTTCAACAGGGTTACAGCAATCTATGTATGAATCGCGGTCTAAATATGATCGACCGGCAGCTTCAAACTTTGGGTGCAGTTGAATCCAGGATTTTAGTGGGATGGGACCATGCAGGTATGCATAGTACGAATCGCCAATAATCGGTCTGCCGTATTTGCACAACATGCTTCATATCGGCAGAGTAAATCTGCCTAACAATTCCGCGCTCGAAATGAATTCCGATTTGTAAGGTTTCCCGGGCAACGACCTTCCTTGTGTGCGCCGACTTGTATTCATTAAATTGCCGCCTTTTGAACAGAAAATGGAGAAACCCTCTCTTCCCAAAGGCACTCGCGATTTCGGACCGGCTGTAATGGCCAAAAGACAGTTTCTGATCGAGACCATAAGAAGCGTTTTTAAAAAGTTCGGATTCGCTCCGCTCGAGACGCCAGCAATGGAGAACCTCTCCACACTCACAGGAAAATATGGCGAAGAAGGAGATCAACTGCTGTTCCGCATATTGAATTCGGGCGACTATCTCAAGGATGTAGACCAAGCCAAACTAACCGCCCGCGATTCTAAACAAGTTGCTTCCGACATCACCGAGAAAGGCCTCCGCTACGACCTCACTGTTCCCTTTGCACGATATGTGGTCATGAACCGTCACGAGATCAGCCTGCCATTCAAGCGTTATCAAATACAACCCGTATGGCGCGCCGACAGACCACAGAAGGGCCGCTATAGAGAATTCTATCAATGCGATGCAGATGTCGTAGGTACCGACTCATTGATCTGCGAAGCCGAGATCCTTTTAATGATCAAAGAAGCATTCCTGAAACTGGGCATTAAAGATTACACCATAAAGATCAACCACCGCGGTGTGCTCTCCGGACTCGCCGAAGTCGCAGGGCTGAAAGATAACGAGACCACCCTGTTTGTCGCCATCGACAAACTTGATAAGATCGGCGAAGACGGCGTGCGAAAAGAACTTGCCGACCGGGGCGTGAGCACAGAGAGTATCGACACAGTTTTCAACACATTGAATCGTGGAGGCGCCCAGGCAATCTCGGAACAATCGGAAAGAGGCAAAAAGGGCGTACAGGACGTCAACACCGTGTTTGAGTTGCTCAATAAATACGGCGCTACTCAAGACCATGTTGAATTCGACATAACGCTCGCACGCGGGCTTAGCTACTACACTGGTTGCATATTCGAAGTAAAGGTCAATAACGTTGCGATCGGAAGTGTGAGCGGCGGCGGCCGTTACGACAATCTTACTCAGGCGTTCGGGTCGAAAGAAAAACTTTCGGGCGTCGGCATTTCATTCGGCATCGACAGGATCTACGACGCGATGGAAGAACTGAAAGTGTTTCCCGAAAACACCGAAGTATCTTCGCAAGTGCTCGTCTGTCATTTCGATGAGAATGCGATGCAGTATGGACTTAAAGTGCTCCACACATTACGACAAAACAGCATCGCTTCGGAGATCTATCCCGACGTAACAAAAAAGATCAACAAACAACTGGAATACGCCGACAAGAAAATGATCCCGTTTACGATCGTGATCGGCGACGATGAAGTGAAAAGCGGACTGTTATCGATCAAGAATATGCGCTCGGGCGAGCAGCTCAAAAAAACACTTGAAGATATTATCAAGCTCGTTCGTACTCCTTAGATCTTAAACTCCAGCAGCAACTGGCCACTGAAGAACTTCGAAACATCTCGCTCTTTCGAATACAGCATCATTATCGCGCGGGCGTTGTCCTTGAACTGCAGCCCAAAATTGATGAGAGGAATAATTTCGTTCTTCGTATCGCTCGTTCTGAGTGATATTCCCAGTATCGTTCTCTTTTTGATGACCAGGGAGTTATTGACATCCAGCCTCCACGAATAATTGAACCAGTTCAGATACAACGTGTGTATCGACGAAAGCTTCTCATTGAAATCCGCATTCAGACCCGCGAAGTAATGAAGCGTTGGCTTGAACACCAGCGTGTCAACAATCGGGTCTAACACAGGTTTCCTGGCAATGTTATCTACCGACATTCCAACGAAGAATCTTTGCGCTTTATACAACACTCCGCCCCCAAGCTGGATATTCCACTGACTGTCGTAGTCGGAAATTTGGTATGGTGGTCCGAATGGGTTAAAGGGAATGTAGTTGTATTGGTAACTGCTGACGTTTGCCCCAATTACGACCTTTTGATCCTCCCCGATTTTCACCTGGTAGTTGTATAAAAGATTTACATAAGACTCTGTAGCTGCATCGAATGAATTTCCTCTTTCTTTCTGCATCACATTCACATTCACCCCAAATCCACTGTTTAGCTTGTCGAACTTGCCTTCGTAACTCATAAACCCCGCCGATTGTCGATCGCCCTCGTGTGGATCGAACACACTCCCAATGAAAGTTATCTTGCTCTCCTTCATGCCCGCAAATACAGGGCTCACGCTTGTGAGATTATAATGATACAGGTCGTTGTGCACGAGATCGGATCTGTAATGCAGCATGTTTGGTTGCGCATCGACAGCAGCGATCGACAACAGCGATACGATTGAACATAACAACTTTCTCATCCTTCCGCCGGTTTGGTGATCAACCATGAAACTCCCGATTGTATAACGAGGTATTGCCATTCCCACCGGATCCTGTCGAATACCTGTGCATCCAGCATTGCCCGCACCTCGATCGTTAACCGCGGGCTAACCCGAAAATATGGTCCAACGAACGCTGAAAGATTTACCACAGGCATTGAAGAAGTTATGGCCCGCGACGGATCCTGCCTGTACTTCCCGGTTGCATTGGGAATTACACTGAACTGCGGCCCAAAGCCGACACCGCCCCACTTGCCGACATCGAACCTGAAACTCATGGGAAGTTGAATGTTGTGAATCGAGTAGCGGCTTATTGATCCATACAGGTTGCGATAAGAATAACTGTACCATGAATACAGAAGGGCCGGGCGAAATATAAAATTATTTCTTGCCGACAGATCCTTTGCAATACCAACATAAAATCCACCGGAAGGGTCGTGGAAGATCGGAACAACATTGGCACCGCCGTTTATCCAAAGCGATTGTGCCATTGAGCGGGTGATGAAAAGGCAGGCAGAAAGCACCGCCAGGAGGCAAAATGTTCTCACGTTTTTAGTCAGGTTGACTAAGCAACGTCGGAAGGCATCAAATATTACTACAGGTTGAACATCATCATCATTTGCCCGCTGAACTTCTTGCCGCCGCGGTTGTTCGCTTCGGAATAGGCAGAAAAGATAAACTGCGCTTTGTTGCTGACATTAAATCCTGCGTTCGCTTTCGGGTAGATCTGGTTGTCGCTATCGCTGTTGTTTACTTCGAGCGACAACCCCGCGATAAGCCAGTTGTCGATCAGCACCGAGTTATTGAGATCAAATCTCCAATAATCTTTTTTGTTGATGACGTATATCGAATGGGTGGTCGAGATCTTTTCACCAAGCCTGAACTGATCGCCAACAATAAAATTGAATTGCTTATCGAAATAGCCGCTTAACAGTGCGATGTTGTCGGTGTGATATGCTTTCTGAAACAGGTTGTCGACCGAAATACCGAGAAAGATCTTGTCCTTCTTATATAGAACGGAGGCTCCTACCACAGTCGTGTTTGCTCTTGAGATGCCATAGTACTGCATAGGATGTAACGGATCGAGAATAGCTGTTTCGAGATGACTAAACGCAAGTTGGCTGCTGGTGATCTTTGCGCCTGCAACGACCTTACGGTTTTCATCAAGGCTCCACTGGTAATTGTACAACAGGTTAAGATTCGTGCGCGTTGTGCGGGCGTAGTTCATGAAGTCGGCAGAAAATCCAACACCGCTATTGATCTTACTGATCTTATTCTCGTAGCCAATAAATCCTGATGCCTCATATGGCCGGCTCCTGAACGCATAGACATTCGCGGTGCCCGTAATCTTCTGACCTTCAAGCCCGGCAAACGAAGGGCTGATCGTTGTATAATTGTACTGATAGAGATCACTGGGTGTATATTGAGCCAGGACTGACGTCGAAATAAACATGCCTGCTATCAATATGAATGAACTTGCTTTCATTTCGATCCAGGATTAGTGATCGTCCACGATACGCCAGCCTGGATAACACGATTGCGAAGAGTTTCTTCTTCTTCGGTATTGAATTGAGTAATGCTGAATACCGCCCTCACCTCTACTTTCAACTGTTCGGTGATCTTGTAGTAGGGTCCTCCGCCAACGGCCACATCGAACTTGTTCATGACGGGAAGTATCGGAAGCCTGTCTCCTCTTTCAGTTTTATAATTTGCCCCGATCAACATTCCAACCTGGGGACCGAATGCAATGCCCACTTTTCCAAAAGTGTAATTGAAGAATAGAGGCATCTGCACATAATGAAACGTTAGACGCCTGGTGCCGTCGCTTTCTGCACCTTCCTTCGAATAGTACACTTCGGGCCTAAAACTTAACTGCTTCGAAATTGAGATGTCTTTGCCAACACCGACGTAGTAACCCAATCGCATTGAGTGGCCGGGTTCGCCGGTAATTGTCGCAGCGTTGAATCCTCCCATTACATCAACAGACTGTGCGAAGGAGGTGGCCGCACACACTGTTAAAATAAAAACCCTGATAAGATTTTTCATTGTTGGTGATCTGAAAAGCTGAACACCATCATCAGCTGGCCCTGGAATTTCATTGAACCCCGATTGTAGTCTTCCGAATAAACTGATGCCACTATTTTAGCAACGTTGCGGATCCTCACGCCAGTATTTACCCGGGGAAGAAAATCACCGTCGGGATCAAAACCGCAATTCAATCCCATAATGAGCCAGTTCCTGATCAGGAAAGAGTTGTTGATATCGACCCACAAATATTTGTCGGTGTTGATAACATACAGGGAATGAGATGAGCTCAGCCAGTCTGCAATCCTGGTGTCTATCCCGGTAATAACTTTCAATTGGGGTGAGTTGGTCCTGTACGCTTCATAAAGCCAACCAACAAACTGGTTCGAACGCGAAAGGTTATCGACAGACAGACCCACAAAAAATTTCTCTGTTTTAAAAAGAGTACTGAGACCCACATTCAAACGCTGCTCGATTGTTTTGTTCGGGGTGTTCAGCAGCGGATCATTTGGTGTTAGGGCGACGTATCGATCCCAGTGGATCGTTTCGCGATGAATGCCAAACGTGGTACCAAATATCAACTTGTTCTTCCCGACGTTCAGCGAATAGTTGTACAATAAGTTGTAATAAGACATTGTACGGGTGCTGGTCTGCAGCACACTGGCATTGAAGCCAACTCCACTATCGATCCCGTCAATTTTTCCTTCAAATCCAACCAGTCCGGAGATCAACGCACGTCCGGCGTTAGGAACAAGCGCGCCGCCCATTACCGTCGCCTTATATCCATCCTGGCCGGCAAACGTCGGAGCTATCGAAGTGTAATTGTATTGATAGAGGTTGGTGGCCGGCGACTGCGCCAGCGACGTTCCTATTGTTACACACAAAATGAAAGCAAGCGGGGATCTCATCGTTATAAAGTTACCAACATTAGAAGTCACGACGTGCCACTTACTAACCCTTGTTTTTTTCAAAAGTGTATATTGCCGGAATTCTCTTTTCTTGCTTGGAATCGGTCCATTCAATATCGTCGAAGCCACTTACGCTGCACGACCTGCATCGCGTACTAAACGGCCACTCTAAAGTAGTTCTATCGGAAGAATCGAGAAGAAAGATCATTGAGTGCCGCGACTACCTGGACCGTAAACTGGAACAGTCGACAAGCCCGATCTACGGAATCAACACCGGGTTTGGCTCGCTTTACAATCGCAACATTCCAAAAGATCAGCTGGAGAAGCTGCAGGAGAACCTGGTGAAATCACACGCATGTGGAACAGGCCCGGAGATACCCAAAGATATAGTGGTGCTCATGCTGTTCCTTAAAGCACAGTCGCTGGCGTATGGGTACTCCGGTGTGCAGGCCGAAACAGTGGAGCGCATAATAGGTATGCTCGACAACCGTGTGCTTCCCCGTGTGTACGAGATGGGTTCGCTTGGCGCATCGGGCGACCTTGCACCGTTGGCGCATCTTACACTTCCGTTGATCGGTGAAGGTGAAGTGCATTACCTGGGCAAGATCTATTCAGGAAAAGAAATACTAAAAGAGCTTAACTGGTCGCCCATTCATCTGAAAGCCAAAGAAGGTCTTGCACTTTTGAATGGCACACAGTTCATGAGCGCCTATGGTGTGTATGCTGTGCTTCACGCGCATAGATTACTTACTCTTGCCAATGTTATTGGTGCGATGTCGCTCGATGCATTCGATGGCAGGATTGAACCATTTCATGAGCTTGTTCACAATGTGCGTCCTCATCGCGGGCAGGTTTCGGTTGCAGCGAATATTTTAAAGATGCTTGACGGCAGCCAGATCATCAGCCAGGCAAAGCGCCATGTGCAAGACCCCTATTCATTCAGGTGCATACCGCAGGTACACGGTGCGAGCTCCGATACGATCGACTTCGTAACGGGAACCGTTCTCACCGAAGTGAATTCGGTTACCGATAACCCGAATGTTTTCCCGAAAGAGGACCTGATCATATCGGCTGGAAATTTCCACGGGCAACCTCTCGCACTGGCGATGGATTTCCTGGCGATCGCTTTATCGGAACTGGGAAGTATTTCAGAAAGACGAACATACCAACTGATCAGCGGTGCCCGCGATCTGCCGAATTACCTTGTGGCCAACCCGGGTATCAATTCAGGGTTGATGATACCACAGTACACAGCCGCTTCTCTTGTGAGCCAGAATAAACAACTCTGCACACCGGCTTCGGTCGACTCGATCGTTTCGTCGAACGGCCAGGAAGACCATGTGAGCATGGGGGCAAACAGTGCCACGAAGCTCTACAGGGTTGTTAATAATGTGTATTCTATTCTTGCGATCGAACTCCTGACCGCCACCCAGGCGATGGAGTTTCGCAAGCCCCTCCGGACGTCTCCGGCACTACAATTGTGGGTGGACAATTTCAGGGCAGAGGTGCCGTTTATTGAGACCGACCGGCTGCTGCACAACGATTTGATTGAGTCGGAGAAGTTCCTAAAGGGGGTTAAATTAGAGGCGTGAGACGTTTCCTGTTTTTCGTAATATTTTCCTGTGCTGCGGTCGCAGCTTCAGCTCAATACATCAGCCAGGGAAAGCGTTTCAGCGTCGACGAGGTAAAGGGCTGTGCCCCGTTTACCGTTACCATCACAGACACTAATCTTGTTACAACCGGCCAATGCACCGGCGGTAATTCCTGCCTCATGGATTTCGAAGGAAAGTTTGGCGGCACCGGTGGCGAAACGAACCGTTTCACATACACCTATAATAATCCCGGTACTTACAGGCTCTACGTACTCTACCCGAATACCACGGGTGGCGACTTCATCAACATCACCGTTGTAGAAAACAAACCGCCGACCTTCGAAGTCTACGGCTGCCAGGGTACACAAGTGCAGATAAAAGTTACAGACAAGAGTTACCAACAATACCAGATCGATTTCAACAACGACGGCACGCCGGAAGTCAACATTCCATCTGGCAACAACGCCATTGCGACACACAACTACGGGGGCACCGTTGGAACAACTTATACCATCGCTGTACAGGGACGAAACGTAAACTCTGCCAACAACTGCCAGGTACTGCGACAGAACTACCAGACCTTCGCTACCATGACGCCACCGGCGCTTACGTCGATGACGGCGATCGATCCGGGCCACCTGAGGATCGACCTCACGCAGGCAGCGCAACGCGAATACAAGCTCGAGATAGCACAGAACAATTCGACGAACTTCCAGGGATACAAAGGCCTCTACCAGGTAGCGTCGGATACGATCGACAATTTGTTGCTCGACAATAACTACTACTGTTTCCGTGTAAACGCGTACGATCCGTGCGCGAATCAAAATCACTACAGCAACATTATGTGCACGCAGGATCTTGAGGTTGCGTTTAACAATGGTGTGAATCAACTCGACTGGCGGACGTCGGGTGTTGGCGTCGGCAGCACCGAGATCAGGCGGAACAGCGGGCCATACAGCACTTTACCTGGTGCACCGTTAACGTTCAGTGACACCGATTATGATTGCAACAAGGATTACTGTTACCAGGTCGTAACCGTTTACGCCGGTGGTCGCCGCAGCACATCACTTCAGAAATGCGGTAAGGGCATTCTTCAAACAACACATCCGGCGATCAATAATCTTTCTTCGGTGGTAAGGGCTGGTGCGGAGCTTATTTGGGAGGCCGACCCACGTATAAAAATTCAGAACTTCGACATATGGCGGTCATCACCCGGCGTGCCGCTTACATTCCTCGATGTGACAAGTGACCAGGATTACATCGACGCAACTTATAATTATTCGGGAGGCATGTGTTACCAGGTGAATTATACCGACCTGTGTGCCAACAAGAGCGCACCCGGAATTATCGCCTGCCCAATGAGCCTTAACGGCACGCTCGACGACAGGAATGCGGCCACACTTACGTGGAATTCGTACGGTGGATACAGCGGAGGTGTACAGACCTACCAGGTAGATAAGTATACCAGCAACCGAACCCTGATCACATCGTTTACCACGACCGACACCACGATGGTCGACTACGATCCGGCCGACAACGAACAGGTGGTGATCTACACTGTAACTGCTATCGCCAATGAGCCGGGTGTCGAAAAAAGTATTTCTAATAACATTACACTTGAAAAAGAAGCGAAATTGATACTACCCACGGCGTTCACGCCCAACGGCGACGGCATTAATCCGTTATTTACAGTGAGTGGGAAGTATGTTTCGAAGATGACGATATCGATATTCGACCGGTGGGGTGTGCTGGTGTTCACTTCGGATAAGAATGAGCCGTGGGATGGCACACGCGGCGGAAGAGTTATGCCGGAGTCGGCTTATGTTTGGAAGGCGGAGGTTGTTGATTTTGCGGGGCATACATTTCAAAGAGAAGGCACGGTATTATTACTAAGACCTCCACGCTAAAGCACAATTTTATGTTAGATATGATGAATATGATGGGCAAGGTTAAAGAAATGCAGGCCCGTCTTAAGGAAGCCCAGGATAATCTCGTAAACGTAAAAGCCACTGGCGAATCGGGCGGTGGCATGGTGAAGGCTGTCGTAAATGGAAAGAAGCAGGTGCTGAGCATCGAGATCGATCCAACGTTGTTGAAGAAAGAAGACCAAACCATCTTACAGGACCTTATAGTAGCGGCAGTAAATAAAGCTTCGGACGAAGCTGAATTGTTGGCAAAAGAAGAGTTGCGCAAGAGTACAGAGGGAATATTGCCAAACATTCCCGGACTGGACCTTAGCAACCTTATGCGATGAGTTCACCCGCAGCACCGCCTCGCCCGGACTCGCGGGCCCCGGGGCGGGCAATCGGAGTAGTTATTCTTAACTACAACGGCAGATCACATCTCGAAAATTTTTTAGGAACTGTAGTTCGCTATAGCGACGACGCAACAATTATTGTTGCCGATAATGGTTCGACGGACGACTCGCTGAATTTTATCTCTAAAAATTTCCCGACTGTCGCGATCATCGACATCGGTGATAACCTTGGCTTTTGCGGAGGGTATAATTTTGCATTGAAGAAAGTTGAGGCCGACTACTACGTGTTGCTGAACAACGATGTTGAAGTAACCGAAGGATGGCTTCGTCCGCTTAAGCAATTACTGGATGATGATTCGAGCATTGCAGCGGTACAACCGAAGATCCTGTCGTGGCGTCGGAAAGATCTCTTCGAATATGCCGGGGCGGGTGGTGGTTTCATCGATACCCTCGGTTATCCGTTTTGCCGGGGAAGGTTATTCAGGACCCTGGAAAAAGACAGGGGTCAGTACAACGATACCGTGCCGGTGTTCTGGGCAACCGGGGCATGCCTGGTCGTGAGGGCGAAGCTGTTTCACGAGCTCGGGGGGTTAGACAAAGATTTTTTCGCCCACATGGAGGAGATCGACCTGTGCTGGAGGCTGAAGCGTTTGGGCCATAAGGTGTATTACTGTGGAAAAAGTACGGTTTACCATGTGGGGGGAGGCACTTTATCGGAAGGCAGCCCGACGAAAACGTATTACAACTTCAGGAATGGACTGGTAATGTTGATCAAAAACCAGTCGGCCGCACAATTATTCTGGAAGTTGCCTTTGAGGATCGTATTGGACTGGGTGGCTGCCCTTCAATTACTTTTTACGAGCCCGGCTAGCTCCTGGGCTGTGTTCAGGGCCCATTTTTATGTTCTTTTTCACCTGGGAAGGGTGTTTGATAAAAGACGCGGCCCTTTCAGGGTCACTGAGATGTGGCCCGGGATCCTGGTCTGGCACTATTTTGCGCTTGGGAAAAGGACCTGGAAAGCCCTCAATAGTCCCAAATAGTGCTTCTGCGGCGCATATGCCTTCTCATATTCATGATAAAGGCCAGCCCTAAGTAGACGATTACAGGGGATCCAAACGTCAGAAACGACGCATAGATGAAGAACAGGCGGATGGACGAAGTCGCTATTCCGAGCTTCTCACCCAGCCGTGTACAAACCCCAAAAGCATGTTCTTCAAAAAAATGCTGCACTCTCTTCACCACCACGCTCATAACACTTAACTGTTTTTCTGTCTGATTTACCTGAGTTAAAGGCCTTTTGTCGACAAAATGTGTTTTCCGCCACAAATATAGCCATTCCCTGGCAAGCCCTAAAACGGCCTATTTCTTAATTTTTTGACTATAATTGCAAAAAAAAACGCATAAAGTTAGTTTTGCGAACCAAAAGACAGAACCCTTAAATCAACCTTCCATGAGAAAATTATTTTACGCCTTTGTAGTCATGGGAACGCTCACCTTCACCGGGTGTACGCTGCCCAAGATGGTGAAGATGGCCAAGGATCAAAACCTGACCGTCAGCCCCAACCCATTAGAAGTTCACAAAGACACGGTTAACTACGACATGTCGGCCACGCTGCCGATGAAGATGCTCAAGAAGGGGACTGTCTATACCGTAAACAGCTTCTACAAGTACGGAGACAAAGAACTGGCCCTCGATCCTGTTCCTTTCAAGGCAGAAGATTTCCCTTCTACTACTGAAGCTCCTACTGTTAAGAAATCGTTCTCATTCCCTTACAAGCCTGAGTACAAAGTAGGTACTCTCGAAGTTGAGGGTGTGGCGTCGAAAGGCACCAAGAACAAGAAGACAGCCCGTTTGCCTATCGCAACTGGTTTGATCACCACTTCGAAACTTGTTCAGAACTCATACTACGCAGCATTTGCCGGTCACGGGTACAACAACCAGGAAGAGATCATCCCGGTTATCATCCCTGATTTCATTTTCGAACAAGGCCGCTCTGTACTCCGCACTTCGGAGATCAAGAGTGCGAAAGGAAAGCAACTCGATGCTTTCATCGCGGCGAAGAACGTAACACGCACTGTAACTATCACAGGTACTCACTCACCTGAAGGTACTGAGCGTAAGAACAGCAAACTCGCTAACGAACGTGCTGCAGCGATCGAGAAATTCTATCGCGCTCAAATGAAGAAGTACGATTACAAGCAGGTTGCTGATGAGATCAAATTCATCCAGAAGCCTATCGTTGACGACTGGACTTCATTCAAGAATGCACTCGCTTCTTACACCGGTATCCCTGAAGATCAGAAGTCGGCTATGCTGAACGTTGTAAACAGCGGTACCGATTTCGAAGCAACTGAAAAGCAACTCCAGAAACTCCCTGGTTATAAGAAAGTCCTGAAGGATGTGTATCCTACTCTCCGTACTGCAAAAACTGAGATCCTCACTTTGAAAGTGAAGAAGACAGACGCAGAGATGTCAGTTCTCGCGAAGCAGATCACAAGCAGCTCTGTTAAAGCGGATACGCTTTCTTTCGAAGAGTTGATGTACGCTGCAACACTCACTCCTTCACTGGATGAGAAAGTTGCTATCTACGAAGCTGCTACGAAGAAAGGCACATACTGGAATGCACACAACAACCTTGGTGCAGCTTACCTCCAGCAGGCTATCGAAAACCCTTCACAGGCTCAGAGCCTCGTAAGCAAAGCTTCTGCCCAGTTCGAGATCGCATCAAAGATCCAGGCTGCTCCTGAAGTGAACGCTAACCTCGCCACTGTAGCTCTCTGGCAAGGAAATCCTTACAAAGCATATTCACTCGCTACTAAAGCCCTCAACGGCGCAAGCAGCGATGTAGCTCGTGGCGTTAACGGCGTAAAAGGCGCTTCTGAGATCTACATGGCTCGCTATGCAGACGCAGTTCGTTCTGAGTCGGCTGCAGCGAACACAGCTGTTAACAGCTTCAACAAAGGTTTGGCTCAACTCCTCAACAAGGACTACACAAATGCTTCGACATCGTTCAACGATGCGATCAAGACCAACAGCAACTATGCAGTGGCTTACTACGGTGCGGCTGTTGCAGCTGCCCGCGCAAGCAACGCAGATGGCGTGGTGAGCAACCTGACCAACGCAGTGAAAGCAGATCCCAGCCTGAAAGAAAAGGCGCTCACAGATCTCGAATTCACCAAGTTCAATACTACAGACGCGTTCAAGAACGCGCTGAAATAAGGGTTTTAAAGACTTATCAATAAAAAAACGCGCGTAAGCGCGTTTTTTTTATTTTTGGCCCCACAAGTCAGAAAATATTATGCGCGAAATTCAGTTCAGAGAAGCCCTCCGGGAAGCCATGAGCGAGGAGATGAGAAGAGACCCTAAAGTCCTCCTGATGGGCGAAGAAGTGGCCGAGTACAATGGCGCCTACAAGGTGAGCCAGGGTATGCTCGACGAGTTTGGACCGGACAGGATCCTGGACACCCCAATCTCGGAACTTGGATTTGCAGGCGTCGGTGTAGGCGCAGCCATGAACGGCATCCGCCCCATCGTTGAATTCATGACCTTCAACTTCTCCCTGGTGGCTATCGACCAGATCATCAACGGGGCAGCAAAGATCTATAACATGTCGGGCGGACAGTACAGCTGCCCTATCGTTTTCCGCGGACCTACCGGCAACGCCGGCCAGCTTGCCGCCCAGCACTCTCAGAACTTCGAGAACTGGTATGCAAACACGCCCGGTCTTAAGGTGGTTGTTCCATACACTCCCTACGACGCAAAAGGGCTGCTTAAAACAGCTATCCGTGACAACGACCCTGTGATCTTCATGGAGTCGGAAGTGATGTACGGCGACAAAGGAGAAGTACCTACAGAGGAGTACCTGATCCCGCTTGGTAAAGCAGACATCAAAAAAGAAGGAAAGGACGTCACGATCGTTTCTTTCGGAAAGATCATGAAGGTGGCGTTGGCTGCTGCGAACGAGCTTGAGAAAGAGGGAATTTCAGTTGAAGTTGTTGATTTGCGCACCGTGCGCCCGATCGACTACGCTACGGTTGTGGAATCTGTAAAGAAAACCAACAGGCTCGTGGTGGTTGAGGAAGCATGGCCCCTGTCTTCGATCGCAACAGAGATCACCTACCACGTACAGAAGCATGCGTTCGATTATCTCGACGCGCCCGTTCATCGTATAAATAACTTCGATGCGCCGCTGCCTTACGCACCGACGCTTATCGAAGCCATTCTGCCCAACGTTGCAAAGACGGTGAAGGCAGTGAAGGCGGTGATGTACAGGGACTAGATCAACAGTGCTTTCCAGGCGTCGGCAATGTTGCCGCTGCGTAGCAATTTAAGGGTGAGGTCGTGGATCTCGCCGGAGGTTATCGCGTATTGCACTTCAGGTTTTAAAGAAAACACCCGCACTTCTTCTGGTTCCGGGAGCTTCGCAATATTCCCCAGCCTGCCCAGGTCGTTCTTCGTGAAGCGCGGATCTTTCCGGATCGACGCGGGGATCTGATCGTAGCCAATCCCAACTTTCTCGTTTGGTTTAGGAACAATAAAAATGCTGTCGCCCGACACTCGCGTGTAGTAATCCTGTCCAAGCCTCGCTACCGCGTCGAGCTTGTATGGGTTGATGTTTCCGTTCTCGTCGAGGATCTCGTCTTTGACGTGGACTAACAGGACCTCGCAGATAACAAGGTTGCCGGCTGCTCCTTCCGAGCCGAGTTCGATCACCTGGTTTACTTTACATTCGAACGACACGGGCGACTCGGCAACGCGGGGTGGTTTCACTTTCGTGGAAGGCACGGGTGTAAATCCTGCTTTCACAAACTCGTCGACTCCTTTCGGGAAGTCGCAACTGGCAAGCGAAGCCTGTTCGACCATGGGATAGTTTACGATGTTGATCACAACCTCCGGAACTTCTTTTACATTCTCGTACGTGTGCTTCGTAGTGTTATCGCGGCCACGACGCGACGGGGAGAAAATAAGTATCGGGGGGTTACTGCTGAACATGTTGAAGAAACTGAAGGGACTCAGGTTCACATGTCCTTCTTTATCGACCGTGCTCGCGAACGAGATCGGGCGAGGGATGATGGCGCCTTGCAAGAGCGCGTGTCGTTTTGGTATCGTTAAGTCTTTGGGGTCAATGATCATATTGCACTAGTATTCTCCTTTTGACTAATTTCGTTCAAACACATATGAGCACGTCTATGAAAAAAACAAAAATTGATGACGGACTGGCCTGAAATCACTGATTTTGGACCGTCCCACTGCATTCGCCAAAGCCTATCCTGACCCCACCTTTCTCCGCATAGCCACGAATAATTACCGTGTCGCCGTCTTCGATAAAACCCCGGGTCGTTCCATCTTTTAGCGTGAGTGGATTCTTTCCATTCCACGTAAGCTCCAGCATAGAACCATAAGAATCCGGCCCGGGTCCGCTGATCGTTCCCGATGCATACATGTCGCCGACCTGGATATTACAGCCATTGACCGTTTGATGAGCCAGTTGCTGGAACACATTCCAGTAAAGATGTCTGAAGTTGGTTTTACAGATCACTGTGTCGTTGATCGACACCTCAAGCTTTACATCGAAGTTATTGTTGCCTGTTAATTTCAGATACGGCAACCCCTCCGGATCTTGCTTCGGCCCTTCAACCATAAACGGTTCGAGGGCATCGAGTGTAACTATCCACGGCGAGATCGTAGAACCAAAGTTCTTCGCAAGAAAAGGCCCCAGCGGAACATACTCCCACTGTTGAATGTCGCGAGCCGACCAGTCGTTGAACAACACAAATCCAAAAATGTGGTCCGCAGCTTCCTTTATATCGACCGGCCTGCCCAGTACGGTATTCGTGCACGTTATGAAGGCTACTTCCAGCTCGAAGTCAAGCTTCGACGATGGTGCGAATGTTGGCGCCAGGTCGTTTGCACCCTTCACCTGTCCCTTTGGCCGCGTTATCGGCGTGCCACTTACCACAATCGACGACGCCCTGCCGTGATAGGCAACGGGAAGATGTTTCCAGTTCGGCAGTAGGGCGTTTTTCGGATCACGGAACATCGTGCCTACGTTCGTTGCGTGCTGTTCACTGCTATAAAAATCGGTGTAGTTTGGAACGCGAACGGGCATCTGCATCTGCACTTCGTTCATGGGTAGCAAAGCTATCTCGCGTGCAGCTTTGTTGTCGCGCAACATAGGGTTGTCGTGACGAAGCAACTCCGAAATGCGTTGACGAACCTCTCCACATTTCTTACGGCCCAGTGATAAGAAACCATTGAGGTGTGGTTGGTTAAAGATGCCTTGTGGCAAAGTCAGTCCGTCGAGGAAACCATTCTCATGAAGATAGACCAGGTCTACAACCATATCGCCGATAGCAACGCCGGCGACGGGCGAGAGGTAGCGGGTTTTGAAAATTCCAAAAGGGAGGTTTTGTATAGGAAAGTCAGAGTTGGGAGCAACATCGACCCAGGATTTCAGATTGGGCGAATTAGGATTCATACATTTGTCTTTGCGTGGAAAAGATACCAAAAGCATTTGAGGAGAGAATGAGACAAACCCTCGGAAAAGAATTCGAGAGTTTCAAAGCTGCATTAGACCAACCCCCTCCCACGAGCATACGCTTAAATCTCATGAAAGCCCTCGACCCATTCGAAGGCGATGGTGTTCCCTGGTGCTCTGCGGGCTTTTATTTAAACGAACGACCCACATTCACATTAGACCCAAGCTTCCACGCAGGTGGGTATTACGTGCAGGAGGCAAGCTCTATGTACCTCGAACAGGTGGTACGTGCATCGGTCGACTTACGAAAACCGCTTAAGGTGCTCGACCTTTGCGCTGCTCCCGGTGGAAAGTCTACTCACCTGCTCGACATTATCCACGACGACAGTTTACTTGTGACCAACGAGGTGATCAAAAGTCGCGCATCTATCCTTTCTGAAAACATCCAGAAGTGGGGAAGGGCAAACGTGGTGGTGACAAACAACGACCCGAAAGACTTCGCGAACATGCCTGGATTCTTCGACCTGGTTGTGGTTGATGCTCCGTGCTCTGGCGAAGGACTGTTCCGGAAAGACCAAGCAGCAATGGAAGAATGGTCGGAGGAGAATGTGCGCTTATGTTCGCTGCGGCAACGCAGGATACTGGCAGATGTGTGGCCAGCATTAAAAGAAGGTGGTGCATTGGTGTATTGTACGTGCACGTATAATGAAATGGAGAATGAGGAGAACTTGTTGTGGCTGTCGCAACAAAAAGATGTTGAATTCATTGAAAAGGGGAAGAGATTCATGCCTCATCAAATAAAAGGAGAAGGCTTTTTTATTTCTTCAGTCAGGAAACGATCGCGGGAAGACCAAAAAAGATTGCAGCCCCTTTCTTTGAAAAAATCAAAATCAGGTCCCGGTTGGCTTCGCGGAGATTTTAATTTTTATGAGATAAATGATCTGCTTATTGCGGTACCGCCGTTTATCGAACATGAGCTGCCCCTTAACATTGTTACGCGCGGAATAGCCGTGGCAACCATTACCCGAAATAAGCTTGTTCCTGAACATTCACTTGCCTTGTCGGTGAAACTCGTTGACGGCGCTTTTCCAATTATGGAGGTGGATAAACAGGAAGCCCTAAAGTATCTTGCGAAAGAAACGATCGAAGCCCGCGATGATGATCGCGGCTTCGCATTGATCCGTTACCGGCACAACAATCTTGGATTTGTGAACAGGCTTGGTGGAAGGCTCAACAACCTCTACCCTTCCAACTGGCGCATCCGTATGAAGATCTAGAGCGACATAAAGATGTCCACTAGCGAGTCGGGCAACTCCACTCCACTGAAAAATATGCCTACGCAAAACACCTTCTCGTAATAGTTGGCTTCGTTGATCGCTAATGGTAACGAGCTTACAGAGAGCAGTGCAAAGCAAACGGCGAAAACCAATCCAAACAACAGCGTAGTGGCGGCGGTGTTTATCAATAGCACGGCAAGTATACAAACGATGATCGCCCCGGTACTGTACCAGAACACATTCTGAACACCATACCTGTCGATTATCTTACTGGCCGGCAAAGAGAATATTGCAGCGATCAATAAAACCACTACGATCAAATATTTCCCTTCCACATCGATTA
>DASRSO010000235.1:0-26862 GCA_035656375.1 Cyclobacteriaceae bacterium | reverse complement strand
AAAGAGCTGGAAACGACCCGACGATGGGAATGGCCATATGAGGATTGTAAAGCGCAGCAATACATCCTCCCGTGCAAAACATCAATGGAAACAGTACAATAAAAATTGCTGTGGGCATTGCGGTGTACATCAGGACCAATAATGCCGACAGTACAACGAGAACACCCGACATCACCGAGGCAAGTGAAAACTTTCTCAGCAGGAATTTATAGACCAAAACGAAGATAAGCAGTCCTGCAGATATTATTGCGACCTGGTAAAAGACGGCATTGTATGAATTGTAACTGTAGAAGTTTTTATACGCCGGGTATAACGCGCCGATAGCAACACTCAAGAGCAATCCTGCAAGGAAGAGAGATATCACCAACGCAAGGAACATCAGCACACTTATTATAACTCCCTTTATCGTTATCGCGTTCTTTCTCCACGCAAGAGCGATGTATGCGATCACCATCAATACACAGATCGCCAGCAGCACCGGGTTCCAACTCGCGGGGTGACTTACTATCCAGCCTCCGGCGATGTCGAAATAGCTGACGTTATCCGCTTTGGTATTTTCAAGTGAAGTGTTCCCGAAATGTTTCACGAGGCTTAGCATGTTCGCGCCGCTGTGTTGCAAACTTCCGCGGTCCAGATCTCCTGGTTTGTCGGTTGGGCTGTGATAGTTGACATAACCATAAATGAAGCCCTGGTTCAGACCGGATATTCCTGCGCGACGAAAGATGCTGAAGTCCGTATCGTTTGGCAGCAACCGGTAGATCTCGTAGCCAAGTGAATTTCCGAATGGATGATCGGCAGCCTTAAGAAATTCTTTCACTACCCAACCGTTCTGTGGATTCGTTTCGAACATGTTCAACGGTCCACTGTTGCCTCTATTGTCGAAGTTGAGAAGGATCCCGATCTCTTTCAATTGAACAGTATCCTGTGCATAGCCAACAGCACCAAGCATTCCGAGCTCTTCGGCGTCGGTAAACAGGAAGACGATATCATTTTGGAATTTCCTTCCTGATGACTTCAGGTTTTGAATTGTTTCGAGCATGGCCGCTACACTCGCGCCATCGTCGCCTGCGCCCGGCGTGTTTGGTTGTGAGTCGAAGTGTCCCATCACCATCACACTTTTCCCGGTCTGGCCGGTACCTTTAAGTCGCGCGACGACATTAAATACATTCGCGCTGTATACAGCCGATCCGTTCTGGAATGATGCGGCTCTTCTGTTGACTGCTGTTGTATTCTGGATCTCAGTCTCGAGCCCGAATTTCCGGCAAGTCTCTGCAATGTATTCGCGAACGTGTTTGTTTTCGGCAGTACCGGTTGAATGCGGCCGTTGACAAATTTCATTGAGATACACAGCTGCCCGTTCGCTGGAGAAAACAGTATCGGGTGCGGTAGCGTCAATCGGGGCCGGCGGACTGTTCAGACTTATCGACCAAATAGCGATCAGTATGCTTCCGGCGAGAAGGTAGAGGCCAGGGGATTTGAGCATCCCTCAATATCCTAAAAAAACCGCGCAAAAAATGTCCAAATTGCACTGCGCCGCCTGATATGGGTGTGTAAATCACATTCATCACTTTAAAATCCATTAAAATGAAAGAGTTCTTGTTAATCTATCGTCGCGAGGCAGTTGCCGGCAGCCTCCAACAGATGTCGCCCGAACAACTACAGAACATGATGAAGCCGTGGCAGGACTGGATGGGAAGCCTGGCTGCGCAGAACAAACTGGTCGATAAAGGTTTTCGCCTCGAGGGAGATGGAAACGTTGTGAAGCCCGACAGTATTGTTACCAACGGACCTTACGTGGAAACGAAGGAAGCAGTTGGCGGTTACTCTATTATTAAAGCCAAAGATTTGAAAGAGGCCGGGGAGTTGGCGAAAGGCTGCCCGATATTGAAAGTTGGCGGCAGCGTTGAAGTACGAGCAATAATTGCGATGGACTAACTGGTGGAAGGACTCATTCCGCATCTTTTCAGGACCGAGTACCGGAAGATCGTTTCGGTACTCGGTAAAAAATTCGGTTTCGACCAGATCGAGATCGCGGAAGACATTGCAAGCGAAACTTTTCTCACAGCTGCAGAAACATGGGGCCTCCGCGGCCTGCCGGCCAATCCCACGGCATGGCTTTACAACGTAGCGAAGAACAAAGCAATCAACTATCTCGAACATCACCAGGTATTCGACGGAAAAGTTGCACCGGCATTAAAACGCGAGAAAGATGTTGCTCCTGAAATCGACATCGACCTTTCGCCGCAGAATATAAACGACAGCCAACTGCAGATGATGTTCACCATCTGCCATCCTTCTATTCCCATCGAAGCCCAGATCGGTTTGTCGTTGCGAATACTTTGCGGTTTCGGTATAGATGAAATTGCCGATGCTTTCCTGGTTGATAAAGACACTATTAACAAAAGGCTGTTCAGGGCGAAACAAAAACTTCGTGAGGAGAACGTAAAGATCGTGTTGCCAGCTGCCATCGAACTTGATGAACGACTGCAAGCTGTGCTTCGTACGATCTATTTGTTGTTCAATGAAGGATACTATTCTGTAAGTCGGAACAAGACGTTGCGTAAAGACGCCTGTTTCGAAGCCATTCGACTTTGCTTCATGCTTGTGGAAAATCAATCTACCAACAAGCCCGATGTAAATGCATTACTTTCGCTGATGTGCTTTCACGCGTCGAGATTTGATGCCCGGCTAAATGAAAAAGGTGAACAGGTCCTCTACGAAGAACAGGACACTACCCGATGGGACACAGACCTTATTCGTAAGGGTGAGTATTTTTTGAACTGCTCTGCGAGCGGCACCCGGCTTTCGAAGTACCACGTAGAGGCCGCGATCGCATACTGGCATACGAATCGTGAAGACACACCGGAAAAATGGGAAAGCATTCTAAACCTTTACAACCAGTTGCTGATCATCGAGTATTCTCCCGTCGCCGCACTCAACCGAACTTACGCCGTTTCGAAAGTGCGCGGTAAACAAGCCGCCATAGACGAAGCAAAAAAACTTGAGCTCTCCGATAATCATTTCTACCTCACACTGCTTGGCGAACTGTACTCCAATCTTGATAATAACGAAGCAATAAAGTATTTTGAGAAAGCGCTCGACCTTGCGAAGACCGATTCCGACAAGAATACGATCCGCAAGAAGCTTGCAAAGCTCAAATAATGAGTCACACCATCTCTCTTTACTATTTTCCAAAAGGATTACGGTACACAGCGCCCATCGAGATCCTTGGCTCCATCTGGTTGTGGTACGAAAACTATGTCGTTTGGGGTGTGATACTTTTACTGGTAGGGATCTTTATCCTGACTGCTAAGTACATTACCGTCATCGGGGAGCATGAGTTTAGCGACGCGTTTGGGTTCTTCGGGATCAAGATTGTCACAGAGAAGAAGAAATTCAAAAAACTGAACAAGATCGTGATCACGAAGGGAAGTTACAGCCAGAACATCAATACCCGCAGTTCATCGCGTCAACTTGATTGGACAGACTACACCGGCACATTGATCTACGACGATGATCAATCTCTCGACCTTGTAACAACCGAAGACAAGAGTCAGTTAGTGAATGAGTTGAAAGTGTATGCGAGCTTTCTTAGAGTAAGCATCGAAGACTCTACCGGGCGCTTGATTTTTTCCCCGTCTTAAGTTTGATCTTTGTTTCGCGTACCGCAATTGCGGGCAGGGTCTTTTCATTTTTCTTGAGATAAATTTCCAACGCTTTTTTATGATGCTTGTACATGCTTCGAAGCACCCACGAGATCGCCCGCGTTATGATAATCTCTTTTTCCGATTTCAGCCGGTCGATGTTTGCGAAAGCGATCTCTGCAAGACGAGGGTCGTCACTTTGCGAAACGGGAGAGCATAGAAAGACGATCGAAGCCCTTCTCTTATTTATATTTTTACTCTTTGAAAACGCTGTCAGTATCTTTTTCCATTGCGGAATATTATTTGGGATCTCGGTGATGCAATATTTTCCTGTACACACAGAGTCAACCTCCGCCCACCCGACCAGTTGATCCAGCCACTTGTCAAACAACGTCGGGTCGAACTGTTTCTGTTCGGCTGTCGCATTATCCAACAGGATACCGATCATGACCTTCTCTGTCCCGGATTTGCCTTCCGACAGGCTCGTTAACATCGCACCGAATTCATCGGCGCTCATTTGTTTATGCGATCGCATCCAGTCGTTCCCGATCGTACGCATTGTTGGGGCGTTAATTGCGTAGCGAGGATGGTCGTTGCCTAAATAACTATCGAGGAAGGTATGTTGAGTGGGAGTGCCGGAGTTTTTTTCGATCAGCGCTAAAACTTCGGTGTGAAATTTATTCATAAGTAAATGTAGTCAAACGTGAGGTGCTATGGGTGCCAGATGCCCTGGTGCCGACATCACCTGTTTTGCCGATCTCCACCAACTTCAAAATACAGGCACCCCGCAATTCGCACCTGGCACGCGCACTTCGCGATTCAGTAGTAGCACGGAGTCCAAAATGCCCACCCATCGGTATCGCCCGGCGACACCCCGCCAGATACTTTTACATAAAAACACCCCACGCTATGAAAGTCTATAGTTTGGCTTTAATCTTACTCGCAACCGCCGGACTCGGAAACGCTTCCGCGCAAAGCTTCGAGGACATCGGAAAACCCTTCCATTCCTGGAACTGGGAGATCATGATCCGGCGTACACAAGTAAACACCAAATACACTGTCGACTATGGTGGAACTACCCTCAATATGAAGTTTCGCTTCGATGACTATAGAAAAGGAGCCAACCGCTGGCATTTCGAAAATCCTACACTCGGAGATATGCTCTGGGTTGTCGCACGACTGATCAACGGCAAAGAAATGCCTAACAAAAATTCCAACGGCGCTGAACAAGCTTTCGGCAGCGGCTTCTTCGGATGGCACCACATCACGTGGAATGCTGTTGCGAAAGACAAACTGCTGGTTTCCCCCGGTATCAGCTTAGGCGATTATATCTTCGCTTCACAACGTCCCGGTGGTATAACCCAGGACCCCGCCGGATATTTTTTTCATGCCGGTCCCGCCCTTATGGTTACCCCATTGGTTGCAGACGATATCTGGATCGACTTCTCAACACGACTCGACTTCACTACCCGCGCAGGTAAACCAAGCGCAGGTTATCAGCCCGCAGAAGGTAAATACAAGAATCCTGCATTCTTCGGATTGGGCGCGAGTGTTAAGCACAGGGGCAGTCACTTGTGCTTCACAACAAACTATACCAAAATGATCGACCGCGGAGGCAACAAAGACTCTGCATCACGGATCGACATCTCTTTAGGGTTTATGTTTTAATCTAGAACGATACAGCAGGCCAGAAGTCTGGCCTCTGTAACGTTCCCTTTCGATAGACTCTGCAGTCGATGCACCGGTCCGTGCCGACTTCATATCCGATTAGATTTCCACGCAGGTCCGTTAAAGGTTTGATAACCAGTGTATGCTCCTCGAGATGCTTCACTTCTGGCACGGAGATATTCCAAGTGACGCACTCGTCGCGTATGCGTGGGATGCGAAGGATTGGATCCGGAAGGTCGTAGAAGGCAATGAAAATTCTTTTTTCGCTAACCTCGCTCGCATAGAAGTATCCTAATACGAGATCATTTGGATCTGATGAGTGAATATTACCTCTCACCTCCGCAGGCATCGCGTCGAAGAGCCCACCGAGATTTTCAGTAGTTTCTTTCAGGTTCGACCAGAACGTGTATGCAGTCTTTTCGAGACTGGTCTGACGAACGATCATACTGTACATCCACCACAACTTAAGATCGTCGCCAGCCAGGCGATAGATCGGATACCTGTATACGACTTTATCAGTAAGACGTTCCACCGAAGTTGTGAGAACGTCTTGTGAGGCCAGTGTTTGCCAACACGTAGAGTTGGATTCGGCACCGGGACTGAATACTACTTCCCCGTTTATGACCTTATACTTCGACTGGATCGGCGAGGTATACTCGTACGTCTCGAGGAAATCCCATTTGAAAAAATTTATCTTGTTGTCAGGATCGTGGGTGTTCACAAAGAAAGCGACGTCGAGATCATCCGCTTCCCATGTCACGCTATCGATAGGGGGCGTTGGAAGAAGCTCAACATAGTCGGAGTGATACTCGACATTCGTACCACGATCGACATGAAGTTGGTATTTGTTACCGGTGGCGAAACTCGCGCCACTGCTGGTGTAAATTCCCGCTGCCGTTTCGGAGAGGTTGGTTTTATTTTGCTGCTCGTCTTCGATCCATACCCTGGCTCCGCTCAGTTTCTGTGCTTCCTTCGAATCGGCAAGCGCAGTTGCGTAGGTGAGCTTTATCGTGGCTATATCTTTTGTGCCATCAATGAACCCATCTACTACCATAGTCGACGAAGCTTGCTCGTCGCTCACCGGAGGCGGGTACGGCTCTACGCAAGAGACCGCGAGTACTAAAAAGAAAAATAGAAAAGTACGCCTCAAGGAAAGCAGGTTATGGTGGGTAGTCTAAGTAATGGAAATCCACCGTCTTTCGAAAGAGAAAGTTCGCAGGCGGTACTTCCCCAGGTAACCCGAAGACTGTTACTTTCGTATATGCATCCCATACTAAGCCTATAGTCAAATGCTGAAAAAAATAGACATCCTGAACTTTATCACTGATTTCAGGAAAGCCCCCAACGACATCAAGACTCATTCACAGCTTGTCGGGCACCTCGGTGCCGACAAGGAGGCAGCTATTGTTGCCTTGCTTGCGGAATTAAAAGCACAGAAAGTGGTCAGAGAAGTCGACAAGAACGGCGAAAAAGGCTACCAGGTCATCGCACGATAGCTCCGGCCTGCCGGCAGGCTGTGCCTGTTTGTCTATAAATACGACCGCTGGGGCGACAGATTGGGGATTTGTTGTACTTTTGAGCTGGCTTTCGCGTTGTTTTTGCTGTAAAACGTGAAAAATATACCGAAATGAAGGAATCTAACCAGCCTTTACTCCTGAGAGTCCGCTATCTTTTTGCGCTGTCGGCAATGCTGATCTCGCTCGCCGCGAGCGGTCAGAACGACCCGAACGATGGCCGGGAGATGGTGATGTACGATCCGCTTTTCTGGAAGGATGAGCTCGCGCTCCGCAACAATCAATCACGAAAGATCGAAGAGATCAATACCGAGTTCTACGAAAGCATTCGCCTGATGAAGGACGAAAATGTAGACGAATCCAATAAGCACGAACAACTCGAACAGGGACTTCGTCAACGCAGCCGCAAGATCTACGACGCCCTTATGCCCAAACAACGTCGCAAGCTGGAGAAGATCATAGATAAGACGGCGCCGGTAGCAGCTCCGTAAAATTCTGCTCTCCAGTCCATTCTCTTTCTATTCCATTCTTAAACACTGCACTGGATTAGTGCGTGATGCCCGTATCGCCTGCGAGGCAACCGTTATCCATGCGATCAGCAGCGCCAGCAATCCAGCGCTCACGAAGTACATCATATTAAGCGGAACCCTGTATGCAAATTCATTAAGCCATGTGTCCAGGAACCAGTAGCCCACCGGCAATCCCAACACAACGGAGATCAGAACCATCTTTGTGAAATCGCCCGACAACAACAATACGATGTTTGTCGAAGACGATCCAAGTGCCTTTCTTATGCCGATCTCTTTCAATCTTCTTTCTGCAGTAAATGCTGCAAGTCCGAAAAGTCCGAGACAACTGATCAGCACCGCCATGGTAGCGAAGTAGCTCGCGAGTTGTGCAACGCGTTGTTCGCCCGAATAAAGTTTTGCGTACTCTTCATCCTGGTACCTGTATTCGAATGAGAAACCAGGGTTGAATTTGGAATACAGCTCACCGATCTTTTCAATGGCTGCTTTCTCTTTAGCGGGTTCAAGACGAATAAGGATATTGTAACTGTTTTGCTTGTTGAAGCGGAAGAACATTGGTTTAATTTCCTCGTGCATCGACATGAAATTAAAATTCTTGACAACACCAATTATCTCAAGATCGTGGCGGTCCCAGAGTTTTATATGCTTGCCGATCGGATCGCTAAGGTTCATTGCTTCAATGCCTTTCTCGTTGAAAATAACTTTCGACGAATCGGAAGGAGTTTTTGTGAAGTCATGCCCGTCGACGAGGCTTACCCCAAGCGTTGTTAGCACATCGTCATCAACTGCAATGTTCTCGAACAGGATGCGTTCTTCAGGATCTTTTCCTTCCCATTGAAGTCCACTGGTGTTGTTCTGCTGACCGAGCAACCCGTGACCGATCGACGCAGCATTCACAACTCCCGGTACTCTTCGTACCTCGTTGAGGAATGCATCGATATCTTTCTCCAGCCGTCCTTCGCGGTAGATCCGGATCATGTGCGACTTGTCGTAACCCAGGCTTAGCGTTTGAACATATTCTATCTGCTTGTAGATCACGATCACGGAAATGATCAGGATTACCGAAAGCCAGAATTGAAAGACCACGAGGCCCTTCCGTGCCCAAAGTTCTCCGAGCGAGTTTTTCATTTCGCCTTTAAGAACTGCGGCCGGTTTGAAGCCCGACAGGTACAATGCGGGGTAACTTCCCGCGAGCAGCCCGGTGCCGATAGTTACACCGAACAACCACATCAGTAGAGCAGGGTCCCCAAGATCCAGTTTAATTTGCTTGTCTGTTACGACGTTGAAAGGAATCAGGGCAAAATAAACCAACATCAGTGCTACGAGAAGAGACAGGATCGTGGTGATGATCGATTCACTCATGTATTGCCAGATCAGTGACTGACGTCCCGCACCCACCGATTTTTTAATGCCTACTTCTTTCGATTTCCGCGTTGCCCTCGCGGTCGAGAGGTTCATAAAGTTGATACAGGCGATCACAAGAATAAAAATGGCGATCAATGAAAACAGCTTCACATACCATATCCTTCCGCCCTCCTGTTTTCCTTCTTCATTGTATGAGCCATACAGATACCGGTCTGAGTATTTCTGAAGGAACAGTGTTACCTGCGAACGGTCGTTCTTCTTCTTGACATAGTCTTTGATCTTATTCTCAAGGTCTGCCGGAACTGTTCCGGCTTTTGTCAAAATAAAAGTAGGAGGGCCGTTACTGCCCCACGACCGAAGCCATTCTTGTTCACTTCGCATCAGTTCAAACGAGATCACGTAATCGAACTTGTACTGGGAATCGTTCGGAACATCTTCCATCAATCCGGTTACGTTGAACGATTTGCCGTGATCGACCTCAACCGTCTTGCCAACCACGTCGCGGTCGGTATCGAACAGGCGAACGGCAAGTGACTTCGAGATCACCATCGAGTATTTATCTTTTAAAACTTCGCCTGGTGTGCCTTCGACCAGTTTGTACGAGAACATGTTGAAGAAGGCGGGATCGACATCCCAACCTTTGGCTTTTATGTTGTGATCTTTGATCGACAACGTGTGATCGTTGATCCAGCTCGCCGTCATCGCATATTCGATTTCGGGATAATCTGCCTTCAGTGCTTCCGACAGTGAACCTGGCGTCGACGTGGTGGTCATGAGCCTGTCGGAGTACTGCTGGTGTTCCATCACCTGGAACAAATTGGCATCCTTCTCATGAAACTTGTCCATGTGAAGTTCGTCCTGCACCCACAAATAGATGAGAAGCGTACAGGTGAGTCCTGCCGCAAGGCCAGCAAGATTGATGAGGAAGTATCCTTTCGAACGCAGGAAATTCCTGTAAATGATAATTACATAGTGTTTGAACATAGCACTGCCGTTCAGCTTTCAGTTGAGAGACCTGTCAACCATCAATATGGTTGCACGCTTCAGTATTCCATTAACTCTATCTTCCTGAAATCGATGGGGTGGGAGTTCGACTGCAGTGACACGTAACCAGAGGTGACTTTATCGTTTCCGTCTACGATAAGAGTCCTGGCAATATCGTGTTTTGGATTGTAACGGGGATCTTCGAAACGGAGAATTTCTTCGCCATTCAGGTATTGAACGATCTTTGGACCTTGAACATCGATCTCGAGCGTCACCCACTGGTCGCCGTGGAACGTACGTTTCACTGTAGGTGGGTTGCAGAACGAAGGATTCGGTGCGCCATTGATTTGTATAATAATGCCGTTGGCGCAGATCTCGCCATTGGGCCTCTCATCTTTGCCATTTCCACCAAGGAGATTGGTTTCGAGCGTGACCGGGAATGGTTGGTTAAGTCCGACAGCTTCGGCCGACTGGCCGTGGAAATTTACACCATTGTCGCGGTAGCCCCAGCTGGGTGCACCCTTGGCTGTTTCGCCCACAAAACGATATTCTACTTTCAGGCGATAGTTGGTGAGCTTCTTCTTATAATAGAGTGCGCCAAACTGGTTGTTGAAGTTGGCATACACCGGGTCGTCGTAACGAACGTTAATGATACCATCTTTGACGGTAAAAGTATTGCCGTAGTTTTCACCTGCCTGGTGTCCTGAAATTTTCATGGTCCACCCATCGAGATTCTTGCCGTTGAAGATGGGCTTCCACTTAGGTTTTTTCGTGCTTTGAATGTTGATCGCGAACAGCGAAAGGACGAGGAACGTGGTGATGATATACGATCTTTTCATTTAGGAAATATAGTAAATTTGCTTTGCCCGCCGTAGTAACATGAAGACGGGACCACCTTATGAATCGTCGCGACACCCTTAAGGCAATTGGCCTGACCGCAGCCGCAACAACCCTGCCCCAGCTTGCATCATCCAAACCTGCCGCCCCTTCTCAATTCAAATATTGTTTAAACACCAGCACCATCCGTGGTCAGAAAGTCGGCCTCACGAAATCGATCGAGCTCGCAGCAAAAGCAGGGTTCGATAGCCTCGAACTTTGGGTGATGGATGTGAAAGCATACAAAGACCAGGGTGGTTCGATGCCAGCGTTAAAAAAACTCATCACCGATAATCATCTCACCGTGGAGGATGCGATCGGTTTTGCACCCTGGATGGTTGACGACGATACGCAACGCGCAGCAGGGTTCGCTCAAATGAAAGAGGAAATGCTGATGATGGCTGAAATTGGCTGCAAGAGAATTGCTGCCCCTTCCGGGGGAGTGAAGCCAGACCAACCACTCGATTTGTATAAGGTAGGCGAGCGATATAAAAAATTATTGGACCTCGGTCGCGAGACAGGTGTAAAACCCCTGCTGGAATTCTGGGGAGGATCTCCCGTGTTCTATCATTTCGGACAGGCGCTCATGGCTTGCGCAGCGGCGAATGACCCGGACGTAAATATTCTTCCCGACGTCTATCACCTTTTCCGTGGCGGTTCGAACTTCGATTGCCTGAAAATGGTGAATGGAAAACTTATCGATGTGATCCACATCAACGATTACCCGGGCAATGTTCCACGTACCGAGCAGAACGATAGTCATCGTGTTTATCCTGGCGATGGTGTGGCTCCGTTCAAGCAGATCATTACCGATCTTGCGAATATGGGTGGCACTAAAGTGTTATCGCTTGAACTCTTCAATAAAACTTATTGGGAGCAGGATGCACTCACGGTGTTGAAGACGGGACTCGAGAAAATGAAGAAAGTTGTTGCACTCGCCTGATTTCACCAGTCTAAAAAGGGAATTAGAGGGCGAATTGTTTACAGATGAAACAATGCGCCGCCTGTATGCCACGGATGCTTCGGCTTATCGTGAGATCCCTCTTGCGGTCGTTCTGCCGAAGACCGACAACGATATTGTTAAGCTTATCCACTTTGCGAAGAAGAACAAAACATCGCTCATACCGAGGGCAGGCGGTACATCGCTCGCCGGGCAGGTTGTGGGCGGCGGGATTGTTGTCGATATCTCGAAGTATTTCAATAAAGTTTTCGAGATCAACAAAGAGCAGCGATATGTTTGGGTACAACCCGGCATTGTCCGCGACGACCTGAATAATCTTCTCAAACCTTACGGATTGTTCTTCGCCCCGGAAACATCGACCGCGAATCGCGCGATGATTGGGGGAATGATCGGAAATAATTCGTGTGGATCGAACTCGGTTGTTTATGGAAGTACCCGCGAGCACTTATTGGAAGTGAAAGCGCTCTTGTCGGATGGAAGCGCTGTTTCTTTTGGAGATGTAGACGAGTTGCCGAACCACCCCCTTTACCAGCACGCCGTTAAACTTCTGTCGGATCCCGATAATCGAAAAGAAATAGAGCGCGGTTTTCCCAAACGCTCCATCGCCCGTCGTAACACCGGTTACGCAATAGACCTCCTTGCTCAAATGCATCCCTTCACACCCGGAGGGAAAAAATTTAACTTCTCGTCGCTCATCGCCGGCTCTGAAGGAACGTTGTGTTTCGTTACCGCTGCGAAGCTTAAACTTTCGCCCATCGATCCGCCATTTCGAAAGCTTGTATGTATTCACTGTGCAAGTATAGATGAGTCGCTGCGTGCAAACCTTGTGGCGCTGAAATACAGTCCGTCAGCTGTTGAATTGATGGACCACTATGTATTTGAGGCAACCAAAAGGAACATTCTTTATAAAGAGAATCGTTTTTTTATCGAGGGCGATCCGATGGCGATACTTGTTGCCGAACTCACAAGAAGCTCTGAGGCGGAAGTCGACCGTGATGCGAATACACTGATCGCTGAGTTAAAGAACAGTAATCTCGGTTACTCATATCCTGTTGTAGCTGGCGAAGACATCAAGAAAGTATGGAACCTTCGTAAGGCAGGACTGGGTCTTCTTTCAAATATTCCCGGCGACACGAAGCCCGTGCCTGTCATAGAAGACACTGCGGTCGACGTGAACGATCTGCCCGCATACATCTCCGACATCAATGTCATGCTTAAGAAGCACGGTCTTTATAGTGTACACTATGCTCACGCAGGTTCCGGCGAGCTTCACCTCCGCCCATACATAGATCTGAAAAAGGAAGAAGGTGTGAAGCTGTTCCGCACAGTTGCCGAAGATACCGCTGCCCTTGTGAAGAAGTACGACGGCTCATTGTCGGGCGAGCACGGCGACGGCCGCCTGCGCGGCGAATTCATACCGATGATGATCGGCGAGCACAACTACAAGCTGATCAAAGAGCTTAAGAAGGCCTGGGATCCCGACAACATTTTCAATCCCGGCAAGATCGTCGACACTCCGCCAATGGATACCTTTCTGCGCTTCGACAAGAACCAGCAGACAAAAGAGTTCGACACCATCCTCGATTTTTCTGAGACGATGGGCATCCTCCGCACGGCGGAACAATGCAATGGCTCCGGCGATTGTCGCAAGACCGAGATCAGCGGAGGCACCATGTGCCCAAGCTACATGGCCACCCGTAAAGAGAAAGAAACCACTCGTGCCCGTGCGAACATACTTCGCGAAATGATCACGCGGTCGGACAAGCCAAATCCTTTCGCCCATGAAGAGATCAAGGAAGTAATGGATCTTTGCCTGGCATGTAAAGGATGTAAGTCTGAATGTCCTTCGAATGTTGACCTGGCAAAACTGAAACAGGAGTGGCAATATCAATATTATAAGGAGAAGGGAGTGCCACTGCGCTCGCGACTCATCGGAAACTTCGAGCTGGGAATGAAGCTGGCGTCAATAGCGCCATGGGCATACCGCATATTTTCGAAGAGCAAGCTTTTCAAAGGAGCCATCGGTTTTGCGAAAGATCGGAGCATGCCTCACGTTACCTCGAAGACATGGAAGAAATGGTATCTCAATGAATTCAAGCCAAAGAAGAGCGACCGTGTCGTTTATATTTTTATCGATGAGTTGCTGAATTATAACGAGCCGGAGATCGGCATTACGACGGTTAAGCTGCTCGATGTTCTCGGATATGAAGTCAGGTATATTGAACACGCCGCGTCGGGACGAAGTTTCCTTTCGAAGGGATTGTTGGAAGAGGCCCGTGAGCTCGCACGCAAAAACATCAACGCTTTTCATTCAATCATTACACCGGAAACTCCCCTGATTGGCGTCGAACCATCTGCGATACTCACGTTCCGTGATGAATATCCCGACTTGCTACGTGGCCAGGAAAAATCAAGTGCACAAAAGATTGGCGCTTCTACTTTTATGATCGAAGAGTTTCTCGCCAGGGAGCTCGATGCCGGCAGGATCGATCCGGGATCATTTAAAGAACAGAAGAAGGTTATCAAACTTCACGGACATTGCCAGCAAAAGGCGCTGTCGTCACTGACGCCGGTTAAAAAGATCCTGACAAGACTTGGCAACAACGAGGTTCATTTGATACCGTCGGGATGCTGCGGGATGGCGGGTAGTTTTGGATATGAGAAAGAGCATTTTGAGATCTCGATGCAGATTGGGGAGCTTGTATTGTTTCCTACTGTTAGAAAGCAGCCAGGTGATGTGATAATTGCGGCTGCCGGGACAAGTTGCAGGCATCAAATTAAAGACGGCACGGAGAGGAGGGCACTACATCCTGTGGAGATACTTTGGGCGGCGTTTGATAGGAACACTAAATATTAAACTCTAAACTCTAAACTCTAAAGCAGTCATTTATCATTTAGAGTTTAATATTTAATATTTAATATTTAAACCCCCTCTTTATCTTATATTCTTCTTTGTTCCAAGCCACTTCAAACAATTCAGGTACAACAGATCCTGCTCCTTATTTCCGAAGCTTGAGCTCAACTGTTTATTGGTCTTCCCTTCATAATCTATATCATTATGCCCCATATTCATGTAGATCATCCTGTACTTCACATTCGTCCACATCACAGGATAGTATCCTTCGTGCCAGATCTCATGCTGCTTGGGTCCCGTTCCTAATGGGAAACTCGATGGATCGATCGAAAGCAGGATCGTGATATCCCTGTTCAACTTGAGATCATTCTTCCATCGATACCATTCGTTGGGCTGTGACTTGAATGTTTCCGGAATGCCTTTGAGGACCGGGTGTTTTCTGTCTTCTACCTTAAGCACCGCCGATGTAGGTCGCCAGGTGTTGCTCTTGTACTCGCCGGCGCCTATGAACTTGCTGTGGTACCAATCCCAGTTTTGTGGAAATGCTGATGGAGTTAACGCAAATGCGGCAAAGTGAAAGCCCATCCATGCACCGCCATCTTCCATATATTGCTCGAATGCTTTTCGCTGCTCGAGAGAGTCGGGACGTGTGTCGAGAAAAAGAACAACATCGTAGTTCTTCAGGAATTCAGTGTTGAGATTGCTCCAGTTGTTCGTTGAGTCGTAGCTGAAGCCATTGGCTTTTGCCGTTTTATCCAGCCACTTATTGGCCTCGTGAACGAACGTGATGTGCGCACGATCGTTCTTCGCCGTAAAGAAACCGATGACTTTAAAAGATTGACTTTGCGCTGCAAGCGACAGCAAAAAGAATTGAATAGTAATTATGGTTCTGATCATCGTAGCCGTTTGTGTATAGCGCCGTTTAAATCCTTATCACCTCCGGAAAATAATAATACTATCGCAAAACCGGAGCGGTTATAAGCAACGTAAAGATCGTTGTCGGAATTCAGGATCAGGTCCGACTTAAGTGTGGAGTACCACGTGAGGAGAGGGATAGGTATGAGGAAGACTTTTCGTGTGGCCGAAAAATATCCATTCTCTTTTATCCGGCCAGGGAGCAAAGCTTCTGCAAGGATGGTTTGATCTTGTGTCATGAGCTTGGCCTCGATCAGATTTTCACTTCGTGCTGTCAGTCTCACAAAATGCGAAGGATCATCCTGGTATTTTCCGCGTAATAATTTTAAATGTTTCCAGGCATCCGAATTGTAATCGCCATTGATTTTCGAAATATTCTCTTTTGTTAACGGCGGATGGCCGCTCACCTGGAATTGCCCGGTAGACCTGCACGAGCACAAGCCCACAACAAGCATCATCATGAATATTCTCATTGTCTTCGTTCGTATACCTCTGCGCCGCGATCTTCGCTGCCGGAAGCCATCAAGAGTATAACGGATAACCCATATTTGCTGTACGCCACATGAAGATCATTTTTTTCAGTGAGAATGATATCCTGCTTGTTACGCTTGAAGACAAAAAGAAATGGCGTGGGGATCAGGTTGATACATGGATTGATCGAGTAATAGCCATTCTTTCTCAGTTTACCTTTTAACGTGGCAGAAGAAACGACATCATTATTACGAATAAGTTCTGTTCTTATTTTATGCTTGCCCAGAACGGTCAATTTCACAGAGCAATTTTTATCTGCTTTCGCAGTCGTAGGATTAAGCTGGTGCCAGAGCTTATAAGTATAAATCCCGTTTATTTTTTCGAGATTCTCCTTGTTCAGCTTTGGATGTTTCGCCTCCTGGTAAAGCCTGGTCGAATTGCAGGAACACAGAACAACTGTTGCAATCAATAAAGTAAATATTGTTTTCATACGTTATTATTTTCCAACCATTAATACAATGTGCGATGGAGCATCAGCAGACCGATGTATCTTCTGTGTTGCGATCTGAAAGTCTTCCTCCTTCGCGTTAAAAATATTCTGTACAAACTTCTGCGGGTTCCTGTCGATGATAGGGAACCATGTGCTCTGTACCTGTACCATGATGCGATGTCCTTTCTTAAAGACGTGATTAACCGCATGCAGATCGATCGAATATTTGTCAACTGCTCCCGGTTGGATCGCCTCGGGTTTTTCGAAGCTCTTGCGATATCTGCCCCTGAACACGTCGTTCGCGATCATGAACTGGTATCCGTTCATCTTTAGGTCTTCGGCATTATCTTCTCCATACACATCGATCAACTTCACAACCCAATCGCTGTCAGATCCTGAAGTCGACGCATACAGGTTAGCGAGAATATTCCCGGTGATCGTCACATCTTCAGTTAAAACATCCGTTTCCCAACTCGCCACATCCGGACGGTTATGGACAAACCGCTGGTCTTCAGTAAGCCATGTGTACCAGCGCGAACCCGGACCGTAAGTTGCTTCGATCGGACGATTCCTGTATGGCACCGGGTGTGCAGGATCCGATACGTAAGAATCGAACGCCTCTTTTTCAGTAGGCGCTTCCCACGACAACTTGCCGTTCGGATGGAAGTAAAGATTCCTGGTCGTAACATTTTTTGGTGGCCACGCCTCGTACGACTTCCATGAGTTCGAACCAGTCTGGAACGTTAGCGCTTCCGGGAATGAACCACCACCGATGTCTCCAACTTTCATCGCAGGAGTTTCGGGCGAAGGCGGAATGGTCTTACCCTTCAGATGACTTGCGAACCATGTCGATTGTATCTGGCTCCGGAACTGCTCGCCAGTCGGCAAGCCAAAGCTGATGTTGCCGAGCTTGTCGCCGGCCATGCGACCCCACCCGCCGTGGTTCCACGGACCAATGACGATGTAGTTTTTATGTTGAGTGTCTTTCTTTTCGAGAACTTCGTATGCTTTCAGCGGCCCGTACCAGTCTTCCTGGTCCCAATATCCAGCTACATGCAGGTTGGGCACCGTTGGCCCTGCCTGTTCGATACGATAGGGCATCGATTGTTTTTTCCAGAAGTCATCGTAATCGGGATGATTGACGAAGTCGTTCCAGCTCGGGATCTTTCCATGAAAATATTTTTCATTCACATTCGAAAGCGGACCGAGCTTCAGGTACCAGTCGTACGTATCGAAACGATCGAATGGAAAGTGAGCGTCTTCTTTTGTGGCCTCTTCCATGTAAGCATACTCGAATGCATAGCTCAGCCGGAAAGCACCGTTGTGGTGAAAGTCATCTCCTATCCACATGTCTGACGGCGATGCCTGCTCCGAAACCGCTTTGAGGGCAGGATGAGGATCGATCGTTCCCATCATGGTAGTCCAGCCACCATACGAGATGCCATACATGCCCACGTTACCATTGTTGTTCGGAACGTTCTTCAACATCCATTCGATTGCATCGTAGGTGTCGGTGCTTTCATCGATCGACTTCTTGTCTTTCTTGTCGCGTGTAAAACGCTGCATCTCGAATTTACCTTCGGATTTATAGCGGCCGCGGATATCCTGGTAGGCGAAGATGTACCCTTCTTTGGCCATGTCGGCCACATACGGAATTTTATTGGGCGAAGGAAGATGACTTACCCCGTACGGCGTTCTCAGGAAAAGGATAGGAAGTGGGGTTGTTGCTTTCGCGGGCGAATAGATAATGGTGTTGAGCTTGATGCCATCCCGCATCTGGATCATTACTGCTTTCCGCGAATACGTAAGCGTATCGGTCTGTGCAAAGCAGATGCCTGCACAAAAAACCAGGGCTAATGTCAGGCGCATTACTGGAGCTTTAAGAATTTCCTGACGAAGTAATCGCCGATAGCACCATCAACTTTTATGGCGTTGGAATGTTTCATCCAGTGGTGTGTGTCGTCCACGATCACCATGGTCTCCATCGAAACATCTCCCTTTTTTTCGAGGCGTCGTACAAGATCGGTGCTTTGATTGAAGCGCACGTTGCGATCGTCGTCGCCGTGTATGATTAGCACTGGCGACTTCCACGTAGAAACGTATGCAACCGGCGATGACTGCCATGCAACTTCGATCGCTTTCGCGAGGTCGGGAGCTTTTTCGTAGCGATCGGCCGGCGGACTAAGAACGGCCCTGCCTGTCACGAAATCATGCACACCATGAATGTCGACACCGGCAGCGAACAATTTGGAGTCGCGACCCAACGCAAGGGCAGTAAGGAAGCCACCGTACGATCCACCGTACACACCAATCCTTGCAGCGTCTACATTCGTTTGTTTTGCGAGCCACTCACCAGCCGCTTTGATGTCGAGATATTCGGAAGCTCCCGACATACCAGCATTTGCCGGCTGGTGAAAATCAAATCCATAACCAATGCCCAGGCGATAATTGACCGATAGCACGATGAAGCCGAGGTTTGCGAGATATTGATTCGTAGCGTAGGCATTCGCATAATAATCGGAGTAGTGCCAACCCAGCAACATTTGCCTAGGCGGGCCACCATGAACATACACGATCGCAGGTTTCTTCGCGGAGCCATTCGCGGGCTCGAACACATCTGCGTGCACAGTAACGCCATCGCTTGCTCTGAACGTTACTTTCTTTGGCGTAACAAGTTTCGTCGTGGGGAAATCCGACGGGATCATTTCGGCACCCACGAGCTTAATTTCCTTTTTCGCGTTGTTCAATGCGATCACTGCAGGAACGGGCGGACGCTGTGCCGTTGCACTGATCAATGCCATAGTAGAGCCGTCACCCGTGATCACTGGCGTCCACTCGAGGCCCGTGCCGGGCGTCATCACTTCAACACCGGCTTTGTCTACCGCTACCCGAACAGCATGACGACGGTCGAGATCGTTCGCATCGGGACCAGTGTTGCCACTGAACATCAACCATTTTTTATCGGGACTCAGGCGAACGTGCTCGGCCATGAAGTTGCCCGGCGTGAGAAGAAGTTCTTTACCACCCTTCGCATCGATCGAATATAGATGAGGCCAGCCATCCTGGTAGGAGAGGAATGTGATCTTATCGCCAGCAGCCCAGTGAAGATTTGTGCTGCCATGTGTTGTCGGTACCGAGCCACGCAACGTTGCCGGCGACTTATAAATTTGTGAGGCTTTTCCACTCGAAACTTCTGCGGTCCAGATCGCCCACGGATTATGACGACGCGTAAGAAGTGAATCCGGTGCACCACCACTTCCTGGTGTGCGGATAAACGCAAGCTTCGTTCCATCGGGCGACCATTTCGGAGAATAGTCTCTCGTGAACGACGGCGCAATCCACTGAATAGGCGTGTTGGCGTTTTTATAGATACCGATCAACGAATGATCTCCACGTGATGCAACAAACGCAAGCTGCGATCCATCGTCTGACCACTCCAGGTTGCCTACAGTGCCGCGGGTTACAAACAAGCTCTTCGCAGCTGCCGATCCATCGATCGGTACCGTCGATGGCTGTCCACCTTTAATGAATATGACTACGTCGCTCTTTGGCGAGATCGCAGGCTCATCTCCTTCCGAAAGTGTTTTTGCTTCTCCACCGGCAAACGGCACACTGATGATCTGCACTTTGAATTGTTCTGCTGTGAACGAAGGATTCACTGGCATTCCATCATCCCAATTGGAACCATGATCGCCGCCACGAACAAACACAACAAATTTTCCATCAGGTGAAATAGCAAGCGATGTGATCTCCTGCCCATCATCGTTCGCGTAGTTCGTTATCATCCTGGGCTTGAAGTCCGGACCTTCCGCCACATACACGTTTCTCTTTCCGCGTTCATCCGCCGCCCACGCAATGCGCGCACCCGAAGACGAAGCCACAAGCTCAGTGGGAAACGGATAACTCTTTACAGATTCGATACTGAACGTTTGCGCGATGGCAAACGACGTGGTCACTAATAGAACCAGTAGGATAAACGGCTGTTTAGGGCTCATAGGTAAGGGGTTAGGAGGTCTTAATATACCAAAGAGCATTATTGACAAATACGAAACAAATGCTATATTAGTTGGATGAAAAGGATGCAATCGCTTGATATTGTACGTGGACTGATAATGGTGCTGATGGCCATCGACCACGTAAGAGTTTACTCAGGTGTACCCGCGGGAGGGCCCGACCCGGCGATCTTTTTTACAAGGTGGGTAACTCATTTCTGTGCCCCTGGCTTTGCGTTCTTCGCCGGCACCGCCGCGTTTTTGTACGGATTAAAAGTAAACGATAAGCAAAAGCTCGCCAGCTACCTGTTTACGCGCGGGCTCATGCTTGTTGTACTCGAGTTCACATTGATACGGTTGTGCTGGACGTTCAACCTCAATCTATCGGAGTTCATGCTCGCCGGTGTGATCTGGATGCTGGGAATTTGTATGATACTCCTCGGATTGGTCGTACGACTCGAAGCAAGAACGGTAGCGATCATCGGGCTTACCATCATCTTTGGTCAACAGCTGTTTGCATTGGTGTCGCCGCTTTTACCTGGATCGATACGACCTTATTGGGAGTTCATTTATTCTTCGGGGGCTGAGGGGCCATCGTGGGTGGCGATACTATACGTGATCGTGCCGTGGATAGGAGTGATGATGGCGGGGTATGGGTTTGGTAAGATCTTGATTTTGGAAGAAAGTAAGATGAGGAGATACTGTCATGTCATCGGAGCAGGAGCGATCGCCGCGTTCATACTTTTTGGGATCATTTTCATGAAAGAAAATGATATGCCGTTTATACTCCGTTTATTGAATCAACAGAAGTATCCCGCTTCGCAGTTATATCTCCTGATGACGTTAGGTCCGCTGATAGCATTGATACCATACGCCGAAAAGATGAAGGGCGCCGTTGCCGGCTTTTTTAGAGTCATGGGAAGTGTTCCATTCTTTTATTATCTCCTTCACATTCCTTTGATCCACATCACCGCGGTGATCATTAACATGATCTTATTCGGCAACGCACATCACGAATGGTACCACATCGCGCCGTTCGCACAGGTGCCGCCGGAAAACATGTGGGACTTGCCGCTTCTTTATATCGCATTTGTTATCGATGTAGCATTGCTGTACGTGGCTTGCAGGTGGTATGCAGATTTTAAAATAAAAAATCCGCAACTTGCATGGACTAAATTTATCTAAACCCATGCGATTCATTGCAACTGCTGTATTGATCCTGCTCACCTTTACAGCTTTCGGCCAGTTAACAAAAGCCGAGTTACAGATCCTGAAGAACGTTGAAAAGAACTACGAAGAGTCGGTCGCCTTTCTTGAAAAGACGGTAAACATCAACAGCGGCACTTACAACATCGCAGGTGTTAAGAAGGTGGGCCTCATCTACAAAGAATTTCTCGACCAGCTTGGTTTCACAACTAAATGGGTCGACATGCCTGCCGAATTGAAACGCGCCGGTCACCTCGTCGGGGAGATCAAAGGAAAAAAAGGCAAGCGTCTGCTGTTGATTGGTCACATCGATACCGTCTTCGAGCCAGAAAGTGATTTTCAGAAGTGGAATCGTAAGGATTCACTCGCCTGGGGTCCCGGCGTGAACGATATGAAAGGAGGCAACATGGTGCTGTTGTATGCGCTGAAGGCCATGCACGAAGCAGGCATGTTGAAAGACCGGCAGGTTATCGTTATCCTTCACGGCGATGAAGAAGCCGCGGGTCGTCCTCTCGACATCAGCCGCAAAGACATTATCGAAGCCGCACAACGCAGCGACATCGCCCTGTGCTTCGAAACAGGTACCGGTTTCAACTACGCCACCGTGGCACGACGTGGCAGCAGCAACTGGCATCTCGAAGTTACCGGCAAGCAAGGTCACTCTTCCGGCATCTTCACACCCAACGCGGGGGCCGGAGCGGTTTACGAAGCAGCGCGGATACTCACTCGTTTTTACTCCGACCTCCAGGAGCAATATCTCACCTACAACCCCGGAATAATTTTGGGCGGCACCCAACTCTCGACCGATTCGACCGGGACGGAGGGAGATGTTTCAGGTAAAACGAACATCATCGCGAACACTGCAGTGGTAAACGGCGACCTTCGATTCATTTCGGAAGAACAAAAACAAAAGACCCGCGAAAAGATGAAGGCTATCGTAAGTGAAAGTCTCCCCGGCACAAAGTCGGTGATCACGTTCAACGACGGATATCCTTCCATGCCGCCCACCGACGGGAACATGGAAGTGTTGAACAGGCTAAGTAAAGTGAATATGGATATGGGACTCGGCGAAGTTAAGCCTTACGATCCCGGAAGGAGAGGCGCCGGCGATATTTCTTTCATCGCAGAGTATCTCGATTGTCTCGACGGTCTTGGGGCTATGGGAGGAAACGCTCATGCGCCAGGTGAATTCATCAATTTGAATTCATTACAGAACATAGAAAAGAGGGTTGCGCTTTTGTGTTACCGGATAACAAACGAAAAAATAAGTGCAACGTCACCCAGGTGACGTTGCACTTCGTATATCCGCTAAGTTAGTTTCCTTCTGTGTACTTCTTCATGTTGTTGAGGATCGCCTGCCATCCGGCGCGTTGCATGTCGACCGGATTTTGATCTTCACATTCGAACGTCTCAGTTATTTTGGTTGCATTGCCTGTGCTTGCGAATGAGATAGACACTTTGCGGCCATCGGCAATCTCGTACTCGATAAGTTTTTTGGGTTCTACTTTGGTGTAAACTCCACCGAATTCAAAGCTGAAGCTGCCGTCTTTTGCGGCCATCGTCGTGCTGAACTTGCCGTTTGTCCTCAGGTCATTTTCGGCTTGGGGAGCATGCCAGTCGTCGGATGCAAAAGCCCAGTTCTTAATGTGCTCGGGCTCGCCCCAGTATTTCCAAACTTTCTCTATCGGTGCGTTTACAGTCGCTTCGATTGTAACCACTGTTTTTTGTTTCGTTTCCATAGAACAAATGTATAGCTGATTCTAAAAACCGGGGATGGCTTGTAGCGACAAAAGGCGGGCAAAAAGCGACAAAAATTGGCAAAACCGTCGATCCATTCATCCCGTTTGTCTAATAAGCGCCTTTCGCATTAAACTTTGGAGCCTTATTTGACTCTTAAGGGTATAAAAACAAAAACATGTTATGAAGAAGAGTTTGATGTTAGTAGGTGCGATGATGATCAGTACGTTCATCTTCGCGCAACGCGAATCGATGAAAGACGTGTTGGCACTCAATGATGCACAAACGGCATCGATCAAGGAAATCAACAAAAAGTATGGCCAGAAACACCAGGACCTGAACAAGGAGCGGCAATCCGAGATCAACAAAGTCCTTACACCCGAACAACAATCGAAGTGGGCTGGCTATAAGAAAGGACGCCTCGACCAAAAAAAGCAGGACCGTGAACGGCATAGTAGAATGAAGAACGGCAGACACCACGGTGGACACGACAGACGTCATTGAAAAAATAGCCCTGCGGCAAAATGCTGCAGGGCTTTTTTATTAATTTGGTTCTATGAAAGCACTACTGTTTATCTCCCTCTTGTTAATGGCTCTCTCACCTGCGAAAGACACCCGTTATTTTGAACTACGTATCTATTATGCTCCGGCTGGAAAACTGGATGCACTCATCGAACGTTTCAGGGGCAATACTACCCGCATCTTCGAAAAGCATGGAATGCAAAACATCGGTTATTGGGTACCAGTGGATAATCAGCAAAATGCACTCTATTATATACTCGCCTATCCCAGCAAGGAAGCCCGCGCGAAAGCATGGGACGCATTCAGGGTAGATCCCGAATGGCTGGATGTGAAAACAAAAACAGAAGCCAACGGAAAACTTGTAGACTCTGTAAAACAAGTATTCATGTATACTACCGATCTGCTGCCGGCCATGAACACTGCTTCGAAAGGACCCGATCGTGTATTCGAGTTGAGGACATATCCCTGCAACCCCGGCAAGCTTCCCAATCTTCTAACAAGATTCAGAGATCATACACTAAAGATCTTCGAAGGCCACGGAATGCAAAACATCGAGTATTGGGTAAGTGAAGAGCCTACCGGAAAGCAATCCGACCTCGTTTACATCATTGCTCATAAGGATATGGATGGTGCCAAAAAATCATGGGCCGACTTCCTTGTCGATCCGGCATGGGTGAAAGTAAGAGATGATTCAGAGAAAGACGGAAAGATCCTCAGCTCACGGCCAGAATCTGTTTACCTCAAGCCGCTGCCTTTTTCGAAGATCAAGTAGTCTCTGTCTGGGCATAGGTGGGCAACTCCATGGGTATGTAAATATGGAATGTTGCCCCTGAGCCAGGTTTTGCTTCGGCGGCAATAGTTCCATAGTGATTCTCGACGATCTTTTTGCAGATCGCAAGACCGATTCCCGTTCCAGGATATTCCTCGCGGCCATGAAGGCGTTGAAACACGTCGAATATTCTTTGACTGTAATCCTGGTTGAACCCAATGCCATTGTCGGCAACGGAAATATGATGATACAGCTCCGAGACTTTTTTCTGAAGGCCAGGCACTTTATTGGCCGGTACTGTGCTTGAACGGATAAGTATGTAAGGAGTGCTGTTAGGTCTTATGAACTTCAAAGAGTTGCTAAGCAAATTCAGCAGCAATTGATGGAACTGGAACGGTATAACGTCCATCACAGGCATTGAACCACATTCAACTACTGCCTTTTTCTCGTCGATAATGTTTTCGAGATCTTCCAGTACGTCTTTGATGATCTTATTCAGATCGGTCTTCTCGTATTTTCGTTCGGCAGTGTTTGCGCGCGAGTAGCTCAAAAGGTCGTCGATCAGCAAACGCATCCGTTGCGCTGCATTCTGGATACGGTTAAAATAGTCGATACCTTTTTGGGAAAGCTTGCCCTCGTCGACTTCCATGATCCTGCTGGAGAACGTCTGAATTTTTCTAAGTGGCTCCTGCAAGTCGTGGCTCGAGATGTATGCAAACGACGACAACTCTTTGTTCATGGTGTTGAGCTCTTTGTTCATTTCTTCGAGCTCCACATTTTTTCGTTTGAGATTGTCTTCTGCAATTTTCTTTTCCGTGAGGTCGCGCGTAACCTTTGTGAAGCCAATAACATTGTCGTGATTTCCGTGGATTGCAGAGATCGTAACGCTGCCCCAGAACTTCGTTCCGTCTTTTCTCACACGCCACCCTTCATGCTGCGCTCTTCCGTTTTGTGTTGCGAGGTCGATCAGCATCTCGGGAACCTTCTTTTCGCGATCTTCCTCCGTGTAAAACAGTCTGAAATTTTTCCCGATGATCTCCGGGGCAGTGTATCCTTTGATAAATTGCGCGCCTGCATTCCAGTCTTCGATATCGCCATTCTTGCTGAGGAGAATAATGGCATAGTCCTGTACTTCGGATATCATCTTGTGATAACGCTCTTCGCTCAGTCGCAGCTCTTCGTTCTTGACTTCGAGCTCTTCGGCATAGGTGCGCAGCGCGTCTTCAGCTCTCTTGCGTTCGGTGAGATCGCGTGTCACTTTGGAGAACCCAATCAACTCACCTTCCGGATTTCGGATGGCGGTCATTACAACGCTTGCCCAAAATCGGCCTCCGTCTTTTTTCAAACGCCAGCCCTCGGAGGTTACGGAGCCTTCTTTTTTTGCCTGGTTCATTAAATTATCGGGCAAGCCTTTGGCACGATCTTCTTCGGTGTAGAAAACCCGGAAGTTCTGACCAATTATTTCCGATGATTTATATCCCTTGATCTTTTCAGCCCCGCGGTTCCATTCCACAACCCTGCCGTCAGGATCCAGCCCTATAATGGCATAATCCTTCACTTCACCGATCATCCGGCGATAAAACCCGTCAATCGTTCCCTCTCTACGTTCCGTACGAACCTGCGCTCCTGTGGTGTTTTCTGTATTTCCCTTACTTTCTTTCACGTGTGACGAAGGTACCATTCTTCTGGCATTTCTCTTGTGACATAGTTTTTCAAAAATGATGAGCTATGAAGACTACCAAAAAAGCGGCCAAAAAGACAAACACCGGTAAAGCAAAAAGCGGCGATCAGGAGTTCCCGGGATACCCGAAGTATGATTCCAGTGAAGATATAACCCGGCGTGCGGACCGGATCGATGAAAACCTTGATGATGAGGTTCTGACGCAGGTTAAGCATAACAAGGAACCAAAACTATCCCCCGACGAGGGTAATTCTGATGCCACCAGTGTAAATGAGTCAGAACCTGTTACCGAGAATAAATTCGACGTAACTGAGGAAGATCTCGAAGCTTTGGGTCCAAAAGACCTCAGTATGGACATGGGCGACGATGAGCAACTAAAGCACCGGACACGCCCTGTTGATTTTTCCGGCAAAGACCTCGACGTGCCCGGTACCGAACTCGACGATGAACAGGAGGAAACGGGAATGGAAGACGAAGAAAACAACAATTACAGCCTGGGTGGTGATGGTAAAACCAATTTAGACGAAGGACAGGAACACGAAGGCTCTTTGTAACGTTCTTATTGGTACGTTTACTATTAGTGCCAAAACTCCATTTCAATAATATAAGACATGCCGACCTGCCATTGCATTATGGACAGGTACCGCCATGGCTTGCTCAACGAATGAGCAAGCTCGGCGGTGCAA
>DASRSO010000234.1:0-21900 GCA_035656375.1 Cyclobacteriaceae bacterium | reverse complement strand
GCATCGATGATCGAACAGATCTTCGTAGTCTTTGGCATTTTCGTCGAGGTCGGCGGTGTGTTGGTGATCCTGGGATTAATGCTGACAATGATGCTGCCGGTGTTCAACGAAATATTTAAGACGACAGGAAAATTGGCTGTATGGTCAAGCATCTCTGTATTTGTTGTGATGTTCGTTGTCGGCCATTTCACATCGGGTTTCAGCGAAAAGAAACCTATGCAAACCTACCTGTCTTATTACCTGAACGCTGACGAAGGAAAAGGATATTGGAGAACTCGCCGCGGTTCGGAAGAGACCACTCTCCTCTCCTACGAATCACCCGGGTTAAAGATTACGAGCGACACCACCGTGAGCAACATCCGTGTTTTGAGACTTCATTGCTCCGCACGGAAGGAAGCGATCTCGATGCGTGTGGCTTTTGGCGGAGGTGTGAACGATATCTCCGTGATCGGGCCAGCCGGTGGGCGTGGAAATGATAACCGCACCCGTGGGAATTTCTTTACGGTCGACTACGCTGGCCTCGACTCTGCGGGATTCGACCTCGTTGTTGAAACCGAGCCGGGCAACTCGTTCGATGTCACACTGACCGATCGAAGTCTGGGGTTGCCACTCGACGGCGGTAAAGGATATCGGTCGGACGAAATTCCCGGTACAGGCCCGATGGCCAACACCATCCAGGTGACGAAAAAATTCCAGGTGGGAAATTAATCGGCCGCATAACTGGCAGGATTTTTTCTTTAGGAAAATTATTTAATACCTGAAAGCCATGAAGAATTACGTTATTCAGTACGAGCCTACTGACAAACACAGCATATTAAATTTAGTCCGTCACTTTTCTAACGATGTACAGATCGACAACGTGCAAGAAGACCGCGTTGGCATCACCATCGAGCTCGATGACAATGAAGCCGACGAGCTCTACGACAAACTGAATGAGGAAGTCCGCGAGGTAGTTGACGTAAGACAACGCCACTATACGGGGGACTAATCCGCAACCGGACATCGGGCGCATCGTCAGGACACAGGGTGGTCAGGAGAGTGACTTATCGAGGAACTTGCGCTTTGAGACTTTCTTGAAAACAGTATCATTGAGCCTCACCTTTGCGCCGGAACGCCTGAACTTCAGTTTAAGAACAACATTCTCGACGTACCGGATCGTTTCATCCACGACCACCGCGAAGAAGATATCTTTACCGATCAGTTGAACGGGCATGTCGACTGTGCGGTAGCCGTCGAGCTCGAAGTGAATATTGTCGGTGGCGGGAGGATTTTCGACAGTCACCTGTGCTTTACCGTTCCCGTCGGTTTCCCCGGCGACTTTCGATTTCTCCAACGCGAACTTCAATCCCGCGAAAGGATTGCCGCCCGGCGAACGCATAGCATTCACGACGATAACGCTGTGAGAAAGTCCGTGCGACGACGGCACCTGGCCCTGCAGATCGAATTCCCGCTGGGCTTCACCAAAGTTCAATATTATAGAGTCGTTCTTGACCGTGTATTTACCGCGGCCGATTGCTCTTACTTTAGATCGAGTGCTGAACCACGAGAAATCGCCGTCCTTTGAGAAGTAATAACCTTCAACTTTGTTGATGTAGCCGCCTTCAAGTTGTGAATACGCTGAAGCCGAGATCAATAAAAAAATTAAAACAATACAAGCTCTCAGCGCCATGCAGTGCTGCAGTTTCAGGTTAGTACCCAAAAGTAACTATAACTTACGGCATTTGCATTTGAGCGAGTCGGGGACGGTGGGAATTACAAGGAGACTATCATACTCCTTACTCATTACATCATTGAGATTGGCGTCCATTCGCCCGAGGTTGTAGGTAGATATCACCCAATTCATGGGAAATTCCTCTTCGTCGGTTTTCCTGTACAAATTCATATCGACGGATGGCCCTTTCGAGTCGAGCGACTCCATGAATCGCTTAAGTCGTGAATTATTGATATCGGTCTGTGATCCATAGGTGCCCAATACGGTAATGATTGGCGCGGCGGCATCGTTTACCAATGGATGCATGACCTTCGAAGTGGTGGTATCGAGACTGCTGTTTCGAAGATAGAGAAGCTGGAACTTGAGCTTGCTCAACAGTTGTCGGTTCTTTATAGTATCGCTGGAGATCTTTATCATATTATTCCTGATGTCTTTGACCAACACTTGCATCATCTCGTGGAGAATGCCGGCCCCGGTGTTATCGAAATAGCCACCGTCGACGAAAGACTTGTTGCCAATGTTGCCGGCTGGTGAGACGTATGGAAACCTGGCACCCATTACGACGCCTGTGCTGTAATTGATATCGAGGGTGTCGTTAGGATATGTTTGGGCGAGCTGCGTAAGAACGTCGACGCGCTGGCTGATTGAATCGATACGAATGGAACTGACGACTGCCGGAACGCCCTGTTGAACGTTGGTCGTGTTGATAAACAAGATCGGGAGACAACCCGATGTGTCGATCGCATGTGTGAATGGTTTTGCGAAAGCGTTTCGGAGATGTTCGTTTGAAAAATATTCCATCCCTTTTTCCAGCGCAATAGCACGATCGTCGACGGGAAGGGGAACGATGTGTTTGAAGAAGTCGGACCCGAGCCAGCGAATAAGTACTGGCGAAAGAAAATCTTCGCTAAGAAAATTCTGACTTGAAGTTCTATAGCTATAAACGGTATCCTGCAGGTTGTTCTTGAGCAATGCATAAAAAGTAGCGTTGCCTACGCTGCCGCCGGAAGCGCCCGCGAGCACCAGTACGTGTTCAGCGAAAGCGTTGCCGGGATCATTAGCGTTGGTCTTGTCCTGGATCGCCGAGAGCACGGAGGCAACCCAGTATCCCGAACGTGAAGCGCCCCCGTCGGCGATTACGAGGTAAACCGGAAACGTTGTGGAGTGATCGATCATGCGTTCCCTTTTCTGGAGCCAACGCTCGACATATCCTTTCATGCCTGGACGTTTCACCACGGGCTCTTTATTCATCGTTACGGTCCTCACAGAATATGGATTGAAGATATTTCCGAGAACGATTGCCCAAACGAACAGGACCGCGAAAAGATTGATGCCCTTCTGAATGGAGATGATGGTGATCACATTCGAGATTGCGACGAGCACGCCGAACGAAAGAACGGCGATGGTGAGCGGGCCCATGTGATCAGCGAGGTAAGGAAAGAATATCGCAGTGATATAAATCGCAAGACCGATTGCAAATACGACTGCAACACTTTTGAACACATACTGTTCTGATTGCACTACGGATTGTGGAACATGAATGACGTTGCGATTGAACAACCGGAGGTAACCGACCGACTCATACGTGGTGGTGGCTTTAGCGATGGTTCGTCGTCTGCGGATAAATGCATACATGAGGAACAACTGGAACAGGAACAACCCGTAGGCTGCGCCGGGCAATAGCCGCGCGTGAAGGTGCTTGCCGACAAACGTGAGGTAAGCGATCACTATACCGTACACTATAATAATGCTCCACGAGATGGCCCGATACCCAATCGGCGCGGGATTGATGGTGAGAACTTTATGTCGAAAGAAGTAGAGCAGATTTTGCACGAGCACGAAAGCCCAGATGGCGCCCTGGCTGAGGTTGCCGATGGTAGGAAGAGCGAGGATGGCGGCCTGGATGCTGACGAGGCAATTGTATGCGATGAGCCTGGGCACATGAGTATGATACTCTTCGGGGACATCACTTCCCGGTTGCAGAGATTTTTCATAACCAACAAGTCGCGAGCTGTACCAACAGAAAACGGCCCAAACGGGAACACAACAGATGGCCCAGAGAAAAGGTCCGAAGAACTCGGTGATCTGGATGATGACGTCTTGCCCTTGAGGAAGTTTTGAAAAGACAAAGTAGCTAACGAGGACGGTGATGAACCCTGGAAGGTAAATTCGTACGGACTTCAATGAGTGGCCGATACCGACGAAGCTGTTCCATCCGATGTTGCGATATAGTTTGAGTCGAACGAACTGTACCAAGAGGTAAACGACCACCGCTGCTCCAAGCGCGAATTTCGCCATAGCCGGTAAGAAAAAAGGAAGCGCTGATTGTATCTGCCCGCGAAGAAACATGGTGACGAAAATATTCTCGACGACGTCACAAAGTCCCGCGAAGACGGCGAGCCAACAAAAGATAACCGTAGCACGACTGACCGGCTTGCTGTCGACAGCCATCACGAGAAACACCAGGCACATGACGTAGCTGAAGATCATGTAGTAATCCTGCTGGATGGACAGTTCGGCGGTGGGTATGAGATCGCGTTCCCGCCATGAGTTGACTATGGTGGCGGCTTTTCCGGCGTTGCTGGTTTTCTGGAGGGAGACGATCTTGAGTGGTGCTTCGGGAGTTTCGAGTTTACTGTTGGAAGACTCGACCCAGGCGAAAAAGGAGACTGCAAGGAGTATCGACGCGATGAGGAGGAGTCGCTGGTCGGTGGAGAAGAAGCGGTAGAGGTTATGGATCATAGTGAGGTTTTCTCTCACTAGTGGAATTTACTTGATTTGGAGGAGGGTAAAAAGGGAGGAACCTTTTATCTTTGGGGCCCGTTTGTTTGGGGACGTTCTTTGAGGAATGTGCGATGCAGCACTTAATTTCTTGTATAATGACTGGGGGCTGACCGGTTTTGACAGGATGTGTGAGAGTGTATGCCAGCATGCAAGCTCGTGAGGGTAGAGCTTTGAAAACTGCTCTTACAATTTACGTGGCGAAAATAACTACGCCATGGCTGCTTAATCTGACTATACGTTAGATTTGCTTACTACGGGATAAGATCCTGTGGGGCCATCATCGCCCGGTATCTCTGTTTAGCGGATCCGGTAAGGCGGTGTCGTTAGCATAAACTGGATGGTTATGTGTTGCGCATGATCATTGAGACAACAGCGACTACGAATTGCTTTAGGCTGTCGTTTGCCTTGGTGATTTCGACAATTAAATACGACTAAGCATGTAGAACGTACGCGTTCATCTTCTCTGGACCAGGGTTCGATTCCCTGCAGCTCCACTGGATAGAAATCAAAGAAAGGCAAAGGCCCAAATCTGTTATGGATTTGGGCCTTTTGTTTTTATAAGCATACCAAACAGACCCAAAGAAAGGCAACCCGTAGGCGGACGCAGAGGCGGACAGACTTACTTCGGTAAACTTTCCGCCTATTAGTACACCGACTCGCCAGACGACAGGTTGTTCACTGTGTGAACATCTTGATTGAAGGCACTTAATAGGCAAACTTCAATTAAAACTAGATGAGTTATGTTCAATGGGATTAAGACATTGTTCTACGTTCGTAAGACGAAAGTGAACAGCGAGGGCATGGTGCCGATCTATTTTCGGGCAACTATGGGCGGGCAAAGGTTCGAGACAACTACTACACGTTACGTCGAACTAAGTAAATGGTCACAACAGTTTGAAAGGGTTGTAAGCCACGCGAAAGACAAGCGAAGCAACGAGATCAACGTTTATCTCGATATGCTGAAAGCCAGAGTTTGGAGTATAGAGAAGAAGTTTCTGATGATGGACTCCACTCCTACTATCGAAAACTTCCAAGCAGAATGGTTCGGGATCGAGGAAAGTGCTCCGAAGATGTTGATGCAGGTCTTCGCAGAGCACAACAGCGAAGTGAAACAACTAGTCGGCAATCAATATTCGTCCTCGACATGGAAACGGTACAACACTTCCTACCGACATACAAAGGAATTCTTAAAAGCTAAATATAATCTTGAAGACATACCTGTGCGTAAGCTCGACTTCAAGTTCATTACTGATTACGAGTTCTGGTTAAAAGTGACCCGGAAATGCAATCATAACAGTACGATTAAGTATTTGACGAATTTCAGGAAGATGATATACATCTGTCTGCGAAACAATTGGCTGGACCGGGATCCGTTCATCGGTTTCAAGATGGCGAAGAAGGAAGTCGAGAGGCCGTTCCTGAGTGAAGAGGAACTTCAGTCAATGGCAAAGCACAAATTTGAAATCGACAGATTGAATCAAGTCAGGGATATATTTCTATTCTGCTGCTATACGGGACTAGCATACATAGACATCCAGAAATTGACACCTGACGAAATTGTTACTGGTATCGATCGTGAGAAATGGATTTTTACGAGACGTGAAAAAACCGAAACACCATCACGAATACCGTTACTTCCACCGGCATTGGAGATCATCGAGAGATATAAGAATCATCCAGAATGTATCATTAAAAACAAAGTACTCCCGGTTCCTTCGAATCAGAAGATGAATGGTTACCTGAAAGAGATTGCCGATGTATGCGGAATTAAGAAATATCTCACAACGCATTTGGCCCGACACACTTTTGCGACTACGGTAACGCTGACCAATGGGGTACCTATGGAAACCGTTTCAAAGATGCTAGGACATAAGAATTTGAGGACAACCCAGCATTACGCGAAGATCCTGGATTTGAAGGTTGGTGCTGATATGAAGGTGTTGAAAGAACGGATGAGGTTAGAGAATGAAATAAAGTCTAAAGTCAATCAATGATGAAACCAAAAAAGACATCACTCGAAAAGACGCTCGATAAACTGGCTAAAAGAAATCCCCCTTCACAGTGGACCAAACGCTGGGAGTATCGCAAGGAGAATCGCCACTGGCTAAGAATGTCAGTCAAAATAGCCCTGACTATTCTTGACACTCTTGACGAGCGTAACATATCAAAGACGCACCTGGCAAAGAGTATCAAAATGTCAAACCCGAAAATCAGTAAAATCCTTAGGGGTCACGATAATCTGAGTCTTAAAACCATAAGTCGGCTTGAAGGAGGTCTTGGGATAAAACTTTGGAGGTGCTGGATGAATAGTATTCAGTTCAACGGATTCTTAAGATGGGATGGATTGCATCTATTTTACTTGATTTGTATCAAGATATTTAACACATGAAAAAAGGCTCTGATACAAATAAGTTTGATACTCTTGTAACTCGATTGGCTCAAGAGTTTTCAAAAATTCCGAATTTCTCTCTGACTTCGGAAGACGAGACTGCTAAAAAACTGTTTTCACTCATAGCTTTCCGACTTGCAGACATTTCTTCATACGCCGATCTTGTTTACAGCCACTTCATTCCATCGACTAATAAAGCCATCGCAGACGCAAAAAAAGACTTCATACAGTCTCAATACAGGCATCTACTAAAGAATCAGAACTTAGATTTTGAAGAAACGCTGTTCGATACCGTGCGTCTCGCATATGTTGGTCTTTTTCATAAACTAGAAAACTTTATGAATGACCTGGTCAAATTACCAGAAATGGTGTTCAGCGAGTTGTATGAGACAAACGAACCTGCAATCAAGCTAGCTAAGGACAAATATGGTTTTGATTTTAGAGATTGGCAGCAATTCCAAATAACTCATAAAATCAACTGGATTTGTAATTGTGTCAAACATAAGGATGGCTTTCCAATCAAGCAGCCGAAACCAATTCAGTTTCAAGATTAAAATGAAAGCGAGAGAATTCGAATTACACCTAGTGAGTTCAAACTTGATTGTTCTAGATTAATGAGTTTCTACCCTCTGTACCTACATGCTATATTCCTGTTTGCCCAACTTAAGCTTGGTGTAGAAATGGTGAATGGTATCGAGGATCGAACGTCAGAATTTTACATCAAACAATTCCAAAAGCTTCAGGAGGCAGAGAGTTCAGCCAAAAAGTTTATTGAGGCTTTACGACGGATGCCATAATCAACGAAGCGATCAAATAAAAAAGCGAGAGCAGCATTGCCACTCTCACTTGATCGGTTACTTAAGCCTTTTGTATGAGCTTCCATGTCACGGCTTGTCCATTGTATGGCGGCATTCGATTGCCTTTTGCAATGGGCGCAGTAGTTGACGGCGTCGAAATCGACTGCCAAACACCACTCTCCGGACAGATTTCACCTGTTCTTGCTGTGTCTCCTATCATTTTCAAAATGTTAGGCCCCAACCCGAGGTGGGGAATCCTCCCAAGGCTCAAATTTGAATTGTAGGGCAGATTAGGTAGCTTTCGACTGCGAAATCAAAAAGATACTGCGCTGCAGTACAATTTAGCCAGGAGCCTCTCCTGGCTTTTTGTTTTACAAAGGTTAGCGATTTTCAACAAAAATCCAACCAACTAGAGATTTTTTCACCAGTTTTCCGAACAAATGACCAATTATCACGTTTTTACTATGTAAAAACGTGACGATTTCACAATTTGAATTAAATCAGCCGCTACTACTATGCTTATAAGATTTCATGTCGAGAATTTTCTTTCGTTCCGGGACGAACAAGAATTTTCTATGCTGCCAGGCAGAGCACATCAGCATCCAAATCACGTGATCGAGAGCGAAGATGAAAATGGATTTTCTGTGCTTCGAACCGCCGTGATCTACGGAAAAAATGCTTCAGGAAAATCCAATTTTATCAAAGCGATCAATTTTGCTAAGAATTTTATTACAAGTCAACTGTCACCAACAGGTACAATTCCTTCGGTGAAACCATTCAGACTAGACAGAAGCTATCTAGACAAGCCGTCACGATTTAGGTTTGAAATCAAAATTGACGACAAGTCCTACGATTATGGCTTTTCAGTCACACACAAAGAAGTAATCGAAGAGTGGCTCTTCGAAATCAAAAAAACTTCAGAAAAAAAACTCTTCTCGAGAAACGGCAAACAAATAGAATTAGGAAAAATCGACTATAGTTTAGGCATCACAGATTCTGAAAAAATAGTTTCAGAAAAGCAAGCCGCTCAACGCCTTGCGTTTGTCGGTGATGACACAAGACTAAATCAGCTATTTCTATCCGCAAGCGTTGAACGAAATCAGCCTTACTTTAAACACATATATGACTGGTTTGACAAGTCGGTCGTGATAATCAAACCCGATTCCAAGCACTTCGGCACAGAGTTCATCATGAATGAAAAGTCGAACGTAACTGAGAACGCATCTTTTGTTAACAGCTTCGAAGACATCCTAAGGGTTTTGGATACAGGTATTGAAGGAATGGAACTTCAAAAAGTTAATATTGAACAAGAATTCATTAAGGCTTATCCTTACGTGGATAATCTTAAAAGCACTCTCGATGAAATGGGATTAGGAACAAAAGCTATTTTTCCCATGCCAGATCGAAGAAGATTTGCCATCACCAAAGAAAAAGACGGAACCATCAATGGTTTCAAAATGATGACTAAGCATAAAATGATTGGCGAAAGTAAATATGACCTTTTTGAAATCAACTGGGAATCCGAAGGAACACAGAGATTGATGGATTTAATTCCGTCATTGTTCCTTCTCAGAAGAACTCCGTGCACAATATTTATTGACGAAATGGCCCGAAGCTTACATCCTGAGCTTATCTATGCGCTAATCAAGGTTTTTCTGGAAAAAGAAAATCTCTTCAAATCACAATTAGTATTAACGTCACACGAAGATTATCTATTGAATTTGGATTTGCTAAGACGTGATGAAATCTGGTTTGTTGAGAAAAAAGAAGGATCAGAAATGTATTCGCTGGAGGAATTCAAACCGAGGTATGACAAAGATATTCGAAAAGGATATTTTGATGGACGCTTTAGAGGAATTCCTATGATAGATTTTGAATCCTTGGAAAAAACACTTGAAAAAGTATAGGTGCTTCACGTGAATGAGATCGAAACCAAGTTTTAAGCGAAAGTCGGGCCTTAGAGATGCTAAACTTATAATAATAGCTACCGAAGGCGACGTAACTGAACGCACCTATTTTAATGGCGTTGCCAAAAGTCCAGAATATCGAAACTCTGGTGTTCACGTAGAGGTATTAGTTAGAGAGGATGGAGGTAGCGATCCCAAAAACTGCCTTCAGACTCTAAACAAGTTTAAGAAAACCTACAATTTGAACAAGCATGATGAATTATGGCTCGTTTGCGACGTCGATAGATGGGGAGACAAAAAACTTGCGGAAGTAAATCAACTCTGTCGTCAAAAAGGATATAAATTCTCGGTCAGCAATCCATGTTTTGAAATTTGGCTTCTAATTCATCATTTTAAAATAAGTACGTCTGACCAGCAAACTAAAGACTTACTCGTCTCAAATTGTGACAGCGTCGGCGCTAAACTTAGAGAAGTCCTAGGTGGATATAATAAGGCAAAATTAAAGATCGACGATTTCCTCAAAGGCATTGAGCATGCCGTTAGCGAGGCAAACACCTTGGAGATTATTGACGAGGACTGGCCAAATGGATTGGGCACAAAAGTCCATCATCTTGTTAAATCGATGCTTGGTTCCTAGGCTAAACATTCTGCAGCGTTCTATTATCCCTATTTTGTTTATTGATGCTGCTGATAAACATGCAAAGTTGTGTGAAAAAATAATGAATGTCGTCCTGTGTGCAAAGCGCTTCTGAAGTTACTTGAGATACGCAGCCAAAGTCAGAAGTTTTAGTATACGTTTCATCATCTTGAACAGATCCGAGCGATAGAAAATATCCAAATCCAAAATACGTCATCCTCCGATTGACATAATTTGTTTGCAAGAGATTAAAAGTGGAGAAGTCCTTTTGGAATCAAATCCAAGCAGACAATATACCTGCATCGTTATTAAAAACTCTATCGATTGTCGAATCTATGAGAAGCCACAATGGAATGAGACCACAGGACGTGCCAATTCTCCTTAAGATCATTTCATTCGAACATTCGAACATGAATTGGAAAATGAAAGATCTCGCCAGAGACCTGGGTATTAGCCCATCTGAAATCAGTGAATCTCTTAACCGATCCTATCATGCACACCTAATCGATTACTACAAGAGGCATGTGTTTCGACTTGCGCTTCACGAATTTGTTGTTTATGCGATTAGATATGTCTTCCCACAAAGTCCGGGGCCAATGATTCGGGGGATGCGAACCGCTCATAGTGCGCCACCAATCAATAAAGTAATTCGATCCAGTGATCATTATGTATGGCCGGACGCCGAAGGTGACTCGAGAGGACAAGCGATCGAGCCTCTCTATCCGACATTAGTTAAAGCATCAAAACAGGATGAGTTTCTTTATGCCGGACTTGCTTTAATAGATGCATTGAGGGTAGGTCGAGTTCGGGAAAAGAATATTGCAAAAGAGGAGCTTGGAAAGATGATCCTGAAGCGTTAATACTAATAAAGTCGACGATTACACTGAGGACACCTGTTAGTGTCATAATCTTCCATGAAGTCGTCAGGAAAATCTTTAAGATTTTCAATCCATTCGGATAAACTTAAAGAATTCTTGTTGGGTACTAATCGACGGGCTTGTATCCACAGGATGTGTAAAAGGTGATCTGGTATGTCATCAACCAGAGCCTTTATGTCATCTTTCGTTACCAGGAGTTTCTCAGGTGTATACATTGCACGCTAAACCATTTTACTTATGAGTAACCTGTTATTAGTCGAACACACAAACTGAGTAATGAGAATTCGCATTTCGCGATTCGCGAAATCAAAATGCAGGGCTTTCTCTTAAAAGCGATTTAAGTTCCAGCGAGTTTACGGCGATGATCGCCGTAAAGTGGAGGAAAGATAAATCAGACAGGCGAAAGGCGCCTTTAAAGATGCTCTCTCTCATTAATCATTGCCGCAAAGTTAGGCTTGTGTCGGAATTGCGTTCGCAAGGAATTCCGGCATAAACGGTTTCCCCCTTTCATCTTCGATTCAAGGAACTCCCATTTATTCCGTTGCTCCTTGCGCGAATTCGCGCCTCAAGCCTTGACGGGCACCATAATTAATTCAAATGATTATGGAAAAGAGAAAGAAATTCGAAGTTTTGGTGACACAGTTAAACCGCTTCAGCAGAAAGTTTGTGGTGGAAGCAACAAGTCCACTCTCAGCAAAAGCCGCAGTCAAAGAAATGATTGCAGTTCAACCGATGGATGCTCGAAAAGGAGCCTACGATGGCTACGAGTTAATCATGAGAACCAAAGAAGAAGCTCAAGCGGAAGACGCACCATTAACCTGGTTCGAACCGACAATCTTAGAGGTTGACCTCGACGCAAGCGAAAGGCTCGACGTTACACCAACTGAACTTATTGTGCAAAAAGCCTTCGGAATTGTAATGCGTCGACTAAGAGATCGCTTGAGATTAAGTCAACGCGAATTCAGTCATATCGTAGATCTTAGGCAACCTACTATCGGAGTCCTTGAGCGAGGTGAGACTGGCGTGAGGCTGTATAACTTCATCAAGATTGCCATTGCGCTTGGTAAAGCTCCTGATGACTTCATCAGACTCGTTGCAAATGAATATGAAAAAATGAATCAAAGTGGTCCAGGTTAAGGACCACTTCTTTAAGTTGATTCCGAGTCACCATCAACCTTCTTACTTTTCAACATCATGTTCTCGATGTCCTCAAGATCGTAGTAGACCACATTTCCGATTTTGGTATATGGTAGAATTCCGGTACGCCGGAGGTGTTGAAGAGTACCGAGAGAGATCTTCAAGAGTTTCAGAACTTCATCCGAGCGTAGCCATTTATCAGTCTTTGAAACGTCTTTCTTCGGCGGCAGATTTTGAATGTCTTCCAGAAGCCTCTTTCTAAAACTCTCCAAGTCGTCCGGCGTTATAATCGTCGTTGCCATAGTCGTTGTGTTTACGACACGAAGAGAATAAAATGGTCAAAGCGAAAACAGTTACAGGGGTCCTGGTACCCCCACTAACCATCTGAGTATCAGCGATAAATAATTTTTTGAAAGAATGTCGACCCTCAAATCAGCCTGAATTCGAAGAAAAAAGGGTAACAAAGGGTAACAAATACGCGAAATCAGGTCAAAAATGAAACATTTGGATAGATCGGCTGACACATGACAGTAGACCTTCATTAAAAAGCTCGATTTTTAGTACCCACAGTACTAAAATCCAACACACTTTTAATGAGAAGCGATGTCTGAGATTACACCACCCAAAGAAAGTAAAGAGGATTCTGCACTCTCAGCTTTGAAAGTTGCGATCGAACTAGCTCCGGGCGGATCGATCATAACGTATCTACTCAATCTAATTGTCAAACCTCCGGTTCAAAGGCGAATCGAGGAGTGGATGAGTGATGTTACTAACGCTATTAATAAGCATAATAGGGATCTCGATTCTCTAAGAGATAATGAAAGATTTATAACCACATTCATTCAAGCGTCACAGATAGCAGCCAGAAATCATAACTCAGATAAACTCTCAGCGTTGCGAAATGCTGTCCTTAATTCAACAGTTCCCCCCTCCTATCCCGAGTCACTACAAATTCACTTTCTTCATTTAGTCGATCGATTTACAGAATGGCATCTTCGGATATTAAAAATATTCTCCGATGGTAACTGGCTAAGCGATGCGAAATTTGGAGGATTTGGAAACGGTCGATCGGCAACCGAAAAGGTCATTAAATACCACTACCCTGATCTCAACGATAAAGACCTCTTAATAGATCTTGTTCTCAAAGATCTTCAAGCAACTCGTCTAATCCATACAGAATGGAATGGACAAGGGCCAATGGCATTGCAGCGAGCTGCTTCCGTTCCATCAATCACATCGATGGGCCGAGAATTTTTAAGTTTCATTCAAGAGCCTCCTTTACAAACATCAAAGGACACTAAAGTCAACTAATTTAAATGCTCAATTATTAGAGTTTATTAGAAGTTGAACCAACTAATAACAACCACTATCATCTAAAATTCACCTCTGGATTTTCTCACCAGGGTCACCGTTCCTTTGCAGTGTAACAACGCAAAAGAATCGTGATGGAGAATCAACAACAACTTTCTCAGTTTATCAATTGTATCGTTTCAGATCGACGGTTGAAACGAAGGCATCTTGCCATGCTCATCGCATTGTGCGATATGTGGATTGCCAACAGCTTTCACAAAAGCTATCACATATCACGTCGCCGGTTGATGAGTTCGGCCAAGATCAGGGCGCAGGGAACGTATCAAAAAGTTATTAGAGAGCTGCAATCATTAGGATACGTCGAATACAAGCCTTCTTATCATCCGAAAGAAGGAAGCACAATCACATGGAAGAGGGATTTGACAGAGGGAATGAATCATGAAGAACAAACTAACATTCAATGAGGCCAAACAGATTCCTATCGTGGAGTATCTGGATAAGTTGGGAATCACGCCAGCCAAAATCCGGGGCAACGACTATTGGTACTACTCACCATTCCGCGACGAACGAAGTCCATCATTCAAGGTGGACGCAGGACTAAATCTCTGGTACGATCACGGTTCCGGTGAAGGAGGAAGTATTGTCGATCTCGGTGCGAAGCTCCACGAATGTTCGCTCTCGGAATTCCTTGACAAACTGGCTGATGGCATTTCCTCCTTCACGGGAAAGAAATTCGAAAAGCCAGTTGACAGGCAGTCTACAAAACTGGAAATCCTTCAGGTCAAGAGATTGTCTGACCTCGGATTAATTCAATACTTGAGAGAAAGAGGTATCGACCTGCGAACCGCAGAGAAGTATTGCGTTGAAGTTGATTTTCGGATCCGTTCCAAATCATACAATGCTATTGGCTTTCCAACCAGGTCAGGTAGTTATGAACTGAGGAATCGATGGTTCAAGGGCTCGTCGTCACCGAAAGACATTTCGATTATCAAAGGACGCCGCGATAAGGTTTGCGTCCTGGAAGGATTCATTGACTTTCTTTCACTACAACAGATCAAGAGTCAGGAGATGAACAGGTTCACAAATGAATCTGGCTTCATTATTCTCAACTCACTAAGTCTGTTAAACAGAAGCATTCCGTTTTTCACGGACTATCGGGAGATCAATCTATTTCTCGATAACGACAACGCCGGTCGTGAAGCTAAAGAAGATCTGATTTCCAAAGGCGTTCAATTCAACGATGCTTCAAAACTATACAAAGATTTCAAGGATGTGAACGAATTCCTGATGAAGTCACAAGGCCAGGCCCAGCAACGGCGTATGAGATTCAAAATGTGAACCAGTCCAACATATAAACGTCAGTCCACCTTAACAAGCAATCATGACTAAGCTCGTAACCTTTCTCGAAAGCAAACAAGTAGTCTTCCTTGGTGCGATAGTGCTTATGGCCTTCTACGTGCCACATGCAGGGCACTTATTCATGCAACTGGAACACCTTGACCTAACCTTCTACAACTTCAAATTCTTCAATTGGATCTATGGAATGGGACTCGCGGCAGTCTTCGAATTCCTTATTCTCATCTTCATCGTAAACGGTCGCGAACGAATTGGAAAGTTCTATGCCATCATTAGTTTTTTCCTGAACCTGTTCTATTACGACTATCTGTTCCTGGTCATAACAGATTCTTCCCCCGAGAATATTAAAGCAACGATAATCAGTCTTTTCGTCTGTGTGACCCATTCGCTCTCAGTTTGGCAACTGAGCGAATTGTTCAATCAGCGCGTGATCGCCGATAAAGAAAAGGAAGAATACTGGTGCAGCGAATGCGACGCCGGGCCATTTCCAAATAAACGATCCTTGGACGGCCATGTTAATAAAGCCCACAGAAGTAAGAAAAGGTTTCCTATAAAAGAAGCAGAAACTTTAAACTGAATGAAGACCCAGAACGCTATAAAAGACTGGATGAAGTCATTAACAGACTGCATCAAATTAGAAGGAGCAAGCCATGTTTTTGCTACGCAAAAACGGCTTTAATAAAAGAATCACTTCGTTCCAATTAATATGTCAAGACCACGTAAAGAGGAGATCGAAAAACGACAGGTTCAGGTGAACATCCGCCTCACAAAAGATGAGGCTGATACTGTCGACAGTTATGCAATAGCCAGTGGACTAAGTCCGGCCAACTGGATACGTCAGAAAGTGTTCACCGGACGGTTTCCCAACCTTAAGCAATCGCCGATCAATGCAGCACTTTTTCAGGAATTGAAGAAGATCGGGGTTAACATCAACCAGATTGCTCATAAGGTAAACCTTGGCGAAATGCCAGGACCTTACCTGAGGTATCAGCTCGAACTACTGAACAAACTGGACAAGATCTTTAAACTGTTGACTGATGACAGGCAAACAAATAAAGGGTAAAGGATTCGGAGGAGCCTTGCGATACAACCTTGATAAGGTCGAGCGCAAGGTGGCCGAGGTGCTTGATCACAACTTTGCAAGGGTTGAGGCGAAGTCCATCCTGCGTGAGGTGATGCTTGTGAAGGTCCAGCGGCCAAATCTTCAAAAATACTTTTATCACACTTCGATCAACTTTCCCGAAACGGAAAGTCTTTCAAATGAGAGGATGACACAGATAGGACGAGAGTATCTCGAAATGAACGGGTTCAATCAGCATCAATACATCATGTTTCGTCATCGCGACGCCGGCCACCCACATCTGCACATATTAGTTAACAGGATCGGGTACGACGGATCGGTTCTTTCCGATAGCAACGACTATGCAAGAAGTGAACGGGTTATCCGCGCGCTTGAAAAGAAGTATGGGTTGACACCAACGATCTCCAGCAAGGAAGTAAAGGAGCGTTCCATAACACAGGGCGAATACCAGATGATGAAGCGTATCAACGATGCGTCGCAGAAAATCAAAATTCAGATTGCAGTCCAGAACATACTCAATGACCGACCTGGCTTATCAACTGAAGATTTCATTAAGTCACTGGAAATGCAAGATGTGAACGTGCTATTCAACCAGGCGAAGACTGGATACGTCAGCGGGATCTCTTATGGACTCGACGGATTCCTGATCACAGGCTCGAAGCTCGGCAATGCATATAAATGGACAACGCTTAAAAACACGATCGACTATGAACAAGAAAGAGATGGCGCAGCAGTTCACGCGGCAAATGACCGGACAAGAAGTCTCAAGTTTGAATCAACAGGAAGTACTTTTAATTCTGAAGGAAGTTCAGAATCTATACAGCCAGACGGAAACAAGCACGAGAGAGTGCTGGCGACTGACAAGCAAGATAATGGCAGATACCAAAAGCATCCACGAAAAGCTAGAACGTACAAACGTACGCCTCGATCAACTAAACACAGAGATCGAACTTTCGGCGACCTTTTTTCGCAGAACTCAGAAGAAGGCGTTTTGGGAGCGTTACTCCACAGCGATCCTGGTAGGGTTGACGGCGGCGTTGGCGACGAATATTATTTGGATGATAAATGGGTAAGGCGGAAGAAGAAACGAAAATCGCGAAGGATATAGCGTAATTGAAAGTTGCCAAAAAGCTTGCATTAGCAACAGATAGTTTCTAGTTTCGTCATGAGCCCATCTGGTTTTTTACCAGACTGGGCTTTTCTTATGAAGTTTAAGACTAATACTTAATTCAATAAGTAAAATGAAAGCGCAAACGCTAGTAATAGAAGGATTAACCTTTCAGATCTTTTTCCACGACGAGCTCGAGTATCAGCAAATGAACGAAGCCAAGAGTAGAGGGCGCCATTTGACTGGAACTTTTGAATATGACATTCATAAACCACATAATTCCACGGGTGAATATCACATACACTTGCGGGATAAGGGAAAAGAAATACTTTCGATGAATAAAGTCAGTGGAACAGCCCATGACGGATATCATGGCGTTAGAATACCAAACAAGGCATTCAAGGCTTTGCAGCAAAAACTACCTGACTGGAATTGGCCAAAAAATCAAATTATAGAATCAAAGGAATACACATATTTTATGCTTGATGTTAGTAGAAGTGGTTTAAGACCAGTCAAAGTTTTTCCACATAAAAATCCAGACCGTGAGCAGATCGATGGATTTGTAGGTTTTTTTCATCAGTTTGCCGCCGATCCTTTTTTAACAGGTGGAAATGGCGGTTGGAAAGAGCGGACCATTGCAATAATTGAGACAGAAGATGGATATGTTAGGAAGGTATCCGTCGATCAATTTAAATTCATGGACACAGATAAGCCTACCATGCTGCACTCATAGTCGTCCGTCCAAAGCTAAACTATCCTCCTTTCCATTCTTCTTGTACAACCTCTAGAAGATCAAACAGCCCATCCAAATCAACTACGAGATCTCTCAAATATTCCGCCTCTGGCGAACCGTCGTACATCAGGAATTCCAATAGCCAGCTTCTCAGGTTCACACTTAATCGTTTTGCTGGATGGTATTCCAGGAACCGAACAAATGCTTCCTGCAACTTAGGTGTAACTGTAAAGTCAGGTGCTTCAACTTTCTTCTTCACTGGTCCTTTCTTCTTCGCGCGTCTCATAGAATGACTGTTTAAGGTGGGTGAATAATTGTGAATGTGGATTGTCCCTTGCATAAAGGACAAGCCGGTGTTTGACTGAAGTGAATAAGTAATCGTTCAACGCCTTCTTGATCGAATACCTATTCAACCAAAGATTTATGAATACGTCGATTAAGATTTCTTCACAGTCATCCTTGGTATCAACTTTCCCACTGAGATACTTAAACAGGTCGGAAGCGTTGCGGCGATAAATCGTTTCAAATGCAATTCGGTCGTCCTGCTTGAGACGAGACAATAACTCTGCATCTGATAGATCGAAGTAATTCATGACCAGCCAGCACCTCAATAAAAAAGTTGACAAATGAAAAATGACAAGCTGGATTCAAAAAAAATATGGCGTGGAACCCAACTTATCGCCTTCGAGGTACTGGTATACCTATCCACGAATAAGTGGGCCCACGCCAATGACGTGAGCACCTCACTTATTGCCTCGTGGATCTTGTGAAAATTACCAGTTTTCGAAGACGAGGTTCTAAGTGCGAATGCTTCAGTTTTAGTGGTCTGAAGTAGACGCTAAAATACTATGTAATTCTTTTGCAATAATCTCCTATTGCCTTCCACTAAGATACAAAATGAATTTCAAACCGTGGGCCAATACGCCCACATATTTTTATAAACTAACGGTCATCTTGGATAGATTGATCAAATCCAAAATGGAGCCCAAGAAAAAGAAGGAAATGCTCAGGAAGTTCGGCTTAAAGTTGTCCGAGCTTCGAACGAAGAGAGGTCTATCCTTCCGTGAACTAGCAGCGCTTTGTGATGTGGACGCAAGTGATATCCAGAAATATGAGACAGGTCAAGTTAATCCAACGATCGCAACGATCGGGGACCTAGCTGCCGGACTTAATGTTCAGCCAAAAGATCTTCTGGATTTTGAAATTTGAAAAGAGATTAATTGACAACAAAAAGCCCCCGATGAACGGAGGCTTGTCTTATATATGTAGGCTTTCCTAATGGAAAGCTCGTAACATTCGCCCGGGATTCGAACCCGGCACCTCGGCCTTCTCACGACCGTGTTCTATCCAAATGAACTAGCGTGCTCGTCTCTCATCAACAACAGTAATGCCATCCACAATGCAATGAAACTTAAAGCCAAAATGGCAGGGAGTCTATAGCGTTGCAAAAGTTCGCCAGCCTCGGTATATTTAGAATTGAGCCCATTCCAGAGCCACAAAGGTTTTTGGATGGGCTTTTTATTTTCCCTAAACCCTGACAAAATGAAACCTCGAACCTTATTTTTCATTGGAGCAATAGGCGGCTGCATCCTCGGAATTTTTCCAGGCTACATAATTGGCGATTCCCTGAGAGATGCCGAAGAGCGAAACAGAAGTTATGACGACTTGAAAGCCTCAATACGCCAAAGAGAGCTCCTTCAAATAAGCGATCTGATTGAAGCTAATCTTAAAGTGGAAAGCAGAGACGAAGGCGGGCTGTTCAAAACGAAAATGGTGTATTATATCACCGGTGAAATCACAAATAAATCCATCGCAACACCTGTAAAGGACATTAAAATTCAGGTGAGTTATGTCTCTGGAACCAATTCGGTGATTTCTTCAGAAGACGTCACCATTTATACCGTAGTTCCTCCGTATCATACAACTACGTTCAAAGAGAAAATCTCACCGCCTGATAAAACCGAAAGCTACCAATACTCATTACGTGATGTTAAGGTTGACTAGGACGAATCTATAAGAAAATAAACATGAAAGATCCAATTGACTGGTCAAAAACACACATCCTAAAAACAAACACGGATTTGATTTCTTCAAACGAAGAACCACAGCCAAAGGAATGGCGACAGAAAGTTGAGCCATGGCTAAGCGCAATCTTCCAAAGCGAACACTTTTCATTACTCATCGGATCCGGACTCACGGTTGCCATCGGATTTCTTGCTAATATAAAATCCCAAGGAATGGGTCGACTAGCCTTAGATGGAGAGTACAAGGACAAAATAAAAGATATGGCCAATAAGTCTGCATTAAAAATGAATCGCGGCGATGCAAATCTCGAAGATGATTTCCGTGTGGCATTAGAACTTCTGCGTGGCTACGAAATTTTACAAGACGACCTAAGAGAAACATTAACCAATGAGTTAAACTCGAAATTAAAGGAGTTCATAAAACAAATACTCGCAACTGAGAAAGCGTTTAAAGATCAACTCATCTCTACCAAACTCGAAGATCAAGAAAAAGCCACTGCGGCATTTAACTACCTCAATTCATTTTTATTGAGCTTCGCGAGTCGAGCAGCATCTAGAGAGAGACTGAATATTTTCACTACAAATTATGATCGGTTCTTGGAGTATGGATGTGATGAAGTTGGAATTATACTACTTGACCGATTTAAAGGAAAACTTCAACCGACTTTCAGAAACACTAGGTTGGACTTGGACTACCACTACAACCCTCCAGGAATTAGAGGCGAGCCTCGGTATGTCGAAGGTGTTGCAAGGATCACCAAGCTTCATGGGTCCATTGATTGGCGGTTTCAAAATCAGGGAAAGATGATACGGGCGCTTTTGCCATTTGGAGCAACTAGTGAACATCCCGACATTCCAGAGAAGGCAACTGACCATGCAGTTATCTATCCAAATTCGGCAAAAGATCTAGACACGGCTTACTACCCATACTCTGAATTATTCAGAGACTTTTCCGCCGCCATTTGCCGCCCAAATTCAGCGATAATCAGTTATGGTTACGGGTTTGGTGACTCCCACATCAATCGCGTGATCGCAGACATGTTCACAATCCCCTCCACTCATCTGGTAATCATCTCTTATAGCGACGTGGGAGATCGGATTAAAAAATTCCTATCAGACAAGAACGAATCGCAATACACGCTATTGATTGGAAGTCATTTTGGTGATCTAAAAATCATTGTCGAAAACTATCTTCCCAAATCCGCCATTGATCGCTTAACCGTCCGCATGAATGAGCTAAAGGCCAAAAGAGATGTCGGGCCCTCAAAAGATGATAGCAAAGCAAAGGAATCTAGTTCGGGCTCACCAGATCAACAACAACCGAAATGATTGAAAATTTCAACTTCGACAATCTGAGAAATCTTGCGATTGGATCGGTCGACTATGTTTCTCCAAACGAGATTAAAGTTCTCCTTGAAACTGATGCCCCTCAGAATACCGCACTCAATACGGGTGTCCCAAGTTTGTTTCCTAGATTGAACGGATTCGTCCTCATTCCAAATGAAGTCGGTGCACTCGTTGGAATAATAAGTTGGTTGGGAGTAGAACATTCACAATATCCAAAACGGAAAGGATTTAAAGATTACGATTTGATCGACCTCCCATTTCCTTTAAGGAAGATGGCAATAAATCCGATCGGAACTCTAAAAAGAGAAGTAAAAAATGGGCGACCGTACTATACCTTAGAGCGAGGCATTTATTCCTTCCCTTCCATTGGTGATTCGGTGATTCTGCCAACGGATCAACAGTTAAAGTCAGTCGTTGAAAATGATGATGAAAGAGCATTTGTCACAATTGGCACAGCGCCAATTGCAGGTAACGCAACGGTTAGAATAAATCCTGATAAATTATTCGGCAGGCATGTTGCAATTCTTGGCAATACCGGAAGCGGAAAATCATGCAGCGTTGCTGGAGTAATAAGATGGTCGATCGAGGAAGCGTCGAAATCAATCGACGAGAAGGACAGCGTGAACGCGCGGTTCATTATTCTAGACCCTAACGGCGAATACACTAAGTCGTTTGACGATCTAAGGTGCGATGTAAGGAA
>DASRSO010000233.1:0-6286 GCA_035656375.1 Cyclobacteriaceae bacterium | reverse complement strand
AATATTTCCATCGATATACAACGCAGGCTTCTCTTCGGCCTTACCTTTTTTGAAATCTGTAATGGTTAACACCCACATGTCACGACCCTGGAAACTTTTGCCCATCGACGACAGTTGAACGAGATCGGGATACGCTGCAGAAAGCCTGCGGCAGAAATCTGTAATACCTGCGTGGTTGTTATAATGGTTCCACGACATTTGAACTTTAGGATTCTCGGGACTGCCTGCTGCACGGAATACACCTTCAGCATTCTGTGCAACCGAAACACCACTAATGAAAAGAAAAAGTATAGCTAAGATTCTCATAAGCTTGCATTCAATGTTTTGAAACCTGTTTGAGGAGCGCCTGCTTCGATCGTCACCTTACCTTTACCCTTCACAAGCCAGCTGATTGTTTTAGATTCACCGGCCTCAAGATTCGGGAACAGTGTTACTTTCTTGCCGCCGACTATAGTTTGATCGCCTGATGTGACGAGTGCAAGCTTCACCAGTTTTATCCAGTTGTTGTTCTTGCCGATGTCGGTAATTGCAGGAAACAATCCTGAATTCTGAATGGTGACCGTGATGCGGGAAACGCCACCGTCAAGTGCTTCAACCTTAAGGTTCAGCAATTCGACCTGGGGTTTTCTTGCCGCGATCGAGTACACAAACTTCATGTGTTCGTTTGCAAGCTTGTCCACATAACTAAACGGAGGATTTGCTTTCACAAAAGGTTTGAAGCCACCGATCTCTGTGTTCATGTTTGGATAATCGGCGTGACTGATCTTCGTCCAGTTAAGGAATACATCCAGTTTTTCTTTGTCGGCCCAGCGAATGAAGTCCACGTCTGTATTCTTGTCGTCGTTGGCTTTGAATTTCTTTGCGGCGGCGGTGTCTTTCGGTATCTCGAACTTTGGTGCCCACCAGCCGGGTGTGCTGAAGCTCTGTCGTCCGTAGTGGAAGTAAGCCCACTGTGAAACGTCGCCTTTCTGTGGTCCGGCTGCGGGCGCGTCCTTCAACGTAACGCTCTTCTTATAGAGATCGCCGGCAAGTTTGTTTTGTTTTGCATCGTTCTCCATAATGCCTCCGGGGATGCGGCCGGCGTTCTTTGCTTTGTCGAACTTCCACGGCTCAGAGAGATTGTTCGTGGGTCCGAATGTTACGACAGCATACACGTTGAATCGTTCATACAGGTAATCGAGTACCGCACGGTTTTCTATTTCAGACACGGGATGTTCGCCAGCGCCGGGAGTAAAATACGGTGGATCGAACGTAAGGCTTTTGTTGAATGCAACTCCACCCTCTCCGTCTTCATTGAACTTGCCGTCTTTGTCATTGTCGGTTCCTTCCGGGATCACATTGTGTGTTCCTTTTTCACCCTTCTCCGAATTGGCCATCACCATCACGCGAGGGTCGGCAGGATGTACTTTCCATTTGCCGGTAGGATCTTCGATGCGGATCCATGTTATCTGCCCGTCGTTGTTGAGGTCTTCGAATGGATCTTCGTTTACTTTTCCGTCCCGGTCGTCGTCTGTTGCGGTAGCGTTAACGTTGCGTTCGTACTTCACTTTGGCAAAGTATTGCTCCGAGGCATCGGGACTAACGTTTGGGAACACGTAGAATGTTGTACCCGCCAGCAACGCCTTCACGCTGTCGGTATTTGCCGAAGCGAGAAGCTTTTCAGCAAAGCCAATGGCCAGCTCTGTGCCCAGCAGGTGCGAGCCTTCGACACCACCGATCACGGCGATGGCAGGATGCGTTGTGCGGTCGCCACTACCGATCTCGAGAAGCCAGATGTCTTTGCCTCCGGCAGTCTTTGCGATCGACGTGAGTTTGGTGGATTGAGGGTTTGAGGTTTCGAGGGACTTAAGACGTTGCGACAATTTTGCGTGGTCCGAATATGATTGGGCCAGTGCCCACTGGGAAACCAGGAGCAAGAGTAAGGGGAGAAATTTCATGAGGGAAAAATAAGAAGAAGTAAGGAGTAAGGAGCAAATAGCAAGGAGAATACAGACTTAATTTGACTGTCGGCCTCCGCACTCCCTGCTCCTTACTTCTTACTTCTTACTTCTTAAAAAGGTGTTTCGTCATCCGGAGGTGTTGGCGGGAGCGGCGGCGGATTATCGTTAAACGAATTCAACCGGCTCTCTTTGGTGATCATTCCAGAGAAAGGATTTTCGTTTCCTACCGGCCCGTCGAAGTCTGCAAACTTCGTGTACTTGCCGATGAACTTCAGCTTCACATTTTCCAGCGAGCCGTTCCTGTGCTTTGCGATGATCACTTCGGCCAAACCCTGGGTAGGCATACCATCTTCATCCACAGTTATCTTATAGTATTCAGGCCTGTAGAGGAACATTACAATGTCGGCATCCTGTTCGATAGAACCCGATTCGCGAAGGTCTGACAGTTGCGGACGCTTATCACCGCCGCGAGTTTCAACACCACGACTCAACTGCGACAGTGCGATAACGGGTATGTTCAATTCTTTCGCGACGCCCTTCAGCGCACGAGAGATAGATGCGATCTCCTGTTCACGGTTACCACCTGCTTCGCCCTTCATGAGCTGCAGGTAATCGACAACGACCATTTGAATGTTGTGTTCGGCTTTGAGGCGCCGGCATTTTGCACGGAGCTCGAGGATCGACAATCCGGGGGTATCGTCTATAAATATAGGTGCGCTGGAAAGGCGGTTGGTTTTGTGTACCAACTGTTGCCATTCGAATTCGGCCAGGTTTCCTTTTTTGATCTTTTCTGATTCCAGTTCGGCTTCGGCTGAGATAAGACGATTTACCAACTGGAGTGACGCCATTTCGAGAGAGAAGATCGCCACGGGGTAGTTGAAATCAACAGCAGCATTTCTCAATGCAGAAACAATGAACGCCGTCTTACCCATACCAGGGCGGGCAGCGATAATAACAAGGTCCGATCTCTGCCAACCGGAAGTAACGCGATCGAGCTTCGAGAAACCACTCGGTACACCTGTAAGGCCGTCTTTGTGATTCTTCTTCTCCTGAAGTTCCTGGATGGCCTGGAACATCAACGACTTCATAGTGTCGTAGTTCTTGCGAAGGTTGGAGTCGGATATCTGGAAGATGCCTTGCTCCGTCTTGTCGAGAAGTTCGAACACGTCGGTGGTATCTTCGTATGCGTCGTGATGTATTTGCGAGGCTATCTCGATCAGGTTGCGTTTGATCGCCATCTCGATGATGATCCTGGCGTGGTACTCGATGTTGGCTGCGGAACTGACTTTCGAAGTCAACTCGGCGATCTTGTAGGCTCCGTTGCCATCGATAAGCTCGAGCTTTCCGTTCTTGCGAAGCTGGTTGACAACGGTACGCATGTCGACCGGCTCCGAAGCTTTGAACAGATCGATGATCGCTTCGTAGATTAGCTTATGTGCCTCAAGGTAAAAGTGTTCGGGACGAAGAAACTCGATAACTGCAGTGAGCGCATTCTTCTCTAGCATGAGTGCGCCAAGAACGGCCTCTTCCAGATCGGGCGCCTGAGGTGGTAACTTTCCTAAACTTTCGGAGATGTCTCTCGCTAAAAGTTTAGTTCTGTTGCCTGCACCAGTATTACCCGATGCCCTCAGTGACGTCGATCTTTGCTCCATACTTCGTGGTTGTTGTACGAGTTTTCTTTTAAAGGGAGACAAACGTACTCGTACGCACAGTCACGGTATCCCCAAAAAATCAAACTTGTCAACATTCAATAAACACAGTATTTTGTGTATAAGTGCAAGGAAAAAAAATCGATTGACAACGACTGTCACCTAACGTGTTGATTATATAGTTTTTAAAACCACGCATTTTTCTTTTACTTTAAGCCGGAATATTTCCTATCGTGGATCAACATAAGAAGTATCATTTCATAGCGATCGGCAGCAGTTCAACGAATCACCTCGCCGCAGCCCTCAAACAACTGGGCCATACAATCACCTCCTCCGACGAGGCCAGTGGTTGGCATCCCGAATTGGTTGACAAGTCGCCCGATGGTGTGATCATTGGTGAACAAACTAATAGAAGTAACCCTGAACTGATCAAGGCACAACAGCTTGGTTTAAAGGTATATACGGTCCCCGAATTCATCTACGAGTTTGCACGCAACAAACAACGCCTCGTCGTTGTGGGAACTAACGGAAGAACCGAGATCGCCTCCATGATCGTGCACGTACTGAAAGCACTCAAACACGAGGTAGACTACGTGCTGTCGGACGAACGTCACGACTCCATCCACCTGAGCGACGCGCCCCTGATCGTCATCGACGGAAGCGCCAGCAGGTCCTCGGCAGTGTATCACACTCCGCAATTCATTCGTTACAAGCATCATATAGGTGTGATGGCCGAGGTCGAATTCGATCCATCAGGAAACATGTCGGAGAACGACTTCATACGCCAGTTCGACCTGTTTGCCGACGGAACACCGAAAGGCGGCATACTTATATACTGGGAGCAAGACAAGATCGCGTCTGTGATCTCTAATAAAGAGCGCCCGGATGTTCTCTATATTCCTTACAAAGCCTACAAGGAGAAAGTACCTGCTTCACTTTCCGATAAGAAGACATTACGATATGTCAGCGCGGCTTTCGAAGCATTAAAGAAAGTGGGCATAACACCCGAGCAATTCTACCAGGTGATAGCCTCGTACGATGAAGTTAAATCTTAAGATCCCAATCTGTTTTTTCGACCTCGAAACCACCGGCACAAACATTCAGCACGACCGGATCATCGAGATTGCTGTTACAAAGGTCTCCCCTTCCGGCGACATTGTTCGTAAGACTAATCTCATAAATCCAACTATTCCCATTCCACCCGAGTCGACTGTCTTTCACGGCATTACCGACGAAGACGTAAAGGGGAAACCTACCTTCAGGGAAGTTGCACGCGAGTATGCGAAGCTCTTCGAAGGATGCGACCTGTCGGGATTCAACATCATGAAGTTCGATGTGCCTGTGCTGGTGGAAGAATTTCTCCGCGCCGATGTAGAGTTCGAGTATACCCGAAAGAAAGTGATCGATTCACAAAAGATCTTTCATCTTATGGAGAAGCGGACCCTGAAAGCCGCCTACCAGTTCTATTGCGGAAAGAATCTCGATAACTCTCACTCTGCCGAAGCCGACACCGACGCAAGCATGGAAGTGCTGCTGGCGCAGATCGCGCGGTATGAGAACCAGGATGTGACCGACACCAATGGTAACAAGATCGGTGAGATCAAAAACGACATGGAAGTGCTCGCGAAGCTTACCACGGAGAACATGATCGACCTCGCAGGACGGATGATCCGGACCGCAAAGGGCGATGTGATCTTCAACTTTGGAAAGCATAAAGGCAAAGAGGTGAAGGCGACACTCAAAGAAGATCCGGCGTTCTATGATTGGGTGATGAATGGGGATTTTTCTTTGGATACGAAGAGGAAGCTGACGGAGATCAAACTGAGTATGCTGCGGAAGTGAGGGAGAGATTAAGAATTAAGAATTACGAATTAGAAGTAAGAAGTAAGGAGTCAGGAGTTTTCGCGCACGCAATGGTTTGCGAGAGCCTCCTTGCTCCTTACTCCTTAATTCTTACTCCTCTCCCTATTAAATCGATAGAATTTGAGTATTTTTGTAACCCTTAAATTTGTGCTGAAACACCAACAATGACCCTCGACGAAGTCAAGTCCGGCGTAGCCAACCTCGGCCCCTCCGAAGGCCTTAAGTGGATCGCAGAGCATTTCGGCTCCCGCGCCCGCTTCTCGACCTCCCTCGGCCTCGAAGACCAGGTGATCTCCTACTGGATCGGCACACAAAAGCTCCCGGTTGAGGTCTTCAGCCTCGACACAGGCCGCCTCTTCCAGGAAACCTACGACGTACTCGCCCTCACCCGCACGAAATACAACCTCCCGATAAAAGTCTACTACCCCGACGCCACACAGGTCGAGCAACTTGTATTGGCCAAAGGACCAAACAGTTTTTACGATTCGGTGGAGAACAGGAAAGAGTGCTGCAGCATCCGTAAAGTGGGACCGTTGAAGCGAGCATTGACCGGTGCGGCGGTGTGGATAACAGGAATTCGCGCAGACCAGTCGGCGAACCGCCAGGCGATGGACCTGGTAGAATGGGATGATGTTCACCAGTTGATCAAGTACAACCCGATACTCCACTGGAGCTTCGAAGACGTTGAAAAGTTTATTAAAGACAATAATGTTCCCGTGAACTCTTTGCATAAGAAAGGTTTCCCGAGCATTGGCTGTGCGCCCTGCACGAGAGCCATCGCGCCCGGTGAAGATATTCGTGCCGGAAGATGGTGGTGGGAGACGTCGGCAAAAG
>DASRSO010000232.1:0-20569 GCA_035656375.1 Cyclobacteriaceae bacterium | reverse complement strand
GGTGTATTCAAGGATGTTCCGTACAACTCTACCTTCTGGTTCCATGCGCTTGTATCTATCCGGCAGGACCAGGAGTGGATTGAACAGGAGAAGAACAGGTGGGACAGTTTCTATCCAAAGATGTACGTAACTCTTACTGATGGCGCAGATGAGAACGAAGTCAATAGTAATATCAAAGATATTGTTAGTCGACACGTGAAAGACGGATCTGATCCGGAACTATTCCTGCATGCGATGAATCGCTGGTATCTCTACGATTCGTGGGCGGATGGAAAAGAAGCTGGCGGGAAAATTGAGTACGTTCGATTATTCATGGCGATAGGCATACTGATCTTGCTGATCGCATGCATCAATTACATCAACCTGTCGACAGCCCGTTCGCAACGCCGTGCGAAGGAAGTTGGGATCCGGAAAAGTATAGGATCGAACAAGTTTCAGCTGGTGCGGCAGTTCATGAGCGAGTCCTTCCTGGTAACAACTGTCGCTTTTGTGATTGCCGTTGTGATCGTACAGCTCGCCCTTCCTGGATTCAACTCGATGGTGCATGCGCGGTTGAAGCTCGATTACACTTCGTATGAGTTTTGGACACTCTCCATAGCGGTTGTCGTGATCACGGCGGTGGCTTCGGGAAGTTACCCGGCATTCTATTTTTCTGCGTTCCGCCCGATACAGGTGCTGCGCGGCAACACGAATATTGGAAAAGGGTCGGTATTGCCAAGAAACACTCTCGTGTCTGCACAATACATTATTGCGATTTTTCTTTTGATTGGTGTCACCGTTGTTTATCAGCAAATAGATCACCTGCACCAGCGGCAACTGGGCTACTCACAAGACAACCTGATCTGCTACGCCGTGAATGCACAGATGGACAAGAACTATAATGCCATCAAGAACGAGTTGCTTGCCACTGGTGTGGTCGAAGCTGTGTCGATCGCGAACGAAGGGATCGACGTAGACTATTTCTTCGACTATGTTGATTGGAGTGGAAAGACGTCGCCTGACATTGTGCAGTTCAGCCGTATTTCGACCGATCACGATTTCGTAAAGACGCACGGCATCACGATCGTGGCCGGTCGGGATTTTACTGCGATGGATGCTGCCGATACTACTAAAGTGCTGGTTAACGAAACCGCGGTGAAGCTCATGCATATGACCGACCCGATTGGTCAGAAGATAAAAACACGCAGTGGAAACCTCACGATCATTGGAGTAATGCGCGACATTGTCCGATCGCCATTCGCCCCGGTCAACCTGTGCTATGTCGGCTTGTTGGGCGATGGAAACAATCACATGTCCGTGCGCGTGTCTGACACCGACGACATCGTTACCACGCTTGCGAAAGTGAACGATGTGTTCAAGCGTCTCGACCCGATGAATATCAATGAGCCCGAATTTGTGAGCGAGCGGGTGGAGTACGGTTACCGGTCGATAAATTTTGTCGGGCAACTTTCGGGAATACTTGCGTTGCTGGCCATTTTCCTGACATGCCTTGGTGTGTTGGGACTCGCCTCGTACATGGCAGAGCAGAGGGCGAAGGAGCTCGCTATCCGTAAAGTGCTTGGCGCTAATGTTGCCAGATTGCTATGGCTATTGTCGAATTACTTTGTCCGGATGATCGTGATCGCTGCGGTGATCGCAACGCCGATCTCGTGGTGGGCGGCAGACCAGTACCTTGAAAATTATGTGTACAGGATGAATGTGCCGCTTTGGGTGATCCCGGTGGTTGTGGCAGGCCTCCTGTTGTTCACTCTTATTATTGTGACTGCCCAGGTGGGTAAGTCCGTCCGCGCAAACCCTGTAAATTCGCTGAAAATCGAATAATTATAAATATAGTTGTATTACTATGTTCATAGTCATACCTTCGGGCTATGGACAGCATAGTATTGACGCGCGCCGAGGAGCAGGTAATGAACTACTTGTGGGACCTCGAGAAGGCCGTACTTAAAGATATTGTCGGGAAATTTCCAGAGCCAAAGCCTGCATACACGACTGTTTCAACGGTTATCCGTGTGTTGGTGAAGAAAGGAGTAATCGGCTACAATACGTACGGGAAGACAAACCACTACTTTCCGCTTCTTTCCAGGGACAGGTATTTCAAGGGAAAGCTTAAGCCCATCATATCTAATTATTTCAACGGATCGGTGTCGGGCTTCGCGTCTTACTTCGCTAACCAGAACATGGATCTCACCGAACTGGAAGAGATCAAGCAGTTGATCGACGAGCGGATCAAGAAGTTGAAACGTAAAAGAAACTAAGCATGATCCAGTATTTGATAAGCGTCGGCTTCTGCCTTTTAGCATTCCTGCTGATCTACCTGGCGGTGTTGCGTCATACGACGTTCTTTCAACTTAATAGATACTATCTACTGGCTGGAATTGTGTGCTCGTTCATTATCCCGACGATCACGATCCCGACGCCTGTTGCGTTGGAGGGCTTCAATTTTCCACACGTGATGTCGGGTGCGGGTGGATCAGCTATCGCAGAAACCACTGAAACCGGTGAAGATAATTTCTCATGGGTCGTGGTGTACTTTATCGGAACTGGCATTTTGTTGATCCGTTTGATTTATATGATCGCCAGGCACGTTCGATATATGGCCGGCCATGAAATGGAAATTCGAGATGGCATTCAAGTGATCAGCACGGGTCAACCTCACGCCTTCACATTTTTCAACACCGTTTTTCTTCCTAAACAGGAACTGAATCCAATAATCTTTGCACACGAAAAGACCCACGTCGTGCAACGGCACTGGATCGACCTGGTGTTGATTGAACTTACCTGCGTGGTCCTGTGGTTCAATCCTGCTGTTTATCTCTACAGGAGATCGATGAAACTCCAGCATGAATTTCTCGCAGACGCGGCTACCGTAGAAAACGGCGTTGACGTCGAAGAATATTTAAAATGTCTTTTAAACCAAATCAAGGAACATACCCTGGCGCTCGGCAGCCAGTTCCATTCACAACCAATAAAACACAGGATTATGATGATCACTAAAGACAAAACTCCCATGAAGCTGAAAAGCATGTACGTGGTGCTGATGCCGGTGTTGTGTGTAATACTTGCGGCATTCACAAACAGGTACCAGGGCGTGCCATCGGTAGCTCCAGTGAAAATGGATAAAGCGAGAATTGCTGCGGAGTATGGAGCGCGCACAAACCCAAACACGGGCGAGAACCAGACGCACACAGGTATCGACTTTCGGATTGCCGAAGGTGAGCCGGTGTTCGCGGCTGCGAACGGGACAGTGGTGGAGAGTTATTTCGACGATGGACGCGGGAACTTCGTGGTGATCAAGCACGACGATATTTTTACAACGTCATATTCTCATATGAAGAATTATACGGTAAAGGCTGGTGATGTAGTGAAGGCCGGCGAGTCGATCGGCTTCGTGGGGTCTACAGGAAAGTCGACAGGTCCACACCTTCATTACGAAGTGATCAGGAATGGCAAAGCCGTAGATCCGAAACCATACGTACCGGGTCTGTAATACTTGTTTCGAAAACGGTTATAAGTCGATCAGTTCGGCGGGTCGTCGGTGCATGGGGAATTTTTTCTTCGTTGTTGATTGCAATTGCATGCCAGCAAACCTGGTTATGAAGTCGGCTGAGATTATGATTATGGATCAAAGGCGTAAAAGAGTCTTAAGCAACTGGTGGCCTCTGCGGGGAATGCGGGCATACTTTTTGGGTTGCCCGCTGCGTGAACATTCTCAATCCTTAAAAACTGAAGGAAGAGGTCTCGGCCCGCCGGCAGCAGCCACGGTTCTGGATCTGGACATTCGCCACGCTCGCGTTGGCGTTCCTTGCCGCATACATTATTCTTGGTCTGAATATCTTTTCATTCTTCGGCGAGTATCTAAAACATTTGAAGAAGATTACGTTGTGGACCACCATATCGTTCGCGATCCTGTCTATCTCACGCATCATCGAACATGCGATGATCGGGAGTAATCCTTCGCCGGCAACGCGATACAATCTAATCCGGCTGGTCCGCTTTATCGCGGTGGCCATAATCCTCCTCGTCGGCGTTTCGTTGCTGTTCGAAAACTGGTACACAGCCGCAGTATCGTTGGGGCTTATTTCGTTGCTCGTGGGCTTCGCTTTGCAAACACCTATCACATCGCTTATCGGGTGGCTATACATCGTGATCCGAACACCGTATCACGTAGGTGATAGAATTCAAATCGATACCTTTAAAGGAGACGTGGTCGAGATCAGCTATCTCGATACAACACTTTGGGAATTCGGTGGCGACTATCTCACGAACGATCTTCCGAGCGGACGGCTCATCCGGTTTCCAAACAGCCTCGTGTTACAGTCGGCAGTGTTCAATTATTCATGGACCACGTTCCCATATTTATGGAATGAGATCCCGTTTCATTTTGCGTATGAAAGCGACCTTAAACTGATCGAGGAGGTAATCAAAAAAGTAACTAAAGCAGAGCTCGAACAGGATGCCGACGAAAAGATCGAGAACCTGAAGAACTATATGGCTCATACACCAGTAAGCCAGGTCGATGTAAAAGAGTATCCATTCGTTGCCTTTCGAATAAATACGAACACGTGGGTGGAGGCTTCGGTGACCTACCTCGTGAACCCAAAGAAAGCAGCCGATACGAGATCGAGGATAATCAAAAAAGTGCTGGCAGAGTTGAACAAGACACCCGACAGGGCATTGTTCCCTAAGAGTAACGCGCGGTAGACAGAAACTTCGCAAAATCTTTCAGGACGGTGCGCGTGAAATATTTCTGAACTTTATCCATCGGCATTTTGCCGACTTCTATCTTCTTCGACATCAACACCTGGCCATTCAATGCGATTGCATACCAGGCGAATAAAGTATTTCTCACGTTCCACTCAGGCACCGGCGCGGCGTACCCTGTTATCGCTATTCCCCAATTACTGGAAAATAAACTGCACACTTCGCGAGCCATTGTGGTTGAAACACTTTCAGAAACACAGTTGGTTCGATCTGCAGCTATCGGATCGACGTGAAGATGCCGTGCCTTCTGTGCGGTGTTATAGACCGTAATGCCTCCATGATAAAACTCCGTCGCGTTCTTTGCCAGGGAGAATGCTGCCTGCAGGTTTCCGGCAGTAACGCTCTCCGCGATAGCGATTGTTTCTTCCCGATCGACGAGAGTTTTTGCGATGATATCCAGGTTTGAAATGCGTGATTCCATTGACGTTTGCGTGGAAAATCCAAGCCAAATTGAATGCCAAAATTCCTTAACTTCATTTCATGAATCGCTCCCTGGTATTGCTGCTGTTAATGCTTTCGGGCCTTTCCGCTTGTAACGAACCCGATCCCGGGCCGGCTGCCAGGATTGAGTACGCTAACTATGAGGTGATTGAGCGCAGTGTGGATGGCAACATCAGGTCGATAAAGTTTCGCAGTACGCCTGTGATTACCGACGGGTTCGTCGAGGATTTGAGTGAAGTTTACAGCGTGGTTATTGACAGTGCCGACTCGCTGCCGGCGAGCCTGGGAAAACTGCCCAAGCTTGCATACCTGGTAATCAATACCTCTCCAAACGTTACAGAGCTTCCTGCATCGTACGGCAACCTGCCATCGTTAGTGTTTCTAAGTATTGGAGAGAGCTCTATAACGAAATTCCCCGAAACATTCCGTAACGCTTCAAAACTTAAAACGGTCTATGTCGGAAGATGTCCCGCGAGCCTGTTTGAATCACTGACTCTTTTTCCATCCCTGGAAAAGCTCAGTCTCCAGGGAACGATCGACTTGCCCGATGCTCTTCCCCTGCTGCCTGGTGTAGTTCAGTTGGGAATGTATGTTACCAGCAAGTTCCCAAAAATTGGCGGGCTAACGAATGTCGAGACCGTAGAGATCTCCGGATCCAATGCAAGCAATATGCCGGGTGACATCGGAACGTTAACGAAATTAAAGACGATCCGCCTGAGTTTTCACAGGGCTCCCCTAACTATTGGTAATGAGCTTGTGCCATGTGTGGCTCTTGAAAACATATACCTTTCGAATAATGTCGGCATTACCCTTCCGTCGCGTTTGGGAGAACTGAAGAGCCTCAGGGTTTTGTCGTTATTTGAGAGTGGCCTGGAAGCAGTTCCAGGATCCATTGGAGGATTGTCGTCACTCGAGGAACTTACTATTTCGAAATCGAAAGTAAAAACACTGCCATCTTCGATCGGGCAGTTATCCAAACTAAAACGGTTGTCTGTAATTGAATCTGCACTGGAAACTGTCCCGGCAGAGATCGGTCAACTTACGGATCTTGAATTCCTTGCACTGAATGGCAACGCCATACTGAGTTTACCGTCGAGCATCGGGAACCTGAAAAAGGTTTCTTCACTTGTAGCCGACAAAAATAAAATTACCGAGATCCCCTCAACTATTGGCGACATGAGCTTCCTGCGAACACTTGAACTGAACGGTAACCAGCTTACAGCTCTTCCGACAGCCGAGATAAAGCGTCTGACGAGGCTCTTGTACCTTTCCGTGGGCAACAATCAAATCCCTAAAGCCCAGGTCGATGAGTTGAAAGTTGCAATGCCTGCGTTGCAGATCTGGGAATAAAATTTCAACGCCCTGTCACCCCGAAAACAAAAGGTTAAGCCAAAAAACAAAAGGAGAAGTCCGGAGCTGCGCAGCTTTTACATCGTGGCAACTATTACCCTGGTTGTTGAAGTAATATGCCTGTTTGGACTATATGCAGGAGACGAGGAGTTCTTCTTCGGTCTGCTTCTATTGACAAATATAATAGCCGGCCTTTGGTTCGTCTTTGATTACATGATGCTACGCAAGCTAAAGATCTACCTGTATTGTATCGGTCTTTCGCTGGGAGTGATAGTAAAGTTCTATTTCGGCAATTCCGATTTTACACTTTCGGAGGTGGCTGCCACAACGCCGCTAACCGTTTTACTTTTTCAAAAACCGCTGAGGCACTTGTTCTTAACGTTGTTTAAAATGGAACCTGATACTACTCTTCCCTTATAGCATCCGCCGGGTTTGCCGACGACGATTGAAGGACCTGCCTCGAAATAACAACCACCACCAACATCGCAATCAGCACAAACGTCAACAGGAAATCAGTGAACACCAATGGTGTCTTGTAGATGAAATGGCTCAGCCAGTAGTTCGCGAGCTCGATAACTATTGGCACAGCCACTATAGAACCAACGATTGTAATGATAAGGAACCGCTTCCCAAACAATGTTAGGATATCTCCTGTCGTTGCTCCCATTATTTTACGGATCGCGATAGTCTTGGAATAGTTAACCACGATGTATGCCGTTAGGCCCAACACTCCAATACATGCAATACACAATGTCACGATCGAAAAGAATATCGCTACGTAGGCCGTTTGAAGTTCCTTGTTCACCAGGTCATTGAACTTATCTTCAAAGAACCTGTAACTGATCTCTGAGTTTCCGAAGCTCTGTTGCCACGCAGCCTTCGCCCGACTTAACGCTTCAATATCATCGTCCTTTCCATACCGGGCCATGACAACATTCGCCGTGTAAGGTGTCAGGAAAAATACGGCAGGGCTTATCACCTTATCGAACCCGCGATAGTTAAAGTCCTTCACGACGCCAATAACTTTGTACCAGTTCGGGTAAAAAAGTAATTCATCGCCGACATTCAGACTGGCAGTGTGTCGCGCGGCCTCGTTAATTACAACCGTAAGGCTGTCTTTTTTGAAATTATCCGAGAAGCCGCGACCTTCTACGATCGTCATGTCCATCGTCTTTATGTAATCGTGATCGACCCAACTCATTGCCGCCATGAAACCTTCCTCGCCGGGATTCTTGAACCTTGTGGTGCCCATACCATGCGGACCAAGGAGTTCGCCAAAGGAACTTCCCACTGAACTGAACGTCGTCGATTGTTCGAGCAAGTATTTGAACCGGCTGATTTCGCCAAACGATGCGTTGCCCGGTATTTTGAACTCGATCAGGTTCTCCTTTGTGTACCCCAGGTCAGTCGCCCGGATGTGTCGTATTTGCCGTGCGATGGTTATCGAGAACACGACCATTGTCGATGCCGCGATCACCTGCAGCGTTACGAGAACATAACGTGGTCCGAAATACTTCGAAGTACCTGTGTCGACCTTGCCTGCAATAGATCGCTGAATCCGGTATGCATTAACTCTCCAGATCGGGTAAATACTGGTGAGTATCGAGTAGCCAAGATAAAGTGCAACGAAATACCACGAAGCGATAAATAGGATCGGTGCCGATTTGTCAATCAGAAACACCGACAAGTCGAGCGTGTAAATTACAGCTGTAGCAAGTATTGCCGCTATCGAAAAAGTAATAAGATTCTGTACAGCCAGATCGGCCATACAGTTCACGAATATGTTTCGTCGTGTTGCCCCAAAAACTTTCGACACACCAATGCCCTTCACCCGTTTTACCAGTCGCGCACTGTTCATGTTCGCTGCATTCAGAACAACGATAACAAGAATGCTTATGATCAACACCACGTAGATCCTGAATGCATCGAGGCTTGTTGCCGGCCTGAGCTCGAACTGGTTGGGCGAATTGAAATGAATATCGGTCAATGGTTGAACAGGGGTAAAATAGGCGTAGGTGGGCGACTTCATCTTGGTGAAATCAAACGCGGTATCCAGTTTCGACTGAAGCGTTTGAAGTGGCTCCTCGTTCTGTAGTTTGAAATAAACATGGTGTGCATTGCTTTCGGAACCCTGGCGGAACATTTTACTCCACCACTCTCCCCATGTAGAACCGGAAAACAAAAAGTCGAATTGAATAGTCGAGTTTATCGGTGTATCCTCCATTACAAGAACAACCTTCATGGGCTGTTTCACTCCTCCACCCTGGTCGTAGTCCACGATACGGCCTACCACGTCGGTTGTTCCGAAGAGCTTGATCGCTAAACTTTCTGTTAGGGCAATTTCATTTGGCTCGCTCAGGCTTTTTTTACCTGCAATAGTTTTAAAACTGAATACCGACAGAAAATCCTTGTCAACCGCCAGGCCACCCGGTTCCGAGAAGATCTTGTCGCCGACTCTCAGGACTATCGGCCCCGACCGGTAGAACGCTGTCGACGCTTCTATATTCGGGACATCGTTTTCCATGATCACGTCCAGGAACGCGTCGGTGATTGCGAAACGAGTCTCTTGTCCGTCGATAACGAAAACAGTTTGAAGCCGGAATATTTTATCGGCGTCGGCATGAAACCGGTCGAACGAATATTCAGCCCGAACTATGATTGCCAGGACGATTACGCCGGCGAGGCCGATGGAAATGCCAAACATGCTCAACGCGTTGATTACCGGTTGGGACTTGAATTGGCGAAATGTGATTTTTAGAAATTGACGGATCATAACTGGAAATAAGGTGAATAAAGCTTACCTGCCAGGGCGACGACCTCCTCAAACAAAGACCTGAGGCGCTGCGCGTTCGTTGCCAGCGTCTCCTTCCTTAAACTCAATACGTCTTCAATTTGTTGTGAAAGTTGTCCAGGACATGACGGCATCCGTTCCGCCATCTGGACCGCATACTTGTCGCCGATGGGATATTGCTCATTCAACGCGAATATCGCGTCCACGATATTTTTCGTAGCCCGCGTAAAACAGCCCGCCGCATTGTAAACATCACGCTTCTTCGCAAACTTGTCGGCCTGCCAAAGGGTAAACTCCGCCGACCACAACGATTGCTGAACAACCGACTGTTTCAAACGATGGGGGTATGTTTTCACCTGGTCTTTCAGATCGTCAATAACCCCGTTCGGATCGTACAACGGCATGCAATAATGAGTTTCCGCTAAAAATATGACCGACGAGAAACCGAACGGCGGCTGTTGCGCATAGTCGTTCTCCCAAACTCCATTCTTTGCTTTTTCGATTACCGTCCGGATCTGGTCTACATTCTTATACAGGAAATCCACCTCGCCCACGGCAGTATTGATCCACGCCCCGCCATTCACCCAGCGACCCCACTGATAGAAATCCGTTACGGTGGGCGATTCCTCGATGCTGTACTTCCTGACGACGGTCCTCACGGCATCGATATCAAATGGCGAGCCTTCCCGGTAATACAGCCCGATGTCGAGGTCGGAATTCTCGTTTGCCATCCCAATGCAATACGAACCACCGAGTACGACCGCGACCATGCCGTCGATCGTGCCCAGATCTTTCACAATGCTGTTAAGGGTGTGCTTTTTATGCTCGGGGATCATCGGGATTTGGTTTACCCAAATATACCCACCAGCACGGATGGTGCGGTTTTGCCGTACACGCTACTTTGGTGAAATGGAATCCCCCAAACCTGCAGCCAAGGACAAAGGTGGCTGTGCACCCCTGTTGATCCGTGTTGCAATCGGCGTTGCCGTTATCCTGGCGATCGACTACGGAGTAACAAAGTTTTTCGAGTCGAAGTATCCACACGACATTTATACCAATCCATTAATCCCTTTCGAAAATTATTACCTCGCTCCCACCGACGCATTCCTCGCCAGCGAAGGAGTTACAAGCGAATTCACAGATGACGTCGGAGTAACAGCAAGATTCTTTGTACTCATGATCCTGCCGACTGCATGCATGGTGATTATCGCTATCGTGTTGTTCATAATACCCTTTACAAAAAAACTGCTGGACTATTTCTGGTATGCCTTCGGCGCCGTGGCGATCCTTATCCTGATCCAATCGTTTTTCATTCCTCCAGTGCTTACGATATTCGATCGCGACAAGAAAGTGATGACTGTCTATAAGCACGAGTGGATGATGGTCGCCTCGAAAACAGAGATCCCGTTCGAAAAGATCTCAGACTTCACATCCGAAACTCATTTTGTAAGCGGCTTCGGTCACTACGACGACATTCGTTACGTAGACTTGTTTGCCATCGTTGACGGTGAAAGAATATTTATAGCCGATAACCAGGTCGGCTCCGGGAGATCGCTTGATGAAAATGCTCCGCTCCTTAAATGGCAGCAACAAGAGCTCGATGCTGCAATACTTGCGTTGAAAATAATGATCGGGAAAAATCCTATGGGACCACCACCCGAGTTGTTACAAAACGGCGAGTGATATTTCCTGGATAATCGTTTCGAAGAATGAGGCCAGGTTATCTAAAGATGCCTGTTACTCTTTTTCGATGCTTTTGCCTTCGGGTTGAACTCCAGGCACAGGCTTATCCAAAATTCAAAATCCTTTTTCGACTTGAAGCCTTCCGGGCTAACGTAGCAGTAGCCATTCATTTGCTTTCCCCGCATGATCATCGGCATAAAGCCCTTCTTCTGCGATACTTCGTCTATGCGTTCAGGATCTATGCGGCACATGAGGTTTTCCCCGCTTACGTTCACGCACATCTTTCCGTTCACCATGAAGACGATGCCCCTGAACATTTCCTTTTCTTTCACGCGGATCTTCGGAACCTCAGCCAGCCGTGCACGGATACGGTCTGCCAGGTGAGTGTCGTAAGCCATAAATTACTGTTGCTACAATTTATATCATTTTATGAAGTCTCCATCTCCCACCTGCATAACAGTATAAATGATCTTTTACCGTCACGCTTTTTTTGGTAAAATAGCTGGCAAGTCCAAGATTCACGGGCGCCCTGAACCATGTCAGCTAATCTATTAAGCCTCGCGCAATATCTTCAATTCAAATCACGAGGCTGATGGAATGGATTGCAACTATACTACTGTGGTTCGTATATCTTTTCATGTTTGTGGCAGCGGTATCGTTAACCTATGCCATACTCGCGTCGAAACGCTGGATCAGTTGGGTTGGCCTGTTATTCCTGCCGCTGGCTTATACAATTGTGTTTGGGAGGTGGTGGGATTATGATTATGCATTCATAGCGTTCTCGATAATATTCCTGGTAACAAAATTATATGTTGCCATGTCGGGCTCCGAACATAAAGTTGCCTCGTGGATCGATAAGATATCCGGGAAAGACGAACGCGATAAAAGGAAGTTCAATCAATAATACGTTTTGCCCGGTTTCGGACACTGACCATCAATTTCGAACGCGAATCGCTGGAAACGTTGTACTTTAGATCCATAAGCAGATGGATTGCTTTTTGTCAGGTACTAACAAAACTCACGCTCATGCTTCAGAACATACTTCTCGTTACGCTCCGCCACTTCGTACGCAACATCAACCACACCGTTATCAATATTCTTGGGCTGAGTGTAGGCATTGCGTCGTGCATCGTGGTGTTCATGATCGTGCGAAGTGAGCTTTCTTACGACAAATTCCATTCGAAGTATAATGAGATCTACCGGGTTGTTCACACCAATACTATGGCTTCGGGGGTCGAGTATTCCGCGGTGACTCCGTATCCATTCAACAGGGCATGGCACCAGGATTTTTCCGATGTGCCCCTGGCTACTTCGTTCCATCATCAAAGTGAAGTGCAGGTGACAATCGGTGCTGAAAAGCAAAACGTAGAATACATCCTTTTTGCCGACAGTCTCTTCTTTCGTGTTTTTGATTTCAAAGTTCTCGAAGGCGATCCGAATAAAGATCTTGGTCAACCCGGAAAAGTATTTCTTACAAAATCGCTTGCCGAAAAAATCCTGAAACCGAACTCCGGCAGGACGATCAAGCTCAACACTACGATGGAGCTCGAAGTAGCCGGCATTATCCAGGATCCTCCTCCATCATCGCACATCCGTTTCGATCTTATTGCTTCAATGCCGTCGCTCACAGCAGACTTCATCGGGTTCCCGCTGGATGCGTGGGGCATGGAGATGTCGGGATACACATATGTTGTGCTTCCCCCGAATATCACCGAGGAATCGATCGAGCGGAGGTTCCACGACTTCGTCAAAAAATATTACTCATCCGACGATTCGAAAGAGCGCGAATATTTTCTGCAGCCGTTGTCGGATATACACTTCAGCGGGATTTACGAAAAGAGCCACGCAAACATTGGTGGGATCAGCAAATCTAATCTCTATGTGCTGGTGCTGCTCGGCTGTTTCCTGCTGGCGATCGCATGCGTGAATTTTATAAATATCAGCACGGCGCTGGCAGTACGCAAAGCCAGGGAGATCGGTGTAAGAAAAACATTGGGTGCAAGCCGTCAGCAACTGTCTCGCCAGTTTATGACTGAAGCATTCATCATCACGATCGTTTCCATGCTGATTGCATTGGTCGAAGTCGAAGTATTTACGCCGATCGTGAGCATGTTCCTTTCACGACCACTTTCGCTCTCGTTCAATGACCCGGTCTTCTGGCCATACCTGGTGCTATTGACATGCCTTACGGCGTTGTTGTCGGGAGCCTACCCGGCATGGATACTTTCAAGATTCAACCCGGCAGTTGTGTTGAAGGGCAATTTGTCGGCGATGGGATCGACTGCGAGTGCTGCAAGAAAATATCTCGTTGTATTTCAATTTCTCGTTGCCCAGATGCTCATCATTGGAACGCTGGTGGTGTCGGACCAGATGCAGTTCTTTCGTTCGGCGCCATTGGGGTTTACACACAGTGCCGTGGTAAATGTTGAGCTGCCCGAGAACAATCATTCGAAGAGAGAAGCATTCTACACGCGCCTGCAAAGTATTGCGGGGGTCGAGAGTGTCTCCATGTCGTTCGGCTCTCCTACATCGGATAACAATTTTACCACAAGCTATTTTCTCACAGGCCAAAGCACACAGGATCGTTATGAAACACAGCTAAAACCTGTTGACGTTAATTATTTCAAAACTTACGGGCTCGAAATGGCCGCGGGTCGTTGGTTCAATGAAACGGAAGACCTGGTGTCGAAAGACACAGCTATCGACGTCGATAAGAAACCTTATGTGTACGTGGTAAACGAAGCCCTGGCGAACAGTCTCGGCTTCAGTGCCGAAGAAATGCTGGGAAAGAAGATCACTACTGGTCTGAATGCCATCAATGCGGAAGTGGTCGGCGTAGTGAAAGATTTTCATACGGCATCCCTTCATGAAAATGTAAAGCCCACAGTGATGGTCATGTTCCCGCATTTTACTTACGACGCAGGCATCAGGTTTAGCGGAAACGTAAGCGATCTCGTAAGGAATATAGAAACTGCATACAACGCGGTATATCCCGATTATGTTATGAACTACAAGTTCCTCGACGACCACCTCGAAAGCCTGTATGCCGAGGAACAGCGGTCATACACGCTCATCCGGATCTTCACCGCTCTCGCAATTTTCATCAGTTGCCTGGGATTGCTGGGCCTCGTATCATTTCTCACCCATCAAAAAGTAAAAGAAGTCGGCGTGCGGAAAGTGTTCGGAGCTTCGGTGGCAAGCATTGTCATCCTGTTCTCGAAAGGTTTTGTGAAGCTTATAGCAATCGCATTCCTGGTAGCCGCGCCGGCAGCATGGTATTTCATGAACCAATGGCTGGAGGGATTTGCGTACAAAACAACTGTCGGGTGGCACGTGTTTGCAATTGCTATAGGCCTGACAACATTCGTGGCAATGGCCACTGTGTTGTATCAGTCGGTGCGTGCAGCGCTGGCAAACCCCGCTACCTCATTGAGATCAGAATAGATCAATTGCATTTGTAGGAATATGTCTGAACAACCGTAGCGCCGCTCGAACCTGTAGCCGTTTGTTTGGTCGGATAACCTTTCTCGTTGAACTCGTAGGTATAGTTTGTCTCGGTGCCGTTGGCGCTTGTTATCTTCAGGATATTGAGGCCGATGGGGGTGCCGCCCAACTTCGCGTATTTAAGTACCGCTGGCGGGAAAGCACTATACGGGGCATTATTAGCACCATACATGGTATAATCCAATACTGAAATCGGAGAGGACGAACCCGCGTATCGTTTCACACGCAGAATATTATCGCTGTTGTCGTAATATTCCAGTGTCGTGTAATCCGATTTCTGCCAACTCCCATTTACACTACTGTATTGCTGGATCTTCACAAGGTTACCGCCCGAGTACTCATATTCAGTAATGCCACTCGTAACTCCGTTGGATGAAAGTACTTCTTGTTTAGTAATGTTGTCGCCGGTGTAGGTAAAGACGACATAGGGTGCGCCATCGACTGTAAACTTTGTAAGCTTGCCAGATTCGTAAACAAAAGCGGTTACCGTGCTCGACGACCCGTTCGATGTTGTCATCGACGTTATGGTCTCCCCGTCGTAGTTAAAAGTCTGCGTCAGACCGCTTGCACTTGAAGCCTGTGAAAGCATCAGGCACGGCGAAATTTTTGGATCACCATCTTTGTTGCACGAAGCAAAAAAAGCGATCACAACGAGCAGGAAGAAATTGCAGAGTTTCATCATAACTCAAATTACAACGAAAACACTGCGAAAACACTGCTTCACTACTGCCCATTGGTGGGAAACCCCGCGGTAGTTTTGCCAAAGAAGACCTCGATCGACTTGATCTTGCCGTTCTCGAAGTTGAAGTATTCGATGTTGCGGATCACACGATCGTCGTTGGTGATCACGTGTACGATGGCAAACGCCTCTTTCGGGTCGCCAACGATCTTCACAAAATCGAACCGCTTGATGTATTGCGCCTGGACCCAACACTTCTCCTTGAATTTTTCGGTGGAGATATGATCGTCGGGGGCTGCGCTGGTAAACGTGAAACCGTCGGCAAGTTGCGAAGCAACGATGTTCCAGTCTTTCTTGACCCAACCAGAAAAGTAGTCTTTAATGATCTTTTCGTGAGATGGAGACTGGCCGAAGCAGAAAGACGTGCACACCGAAAGGCATATGGCCAACGTAAGAAATTTCAGGGTTTTCATGGGCGATCTTTTTAAGAAGACAACTTCGATCGCCCGATCCGGACAGGTGTCTATCTCTTTTTTATTTTGATGGCAAATGCCTTTTGAGGATTGACTTTGAACAACTGGTCGATCTCTTTCTGTGTAAACCCGTTTTCCTTCAGCTTCGGAATAAACTGTGTCGCAATACAAGTATAGGGACGATAGTTCCCGCCGCCTGGCTCTCCTATATTGTACCAGCCGGAGTCGTGCGAGAGCAATACGTGATCGAGAAGGTTCTCAGACTTCATTAATTGAACACGTCTCAGATTCTCGTCTATTGTGGTTGGGCTTATACCGTCGAAAGCAACCCAGCAGTTTTGCCTGGCGGCCTCGACATATTGTTTCTCGTCTTTTTCGTTTTGTGCGTGGGTCCACACACGGGCAGACGGGTCGACGCCGACTTCTTTGAGAATTGCAAGTTGTTCTTTTGCTGCTGCACCATTGCCGGTGTGAACGAGCATCGTGAGGCCGGTCTCGAGGTGTGTAAGTGCAGCGGCCCGTAATATTTTTTGTTGTGCTTTCGTGAGAGGCGCGGTGTCGGTACTTGTCTTGATGAAACCGGGTTTGATGCCAGTGCCTTCAATACCATTTTTGAACTCAGCTATCCAACGCGCCGCGAGCTGTTCCGCAGTTTCTGTATGTGCATGCGCGGGCAGGTATTTCTCCTGCACTGCGCCATAGTAACCTGTGTTAGTGAGAATATTAAGACCACTTTCGTCCGACAGTTGTTTGAGAACTTTTGGATCGCGACCGAGGTATGCCGGTTCTGCACAGAAAATCGTCGCACACCCGGAGTTCTTCAGATCCTTTAATTTCGGCAACGCGACTTTGATCACATCCTCGATGTTATACCGATCCTTACTCACTTTATCGGCGCCAATGAAATCGACGAGTATGTGTTCGTGCGTGAGGGTAAACCCCATCTTGCCGGCATCCAGCGGACCATTCACGGTCATCACAACATCGTTGGGGGCACTTGTTTTAATCTGCGATGGCAACAGGAGTAGCCCGGCAGCAGATAGTGCACTGTTCTCTAAAAATTTACGGCGGGTGATTTTCATAAGATGAACTTAAGTGGAATTGTTCATCTCACCAACGTTCACCGACGGATTGCACAATCATCCCATTAAACTACGGGAATCGCGGGTAGCCACACTGTAAACGTCGACCCTTCGCCGACGACAGAATCGGCGGAGATGTAGCCTCTGTGCCTGCTCACGATCTTGGCGACGATACTCAATCCCACGCCAGTGCCTTCGTATTTCGAACGGGTATTAAGTCGCTGAAAGAGCTTGAAGATCTGGTCGCGATATTCCCTCTTAAAACCAATGCCGTTATCGGTAAACGTCAACTTATGAAACTTCGACGTCACACCCTTGTCGGCAAACCCGGGTGCATCCACAAGAGTGGACTCAATTTTAATTACCGGGTTCTTATCATTAAACTTAAGCGCGTTACTGATCAGGTTCGAGAAGAGCTGATGCATTCCGAGCGGTGTTGCCTTGATGACAGGCAACTTGTCGCTATCGATAACAGCGTGCCGGTCGGTGATGATCAGCTCGAAGTCGTTCTTCACGTTTTCAAGGGTTGCGTTCAGGTCCGTCAGCTCGAAGTCTTCCGTACTCTGCGGAAGCCGGGCGTAGACGAGTATACTGTTGATCAGTTCCGACATTCGTTGCGCTGAAGTCTGGATCTTGGCGAGGTACTTTTTAACCGCCTCTTCCTTGTTTGCATCGTTGGCGATCATGTGAGTGAACGTCTGGATCTTCCGCAACGGCTCTTGCAGGTCGTGACTGGCCACGTAATTGAAGGACTCCAGTTCCTTGTTTGTCTCTTCGAGCTCTGTATTCTTTTGTTTGAGTTCGCCGGTACGCTCGGCGACCTTCTGTTCCAGTTCGCGCTCGCGTACTTCTCTTTTCTTCGTGATTTTCAGCTGTGCTTTAATACGCGACAGCAGCTCGTTGGCGGCAAAGGGCTTCACCAGGTAGTCGTCGGCACCTGTGTCATACCCGTCAATCCTTGACTCTTCGCCGGCACGTGCGGTAAGCAATATCACGGGCACGTTGGACGTGGCAGGGTCTGACTTTACAGTCTTCAAAAGCTGGATGCCATCCATAACGGGCATCATCACATCCGAGATAACGAGGTCGGGATCCTCCTCCCGAATAACACGCAGTGCCTCAAGTCCATTCGGAGCCGTAAAAACATTAAACTCTTTCTCCAGTAGCGACCGTATGTGCTTCCGCATGTCGCTGTTGTCGTCGACGATCAATATCGATGGAGCGTTGGCGCTTTTAGGTCTTGGCTCAGTGTCGTCATCCGAGGTCGACTCCAGGATTGAGATCGCATCTTTGATGTAAGAATCCGTCACCAGTTGGCCGTATCGATCGCTGCTCGAAATGATCTGCTCTGCCGGAAGGTGGTCTTTACCGATAGGTATCGTAACAGTAAACGTCGTGCCCTTGCCTTCTGTACTTTCAACATATATATCACCCCCTTGAAGCTTAACGAGCTCTTTGGTCAATGAAAGGCCAATGCCAGTTCCTTCATACGAGCGACCCATTGCATTTTCGACGCGATGAAATCGTTCGAACATATGCGGCAGCTCTTGCGCAGGAATTCCAATGCCGGTATCCTCAACTTGCAGCACAACGTGATTACTATGTGCAAACAGCCTGAGGCTTATGTTTCCCTTTAAAGTATATTTAAAAGCGTTCGACAGAAGATTGAAAACGATCTTCTCCCACATTTCCGCATCCACGTAAAGCGATGGTATTGCCGTATCGGTAGATACTAACAAGCCGAGGTCGGCCCGCTCGAGCAACGAACGGAAGTTGCTGACCAGGTTGATGGTAAGTGCGACAACGTCTGTCTCCGCGTACCTGGCTTTTTGGCGGCCGCTCTCAATTTTACTGAAATCCAGGAGTGTATTGACGAGCTTCAGCAACCTCATGGCGTTTTTATGCGCAATGGTCAATCGCTCGACATTCGCCGGAACAATGCGAGGTTCTTTCAGTGCTTCTTCCATCGTGCCGAGGATCAGCGTTAGTGGCGTACGAAACTCATGACTTACGTTTGAAAAGAAGATCGTCTTCGCGCGATCGATCTCTTCAAGAAGATGGGCACGCTTGCGTTCGTCGTCATACGCTTTCGCTTTGTTCACACCTAGTGTAACCTGGTCGGCCACCACCTGTATGAAATTCAGGTACGACTCATCGAACTTGCGATAAGGATTCAGACCAAGAGTAATGACCGCGGAGGTTTTATTGCCCTCGGTGATAGGAATGTGGATCATCGATTCGGTTGCAATATCCCATGCGCCCATTGGAAGGTTTTCCCACCGCCCTTCGTTCCGGAAGTGAGTTATCGAATTGGTTTTAAGCGCTTTCGAAAACTCCGTCCACGTCTCGTCCGGGCACTGGATATCGTTTCGTTCTCCTTCGAAGCCAATAGTCGTTTCCAGCAATACACCCTCATCCGTTATCCTGTGAATAAATCCAAACGGTATATCGAATGGATTATCCCGTAAGGCCGTAGCCGCTTGCAGGAAGACATCGTCTGCCGAGAGCGTGGTCGAAAGAGTTTTGCCCAGCTTCGCCAGCGTTTCCATCTGGCGTTTACTGATGATCTCGCCAGTTGTTTCTTTCACCGTCGCCAGCACTCCGCCGATCTTCCCACGCGCCTTCGGATCGGGTACGGGACTGTATGCAATTGTGAAGTGGGTTTCTTCAACGAAATTGTTCCGGTTCAATTTCAAAAGGATGTCATCCATCCACGTAGCGGGACCACCATTGTAGGGTGTGTCGATCAGCGGCTGCAGTACATGCCAGATCTCGTTCCAGCAAACACTCACTGGCTTGCCAAGTCCCCATGGATGTTTAGTGCCAAGAACCGGGATATATGCATCGTTGTAAAACTGGATGTATTCTTTGCCCCACCATAAAAGCATGGGGAACTGGTTAACCATCATAAGGCTGATGGTGTTCTTCAAACTTGGCGTCCACACCAATGGCTTTCCGACAGGTGTTTCTTCCCATTTGAAGTCACGGATGCGCCCCGACATCTCGCTATCACCAAGTACAACGGCGGTTCTCTTCCTCCGCCTTTTTGTTTTTGCCTTTGTCGTCATTTGTCGAGGGTTAACTGTGATAGTATGTAGGCGAGTTTCTGTTGAAGTACTTCGGGGTCCGGCTCTTTTTTGATAAATCCGTTCGCCCCGATCGCCACACACCTTTCAATGATCTTGAGGTCGGCATACGTCGAATACATATAGGTAGTGATGTTCGACAAGGCCGGTATTTTCCGGATTTTCGTCAGGCAATCGACGCCATTCATGCGCGGCATGTTGATGTCGATAAGGATCATATCCGGGCGAAGGCCCTGCTCCAGACGTTCGATGCCAAAGACGCCATCGTCGGCGAATACGCATTGAAAGTGGGGAGAAATTTTCCCAACTGTTATGGAAAAAATTTCCTGGTCGTCAAGATCGTCGTCGATCAAAAAGAGCAGCAATTCTTTGTTCATAATGTCAGAAAATGGGTAAACGCCTTGTTTTTTCGAGACGATTGAAATCCCGTTAAGCAAAAAATTTACCAAGGGTTATATTTATCCTCGATGAGATATCTGGCCGTTTTTCTTCTGCTCCTGGGCGTCCCCGCCTGTGCCCAAAAACAGGTGGCTTCGCCTGATAATAATGTCGTGGTGACGGTAACGGGCGGGGCAACTTTACAGATCGCAGCCAACTACAAAGAGCGGGTTATTCTCCAGCCCTCGCAGATAGGCATGACGATCCGGGGCGTGAGCCACAACTGGACGTTCGGCAAATCCTCGATTATCAAAAAAGACGAGGTCATAATTCCGCCGGTG
>DASRSO010000231.1:0-14135 GCA_035656375.1 Cyclobacteriaceae bacterium | reverse complement strand
CTTTTGCCGTATGAAATTTCTGTTAAGAATGACTACGAGCTTGGTGTAACAACGAAGGCGCATATAGTGACTGGTTCAAACATGGCTGGCAAAAGTACTTTTATACGGACGGTGGGGTTGAACCTCGTTCTTGCTATGAACGGGTTGCCTGTTTGTGCCCGTGAGTTCAGTTGTTCTGTCATGTCGATCGCGTCGTGTATCCGGATCACCGATTCACTCGAGGAGAACGCATCGTATTTCAGGGCAGAGTTAATACGACTGGAACACATTGTAAAGTTGATTGGAAGTGGCGAACCGTATATTGTTTTACTCGATGAGATCCTTCGTGGCACGAATTCCGACGATAAACGGATGGGAACGCTGGCTTTCTTCAGGAAGTTGAAAGATTATAATTGTCTTGCTATACTTGCGACCCACGACCTTGTGATAGGCAAGCTTGAGGAGGAATATCCGCAACATTTTTCAAATTATTGTTTTGAAAGTGAGTTGCGCGGGGCAGAGCTGCACTTCGATTATAAACTTCGCAAAGGGGTATCTTCATCCACGAATGCGACATTCCTGATGAAGAGCCTGGGCCTGATAGATTAAAATTCAATAAAAATTAACATTTCATAGGAACCTTAACCCGCGTCAGGCGTGTTTAACAATTTTGTTAAACAAAAATGACAATGGTAAAGGACCAGGCCACCGAAGATCTGATCAAGGAAAAGGCGAAATCTCTTTTCTTTCAAAAAGGCTTCCTGGATGCGACTACGCAGGAAATTGCCGACGAGGCGAAGGTAAACAGGGCGCTCATCCACTATTATTTCCGTTCGCGGGAACAACTGATGGATGTCATCCTGGAAGAAGTAGTGAGCCGGAAACGCGAACGGGTGTTAGCAATCTTTACGTCCGATCTCACGTTCCGCGAAAAGATCGCGGTCTACATCGATGCAATCGTAGACCAGGGATTGAGGTTTCCGTACCTGGAGAACTTCATTATCTCGGAGACCGCAAGATCGCCGAAGCGTGTGGACATGCTCTGTTCGCCCGGCAAGACAAAGACGGCCGACCTGATCCGGGAAGACCTCGCCGCAGAGATCAAAAAAGGAAAACTGAGACCCATCAGCGCCGAACACTTTATGGTGAACCTGTCGTCGATGTGTAACTACCCGCTGCTGGCGAAGTCGATCCTGAAATCGATTCATGGAATGACCGATCAGACTTACCGGAAATTTTTGCAAGACAGAAAGCAAATAATCTATCGGGCGATCTTCCAGGAAGAAATGCCCGAAGTGGAACTAACCCCTGAACTTAAATCAATCTTAACATGGTGAGGAGAATTACAAGAGAAACCATACTGGCATTGCCGATCATGTTGCTGTCGTTTATGCTTGCAGCACAAGATCAGCCACCAGCGTTGTTATCAGACGCATCGCTGGATCAACTTATAGAATATGCAATAAAGAATCAACCAGCCTATCAGCAGGCGCAACTCGATCAGCGGATCGTGGATAAGCAGATCGCCGGCAGGCTGGCCGATTGGTACCCGCAAATAAATTTCCTGGCCAACTACCAGCACAACTTCAAGATACAACAGGTTGTGACTTCACAAGGCGTACTTCGTCTCGGTGTGAACAACACGTCGTCGACACAGTTGAATGCAACGCAAAACCTTTTCAACAGGGATGTGGTGCTGGCAAGTCAAACCGCTTCGAACGTGAGGTTGCAGGCAGCAAATGCTTCTTCGCGCAGCAAGCTCGATCTGCAGGTCAATACAACGAAAGCTTTCTACGATGTGCTGCGTACAATGCAACAGATCCGGATAGGTGAAGAAGATCTTATCAGGCTCCGAAGAAGCTTAAAAGATGCAGAGAGCCGCTACAATGCGGGCATTGCCGACAAGACTGACTTCAAACGCGCGACCATACTTTTGAGCAACGCGACCGCCGTATTGGAAAGTAACAGGGAAGCACTCAAATACAGGACCGAAGCACTGAAGGGACAGATCGGTTATCCGCCGGACGCGAACCTTACCATTCGATACGACAGCCTCCAAATGGAGAACGATGTGGCTCTCGATACAGCAAATGATATCAATTACAACAGCAACGTCGACTACCGGATACTTTACATCACACGCGAGCTTCAAAAGGCAAACGTTCAGTATAATAAGATGGCATACATACCGACACTAAACCTTTTCGGGTCGTACATCATCAACTATCAGAACAACGATTTTGGTGAGCTATACAAGACCACATACCCGTTCGTGTACGCCGGGGTAACATTGTCGATGCCGATCTTCCAGGGCTTCAAAAGAAACCTCCGTGTACAGGAGCAGAAGTTTACACTGGATCGTGTCGACTGGGAACTGAAAAAACTGAAGAACAATCTCGATACCGAATACACCCGTTCGCTTGCAGCTTATCGATCGGCGCTTGCAACCTACCAGGCGCTAAAGCAAAATGTAGAGCTGGCGAAAGAAGTGTATGATGTGATCCAGCTGCAATACAGTAACGGCGTGCGAGCTTATCTCGATGTGACGGTTGCGGAAACCGATCTGCAAACTGCACGAATAAACTATTTCAATGCTCTTTACTCTGTTCTCGCAAGTAAGATGGACGTTTTGCGGGCAAAGGGCGAAACCAATAATTCCAACTAACGAAAAATACTCCTAACCATATGGCTAACTTAATTACCAAACTTCTTTTACTGATCAGTCTTATCCTTGCGCTCGCCAGCTGCGGCGGGAAGGGACAAGCAGGCGCAGCAGGAGGCCCTCCGACACCACCGCCGGTGCAGATCACCACGTTCAGCGTGAAGGCCGTGCAGGCAAATTATTTTGACGAGTATCCAGCCATCCTCAGGTCGATCAACGAGGTAGAACTGCGACCGCAGGTGAACGGATACATAACGGGTATCCATTTTACGGAAGGGACCAGGGTCTCGAAAGGGCAGAAATTATATTCGATCGATCAGCAGTCGTACGAAGCCAACTACAACCAGGCAGTCGCAAACCTGCAGGTACAGGAAGCTAACCTCGAACGCGCAAAGAAAGATGTAGAGCGCTACCGTGAACTTGCGAAGAACGACGCGATCGCCAAACAGCAGGTTGATTATGCGGAGGCAACGTATGCAGCTGCAGTGAAGCAGGTTGAGGCAGCGAAAGCATCCGTACAAAATGTTCAGACCAATGTGCGCTACAGTACGATTGTCGCGCCCTTTGATGGACGCATCGGTATATCGAACGTGCGACTAGGCGCAGCGGTGAGTGCTGGTCAGACCGTTCTCAATAGCATCTCTTCCGACGATCCTATTGCGGCTGATATCAGCATAGACCAGAAAGAGATCCTCCGTTTTTCGAAGCTCCAGAATGCGAGTGCGAAAGATTCGATCTTTCATTTGGCGATAAGCGACCAGGATTACCCGGGCGCCGGCCAGATATCTGTGATAGACCGCGCAGTCGATCCACAAACCGGGAGCATTCGTGCGAGGCTTACGTTCCCTAACAGCGATCTCGTGCTTCGCCCGGGAATGAGTGCAAAGGTGAAAGTGAAGTCGCCTTCGGACGAGCAGGCGATCGTGGTTCCTTACAAGGCCGTGACGGAAATGCTGGGTGAGTTCTTTGTGTATGTGATCGGTGCCGACAACAAAGCATCGCAGACCCGGGTGATACTTGGAAAACAGGTTGGCAACAACGTGATCGTTAAGACCGGGCTGAAAGAAGGTGACAAGATCGCGGTAGAAGGTGTGCAGAACTTGCGCGAAGGATCGATTGTGGCAGAAGCGCCTGCTAAATAATAGAAGACTTAAGAATACTTTATGATATCAGATGTATTTATAAAACGACCAGTAACCTCGATCGTAATTTCGGTCGTGATCGTTCTGGTTGGGTTGATTGCAATGAGCACGTTGCCCATTGCGCAGTATCCCGACATTACACCACCCACAGTACAGATACAGGGCAACTATATTGGGGCCGATGCGCAGACTGTTGAACAAACGACGACGACCGCAATTGAAGCGCAGGTGAACGGTACGCCGGGCATGGCGTATATGTCGAGCAACAGTACTGCGAGCGGACAGAGCGGAGTTACGGTGACGTTCGAAATTGGTACCGACATCAACATTGCAACGCTCGATGTGCAGAACAGGGTGAGTGTTGCCGAGCCGTCGCTGCCGGAAGTGGTGAGGAGGCTCGGTGTAACGGTGAGGAAACGTAACCCTTCGATATTCCTGGCGCTCGCCGTGGTGTCGCCGAACGGCACGCACGACGGAACGTTCCTTGGGAACTTTGCCAACCTCTATATGAAGGACGCACTCCTTCGCGTGAAAGGTGTGGGTGATATCTTCATGTCGGGCGATGAATTCGGAATGCGTATCTGGCTGAACCCCGATAAGCTAACGAGTATGGGAGTGACCTCGCAAGAGGTTGTAGCAGCGCTTGCTGAACAAAACCTGCAGGTTGCGGCCGGCTCGGTGGGAGGTTATCCTCAAACCAGTGTGCAGGCATTCGAGTACAACGTGTTAACGAACAGCCGCATTAATCGCCAGGAGGATTTTGAGAACATCATTATCCGTTCGAATCCTGCACAGGGCAGCATGCTTTACCTGAAAGATGTGGCGAGGGTAGAGCTTGCGAGATTTAACTATGGCAACAACCCGTATGCTCTCGGTAATCGCGTTGCGTTCCTGTTGCTTTACCTTGCACCGGGTGCCAACTCGATAGAGACGTATGATGGTGTGATGAAGGCACTCGACGAGATGAAGAAGAACTTTCCGAAGGATGTTGATTACATCGTTCCCGTCGAAACTACATCAGTTATCACTACCTCCATTAAAGAAGTTGTGAAGACCCTCATCGAGGCGTTGATCCTTGTGATCATCGTAGTGTACCTGTTCTTACAAAACTGGCGTGCGACGTTGATACCTGTGCTGGCGATACCTGTTTCTCTTATCGGTACGTTCATTTTCTTCATACCGTTTGGGTTCACGATAAATACCCTTACGATGTTCGCGTTCGTGCTCGCGATCGGTATCGTGGTAGACGATGCCATCGTCGTGGTGGAGGCCATACAGCACAATATGGACGAACATAAACTATCGCCGAAGGATGCTACAATTAAGGCAATGAAGGAGATCTCGGCGCCGGTAATTGCCATCGCGCTGATCCTGGCTGCGGTGTTTGTACCGGTTGGATTCGTGCCCGGCATTGTCGGTAAATTGTATCAACAGTTTGCCATCACGATTGCCGTTTCGGTGATGATCTCGGCATTCGTGGCGTTGTCGCTCACGCCTGCGTTGTCGATGATGTTGTTGAAGCCTACCGACCCCGGGAGGAAGAGGAATTTCATGGACCGTTTCTTCGACCGGTTTAACAACTGGTTTGGCCGTGTGACCGATCGCTACACAAATGGCGTCGGTAAATGGATAAAGAAGACACCGTATGTAATGGTGATGATGGTGTGTCTTTTCGTCGGACTTTATTTCCTGTTCGCTTCCAAGCCCACAGGCTTTCTCCCGGTGGAGGATGAGAAACGTGTGCAGGTGACATATGAGATGCCGGAAGGAACATCCACAACCCGCAACATCGCGCTGATGTTGGAGATACAGCGACGTATCGGTTCGATGAATGCGGTACGAACAGTTGGTGGTCTCGCGGGTCTGAACTTCTTCACGTTCTCAACCAAGTCGAACACCGGTACCATATTCGTGAACCTGAAACATTGGGACGATCGCGACCTGAGTACGGAAGATGTTCCGCATGTGATCCAGGAGATACAACGACGTACCGCCGACATCAAAGAAGCTACGATCCGTGTGATCTCGCCACCAGCTATTCCCGGTCTCGGCCAGTCTTCCGGTTTTACGTTTGAACTATTGCAAACTACCAGCACCGACGATATCAAACAATTTGAAGCGGTGATGAGAAAATTCCTGGGTGCCATCAATCAACGTCCCGAGATTGGCGCCGCATTCTCATTCTTCAACACCCGAACACCCGGGTACAAGGTGGATATCGACAAAGAAAAAGCGAAGAAGCTGGGTGTGAACGTAGCCGAAGCATATAGTACGTTGTCGACACTGCTTGGAAGCAGTTATGTAAATGACTTCAATCTTTATGGCCGCAACTTCCGTGTGGTGGCGCAAGCCGACACGCTCTATCGTCGCAACCTCGAGGATGTAGGTCAGTATCGTGTCAGGAACTCGGCAGGAAACATGGTGCCTCTCAGTGCACTGATCACGACGAAGGTGATCGAAACGCCGGCTGTGGTTTCGCACTACAACCTCTTCCGTTCTGCGGAGATCAATGGTTCTGCAAAACCCGGCTACAGCAGCGGCGAAGCGATCAAAGCGCTCGAGGAAGTTGCCGCCCAAACGTTGCCGTCGGGATATAGCTACGACTTCTCGGCTATGAGCCGCGAAGAGATCAAAGCAGGTAATGCTACCGGACTGATCTTCGCAATATCGGTCGTGTTCGTGTTCCTCTTTCTGGCTGCGCTCTACGAAAGCTGGTCGGTGCCGTTCTCGGTATTGCTTGCCGTACCTATCGGTGCGTTTGGTTCGATCCTTACGCTCACATTCCTTCCCAACCTGACGAACAACATTTATGCGCAGATTGGCCTGATCACCCTCATTGGTCTTGCGGCCAAGAACGCTATCCTTATCGTTGAGTTTGCGAAGGAGCGCGTCGACAAAGGGATGGAAGTTGTGGAGGCCACACTCGAAGCGGTGAAACTTCGTTTGCGCCCGATCATCATGACTTCACTGGCGTTCATCTTTGGCGTGTTGCCGCTGGCGTTTGCGGTGGGAGCAGGTGCAGAGGCGCGAAAGACGATTGGGTGGACGGTGGCAGGAGGGATGGTTGCGGCGAGTTCGCTGGCGATTTTCGTGGTGCCGGTGTTCTTTGTGTTGATCACAAAAATTGCAAACAGGAGTCGGAAATCCCTCGCGTAACTTCGATATTGGGTGTCCGGGTAGTTTCAGAGTTCTCAGAAAAACGCAGTCCTTATGACCAAAGACCTTCTCACTGATCTTAAAAAGGTCCCCGATTTCAAGTCGGTACCCGAAGACCAGCTACAATGGCTTATCGATAAAAGCGAGATCCGCTCATACCCCAACGGCACAAAGGTCTGGGGTGTTGGCGACGAAGTCGACGGTATGAGTATCGTGCTGACGGGCGGCCTCACCATTTACATGGTGCAGAATGGCAACCGTCGCGACCTGGGTACCTACGAGCCTCTCGAGATCCTGGGCAGACTTCCATACTCACGCATGAAGGCAGCCAACGGCGAAGCTTATGCCACCGGTGAACTCGAGATGCTTTTCCTTCACAGGGATAAATTCAAGGAATTGGTAAGTGTGTGTCATGATATTACCGAAGCCCTTGTTCACAACATGACTGATCGTGTTCGCGACTTTACTAAGTATCAGCAGCAGAACGATAAAATGATGGCGCTGGGAAAACTTTCGGCCGGTCTTGCACATGAATTGAATAATCCTTCGGCAGCGATCGTGCGTAGCGCACAAGAGTTGAAGATCGCCCTGGCAGCAGCTCCTCATAAGGTCAAGAGGGTTCTTAAGATCCAGACCAACGATGGAGTTGTTGACAAGTTGAACAAGATCATCTTCAACAAGATCCAGAATAAAGGCGATGGGAAGATGTCGTTATCTGAAAAGATGGAACGTGAAGATGAATTAAGAGCGTGGATGGAAGAAAACCTCAGTGATGTTGATAATGATGCCCCGGAAGTATTTGCTGATTTTAATTTTACCGATGCCGATTTTAGTGAAATAAAATCATGCCTTCGTGCAGAAGACGTTGCCCCGGTACTGGAATGGTTTCAACAAGTTTTGACCACAGAAGCCCTGGTAAACAATATCGAGGAAGCATCGAAGAGAATTAACACACTTGTGTCGTCGGTGAAGGGATATACTCACATGGACCAGGCGCCTGAGAAGCACAAGGTTGATATCCATACAGGGATCAGAAATACTATCACGATGCTCAATCACAAACTGAAGAAAGCAGGCATCAAAGTGGTGGAAAATTTCAGGCATGATCCTCCCGAGGCATGTATCCTTGTGAGTGAAATGAACCAGGTATGGACCAACATTATCGACAATGCGATCGATGCCATGGACGGTCGACCGAACAGTGTGCTGGAAATAAAGACCGAGCGCGACAGGGAATTCTCGGTGGTCTCGATCACCGACAACGGCCCCGGAATCCCTAAAGAGATCAAGGATAAAATATTTGATGCATTCTTCACGACTAAGCCAATAGGGAAGGGCACAGGCCTGGGTCTCGATGTAGTGAGGAACATCGTGGCGCAACACAACGGAAAGGTGGAAGTTGAATCTGAACCAGGGAAGACAACATTCAAGGTCTGTTTCCCAACTAAATGAACTGAATGAAGAAACCTATACTCCTTGTTGTGGACGACGACGAACAGGTGCTCCGCGCCGTGGTTCGCGATGTCCGCAACGCTTACGGAAAAGAATATCGAATCGTTAGTACGACCTCTGCAAACGAGGCCCTTACGTTACTCACCGACCTGAAGAACAAAGGTGAAGTGGTGGCCCTGTTCCTCTCCGACCAGCGAATGCCCGACATGCTGGGAGTTGAGTTCCTGCAAAAAGCGCGTACGGTATTTCCGAATGCCAAGCGCGTGTTGTTGACTGCTTATTCGGATACCGAGGCAGCAATTCGTGCGATCAACGACGTGCAACTTGACTATTACCTGATGAAGCCGTGGGATCCGCCGGAAGAAAAGTTGCTTCCCCCTCTTACGGATCTTCTTGATGAATGGCAGAACACACATGTTCCGTTGTTCCAGGGCATCCGTATCGTTGGATACCAATGGTCACCGAAATCGCACCAGATAAAAGATTTTCTCTCCGGAAATCTTATCCCATACGAGTGGCTCGATGTACAGGACAACGAATCTGGCCGGGAACTGCTCACATTGAATAACATTGAGCGAATACATCTGCCTGCTGTCTTTTTCGACGACGGGAAATTTTTGTTGAACCCGAGCATCCAGGAAGTAGGAGAGCGGGCCGGCATGACCAGCCAGGCCAAACGCACCATGTACGATGTAGCCATCATCGGCGCTGGACCGTCGGGTTTGGCGGCAGCGGTGTATGGTGGGTCGGAAGGATTGAACACGGTGATGATCGAACGTCGTGCGCCGGGAGGACAGGCCGGCACCAGTTCACGAATCGAGAATTACCTTGGATTCCCCAACGGACTAAGTGGAGCCGAGCTTTCGCGAAGAGCATTGTCGCAGGCGTCGAGGTTTGGCGTCGAGTTTCTGTCGCCACAAGAAGTGACCGACATTTCGGTTAACGGCAACTACAAGATCATTAGCCTGAAGGATGGCAGCGTTCTCAATGCACGGAGTGTGATCATCACTACCGGTGTTGATTACCGTTCGCTCGAAGCTGAGGATGTCGACAAGTTTACGGGTGCGGGTGTTTACTACGGCGCGTCGACAACGGAAGCCCATGCATGCAGGAACCAGGATGTGTACATCGTGGGTGGTGGCAATTCTGCAGGCCAGTCGGCAATGTACTTGTCGAATCATGCGAGGAAAGTATTTATCGTGATCCGCAGGAAAGACCTCTCGTCGACCATGTCGCAATACCTGATAGACCAGATCAAAGGAACCAGCAATATCGAGGTGTTGGGAGAGACGGTGATCGGGAAAGTTTATGGAACCGACAAGCTCGAAGAACTCTGCCTGGAAGATGTGAACACAAAGCAGCAGCGCCAGGCGAAAGCAGCGGCGTTGTTTATCTTCATTGGGGCAAAGCCGGTTACCGAGTGGATAAAATTGAATGTGATCAAAGATGAGAAGGGTTTTATCGAAACAGGCAGAGACCTTTTGAAATACGATTCATTCAGGAAGTCGTGGAGGTTGAAGCGAGACCCGTTCATGCTCGAGACGTGTACTCCCGGAGTTTTTGCGGCAGGCGATGTGAGGGCAGGGGCAATGAACCGAGTGGCATCGGCCGTGGGTGAAGGGGCAATGGCAATTAAATTCGTACACGAATATTTAGCGGAGAATTAGTATGGAGTTAAAGATCAACGACCTTCTTGAGGGCAACCGTCAGTTTGTCGAAAAGAAGCTCAAAGAGAACAGCGCAGTTTTTAAAGACAGCTCACAAGGACAACATCCGGGATTTTTATGGATAGGCTGTTCCGACAGTCGTATCGACCCCAACGAGATCACGCAGACTGGCATTGGCGACCTGTTCGTTCATCGAAACATTGCAAACCTTGTGGTGGAATACGACCTCAACTTTCTTAGCGTGCTTCAGTATGCTGTTGAAGTTTTGAAAGTAGAAGATATCATTGTGTGTGGCCACTATGGCTGTGGTGGTGTGAATGCCGCGATGAAGGGAGATCAACTGGGCTTGATAGATAACTGGCTGGCTCACATCAAGAGTGCGCACCAGTATTATTCGTGGGAGATCGATCTTCAACCCGACGAGCGTTCGAAGGGCAGGAGACTGGTTGAACTGAATGTTCTCGAGCAAGTAAACAACCTCGGTAAAACCAGGATCATTCGCGAAGCATGGGCCAAAGGCGCCCTGCCACGACTCAACGGTTGGGTTTACGACACCGAGCAACTTAAAGTTGCCTGCAAGTACGAGCGTAAGATCAAGTACGAGGCCGAGAATAAGAAATGATAGTCTACGAACCTAACAAGAAAGATCATGTTTGGTGTATTGTGTTCGGGCCTCGTGTCGACTGCAAAACTGGTTCCGCGATATCTGGAACCTCACCACCAGCTGGACGATCAAATGTCGGTAATGGCTTCGTGCAAAACTTTGATGAGTCTTCACGGATGCAGATATGATCAACCTGAAACAGCAGCACCTGACGTTCACCGATGTGATGGGAGCGTGCGAGCGGATCAAGAAAACTCCGATACCTTTTAGTTATGCGGTTTATCTAAAGGTCTTCATTTCGGTCTACAGCCTGATGCTTCCGTTTGGCTTGTATCTTGACTTTGGCTTTCATTCGATACCCCTCTCGATGTTTATCTCTTTTACAATGATAGGCGTGGAGCTGATGGCCCAGGAGATTGAAGAGCCGTTTGGTCTCGATTGCAATGACCTTTCGACGGGCGATATTGCCAATACCATTAAGAACAATGTGTGCGAGACACTTGGTCACGTGGCAATGAAGGAGCCGGTGCCAACACCACTGTACCAGAAGATATTCTAGTTCTTGCGGAGATGCGCGGGAAATGCCCGTCGCTCGATTGCTTCGAAGATGAACTCGATCACCAGGGCGAGAATTGCCGCGGGAATAGCTCCCATTAAGATCATCGACGTATTGTTCAGCGCAAGTCCTGTTACAATGTATTCGCCCAATCCGCCGGCCCCGATAAAGGCGGCGAGTGTCGCTGTTCCCACGTTTATCACTGCGGCGATACGAATGCCTGTAAGTATTGCAGGTAACGCAAGAGGGCCTTCGACGTAACGCAGGGATTGCCAGTTCGACATCCCCAGGCTTGCAGAAATTTCTTTTAACAACGGATCTACATTCCGGAGGCCATTCACTGTATTTCGAAGAATGGGCAGAATGGCGTAGAGGAATAACGCGACAATAGCCGGGAGTGATCCGATCCCAAACAGTGGTATCATGATGGCAAGCAGTGCGATCGAAGGAATTGTTTGCATCAGTCCCGCGATGTAGAGAAAGACATTCGCGGCCTTTGGAGTGCGATAGAGTTGGATGCCGAGGGGTACGGCAACGACTATCGCCAGTATGAGTGCTGTGAACGTGAGATAAAGGTGGGTTAGCGTTTTAGAGGCTAGGTCATGCAGGTTGAAAGGCCTCGCAGGTACCTCTTCACTTTTGCTAAGAAATTTCCTGGCGATCTGGTCGAAGGGAATGTTGTTATTGACGGCGAGTGAGTTCATCTCTCGCATTTCCTTTTCGCTAATTGATATTACAACGTTATTCATCACGTTGCGGATCTCGTTCCGGTAAAGTGAAACTGCATCGTACCGCGGGAAAAAATTCTTATCGTCCTCGAGTACGACGAGCTTGTGTTTGGCGATCTCGGCGTCAGTCGAATAGCAATCTGTAAGATCGATACGAGAATTGAGGAGTGCCTCGTAGGCGAGACCATGCTCAAGCCCGGTTGGTTTTTGCTGAAGCGAATACGCTTCGGCGAGACGATCCCATCCGTCCTGTCGCTTCAGGAATTCGTAGCTGATGCCAGCTTTTAGATTCGGGGATTTTTGAAGGTCGGAGATCTTTTTAAGACTATGGAGGGCTGCTGTTTCGTTTGTTACTACGAGCGCATAGGTGTTGTTGAATCCATAAGGCTTGCTGATGCCAAGATTATAATTCCCGATGTCATTAATATTCTCACTTTTTAGGATCTCTTTCGTGATGGTTCCCGTGTACTCCGGGTAAACATCGATCTCGTTATTTTTTAATGCTTCGAAACAAACGAGAGTTCCCCCAAGATTATAGACCCTTTTAACGCTGAAACCTTTTGCCTCAAGTTGTTGTGCGATGATCTCGCTTAAAATATATCCCTCTGTGAAATGTTTTGCACCTACGCGAATCGTCTGCCCAACGGCGGTGATCGAAAAGAGCATCAATATCAGGGTGAGCTTTTTCAAATAAGCAGGAGTTCGGCCACAACTTTGTTCGCTGGCGTTTGAAATACTTTTTCTTTATTGTCAAACTGCTGGACGATGCCGTTGTCCAACACCAAAAGATCATCCGCCAGTCGTTTTGCTTCCGCAACGTCGTGAGTAACAATGATCATTGTGATCCCTGACATCTTTCGGAGCTCCATGATCTTTTCGTTGATGCCACGGCGGGTTATCGGATCCAGCGCTCCGAATGGTTCGTCCATAAGTAGCACCGGTGGGTTTGAGTACAACGCACGGCAAAGCGCAACACGCTGTTGTTCTCCGCCTGAAAGCTCCGATGGATATTTATCGATGTATGTGTGTGGCAAGCCGGTGAGTTGAAGCAGCTCATTCGTGCGTGCGGAGATTTTCGACCGGTCTTTTTCGCCCGCGATGGTCGCCGGCATCGAAATGTTCTTTGAAACTGTGAGGTGCGGAAAGAGCCCGTTGCCCTGAACAACGTAGCCAATTTGTTTACGGTCGGGGGCTATCACTTTCCCCGACCGGGGTTTGATCAACCCATTGATCGTTTTCAGGAGAGTCGACTTCCCGCTGCCGCTTCGGCCCAGGATAACCGTCGTCTTTTCTTTTTGAAAGCCGACGGAAATGTCACGAAGCGCAGCGTGGTTGCCGTAAGAATGGGAGATATTTACCAGTTCCACTTCGTACATGTTCGTACTTGAAGTGGAAAAGATAGCTATTCTTTGTCAGTGTCTATAAAATTGCAGACGATGTATGTTGCCATCATTCCAGCAAAAACACCCTCCAGGGCAACCGCAGACGTTGCGATGAACAGGTTCATGTATTCGCCAAGCGGTGCCTCCTTGACGACCTCTATGTAAAGTCGCTTGTCGATACCAAAGAGTACAAACAGGAATGTAGCGAAGGTCAGAGCCGATATACCACCCATATAAGTTCCGAGTGTGATCGCTTTCCAGTAGCTTAGTTCGCCATGTGTTGCTCTCCATTGCTTGAGACCATAATAGATACCTGCAAGCATTATGGGGAAGTTCAGGAGTCTTAACTCGCGAACATGTACATATCCCAGCCAGTAACAGGCCATGAAGAAAATAATTAACCCGAGTGTGACGTATGTTCCATATATCTCACCAATCCAACTTCTGTATTTATATAGTGCCAGTTTCATATAATCCTCCGTTTCCTTTACGTCTATGTGGATCCGTGACACAATAATTTTGCCATTATGAATATGGTTGAAACTCTTGTGGAATTCACTTCAATGATTTCCACGGAATCAACAGTATCCACAGCATACGCGCCTTAAAATTCCGCATTCATACCCATCCGTTCGACTGGCACGATATTTACAAACAGTGTTCACGTTGATCACTCAGGGAGTGTTGTAAACGACGTCACCAAAAGGTGTCTTAGTTGCATCTGAGAGACATCCTTTGAACTTGAGCTCTGGATAATACCAGCGAAAGGAGAGAGATTGACTTAAGAGGCCGCATCCACGTGATGTG
>DASRSO010000230.1:0-24317 GCA_035656375.1 Cyclobacteriaceae bacterium | reverse complement strand
AGATTTGAAAATTAATTGCTTAAAATTTTTGTGATTAAATTTTTTCTTTTACCTTTCGTATAAGTTTAACCTAAAATTTCAAAGCGCTATGGCAAAGAAAGCAGCTAAGAAGAAGACAGCTAAGAAAAAAGCTGCCAAGAAGAAGAAGTAATTAGCGTAAGCTAAGCTTCGGCTTTTCTTCTACAGAGGGAAGTAATCAAGGATTACTTCCCTTTTTCTTTGTCAACGGTTGCGTAACTATATATTGACGCAATGTTGATAGTTCCAAAATAGCTGCCCTACCTTTGCATCATTAATAATTAAAACAAAACAAACAGTTCAATGGCCAAGGTCCCCGCAAAAAAAGCAGCGCCAGCCGTTAAGGCTGCTCCGAAAAAAACTTCGGCAAAGAAATCACCATCCGATATCATTGAAGCTGCATCAGAATCAGCACTCGCAAAACTTCGCGACCTGAACCTCGATCACCAGTTGCAAGGTGAGATCGACTGGTGTCTCGCAAGCTATCGCAGCGACGGCAATCCTGTCGGACTCTATCAAATGGTGGAACGCACAATCAACGTATTGCGCCCCGAGCTCGAAAGGAAAACTAAAGGAGTAACAGCGAAGTTTATCGCAGATCTCGAGAAGGCATTCGCCACTCGCTAGGATCTAGATCATATGAGTGACGTTTGTTAACGTCCCCTCATATCTCTTACACGATATCCCGAACCTGTTCAGGAAGTCCACGCCCTCGTCTGTGGGCAATCCCTTGTGCTTGGCATAGGAATTCAGGTATATCACTTTAGTGATACCCATGCTGAAGATGATCCGCGCGCAGGCAAGGCAGGGCGACAACGTGACATACAATGTCGCTCCTTCTACCGAAGTCTTGTTCTTTACCGCATAAAGAATAGCATTCTGCTCTGCGTGGATAGCCAGCGAGCAGCCGCCCTTCGAATCGGGAGGACAGCCTGTCTGAGGCCATTCCTCGTCGCAGTTGTGTGTACCCGATGGAGGACCGTTGTAGCCTATCGAGATTATCCGGGTGTCTTTCGTGAGCACTGCACCCACATGGCGCTTGATGCAATGCGACCGTTTGGCCAGGTTCACGGCCAACTCCATATAGATGTCGTCGAAATGAGGGCGAACATTCGTGCTCATGCACCAAAATCCAAAACTTATAGTTGGAATCAAAATTGCTATCTTCGGGCAAAAGTTCAGGAATGCGAAAACTCCTCTCCCTGATCCTTCTGTTCGGTACGTTTTCACTCTTTGCCCAGGAAGCGGTTCAGCCACGACCGAGCCCACTCGCCGTCGTCTCATGTAAATACAAAGACAGCTATTTAAAGATCGTATACAGCCAGCCGCACAAACACGGCCGCGAAGTATTCGGCAAACTGGTTCCGTTCGGCCAGGTATGGCGCCTCGGGGCCAACGAAGCCACCGAGCTCACGATCTCACGCGAGGTATTTATCGACAGCCACCTGCTCTCGGCCGGAACCTATGCCGTGTTCGCTATCCCCGAGAAAGACAAGTGGACAATCATCTTCAACAGCGAAACAGGCCAGTGGGGCTCCTATAATTATAACAAAGACAAAGACGTCCTCCGAATAGAACGGACCGTGCAGACCCTCCCCGGTGAGCTGGTCTACGAACCTTTTACGATTTCCATCGATCAGAAAAACAACAAGGCAGATATTGTGATCACGTGGGACAAGACAACAGTATCGTTCGGCGTTGACTTCATCGAACCCAAACCATGACACGAGCACTCATTTTTTTGCTACTCCTGGTCACCTCCACATCATTCGCGCAGGACATCGCCGAGCTCGAACGGCGCAACGGCTTCAAAGACCTTAAGCTCGGCACCCACATCGATAGCGTGAAAGGCGCAGAATTCAAGAAAGACCTCAAAGAAAGAAATGAGTTTCCAGCCAAACTGTGGGAAATCGAAAACGAAGACTACAAGACCATCGGTGAAGTGAAGGTGAAGTCGGTAGAAGTGAAGACCTACAAAGACATGGTGTACGAGATCGCAGTCATTACCCACAAAGATCAGAGGTTGATGAAAGGAATGATGAGATCATTCGGGCAACCGAAATATGTACTCACCACCGACACATATAATTGGGTCGCGGAAACTCTTGGCCTTACCTTTAAAGATCACGCACGCAACGAGATCAAACTGACATACCGTTGTTATCCGATACTAAAGATGATGTACGCGGATAAGGATAAGAAGATTGATGAGATAACAGAGGATTTCTAGCCTTTATAGGAAATCCTGTAGATCACATCCGCATAATCGTCCGACACCAGCATCGACCCGTCTTTCAACAAGATCACATCCACCGGCCTGCCCCATACCTTTTGAGTCGCTTCATCAAGCCAGCCTGTCGCAAACGGCTCGTACGACAACGCCTTTCCGTTTGCGTCTACTTTAACAACCACTAACCTGTGCCCGCTCTTCTTCGAGCGATCCCATGAACCGTGCTCTGCGATGATCACCTGGTTCTTGTATTCGGCCGGAAACTGGTTGCCAGTATAAAACTTCAGACCAAGCGGCGCAACGTGTGCACCCAAAGCCTGTACTGGTTTCACGAAATCGGAACATGGACGCTTGCTGCCAAACTCGGGATCCTTGATCGTTCCGCCATGACAATACGGATATCCGAAATGCTGTCCTTTTTGCGTAGCCATGTTAAGCTCGCAGGGAGGTACGTCGTCACCAAGGCGGTCGCGACCATTGTCGGTGAACCACATGCTGCCATTGGTGGGATGCCACGTGAAGCCAACCGTGTTTCGAACGCCGCTCGCAAATACTTCGAAGCCCGTGCCATCCGGATTCATGCGGGTAATCGAGGCATAGACCGGATTCGATGGTTCGCAGATGTTGCAAGGCGCACCAACCGGTACATACAACTTGCCGTCGGGACCGAAAGCAATGTATTTCCACCCATGGTGGTCGTCGGTCGGAAACTTGTCGTAAACCAGTTCGAGCTGGCCAGGGTTCGTGAGCTTGCTTTCTACTTTACTGATCTTCCAGATCTTGCTTCTCTCGGCGATGTACAGGTCGCCGTCTTTGAACGCCACCCCGTTGGGCAGTTTCAAACCTGACGCCAGCACATATTTCTTATCGGCCTTGAAGTCGCCGTCGGTGTCTTGCACTGCGTAAACCTTGTCTTCGTTCCTGTTTCCGACGAACAGGGTTCCGGAAGGACTGAGGGCCATCGAACGGGCATTCTCCACCTCGGCATACACCTCTATTTTGAATCCTTTCGGGAGCTTGATAGAATTGATCGGCAGCTCGGCGCTCTTTTGCGCCATTGCAAACGATGGAATCACGAGCAGTAACAAGTACCTAAACTTCATATCCTTGAAAAATTTTCACTCCTCAATTTAGCTATCTTTGCCGCCCAAATGGTCTCCATAGATAAAATATCATACTTCATCGGCGGGCGGGCGCTGTACGAGAACGCGTCGATGTTTGTAAAACCGAATGACAAAATCGGGCTTATTGGCCTAAATGGCCGTGGCAAGTCAACGCTCCTCAAGATCATCAACGGCGAATACCGGATCGATGCGGGAAGCATCAGCAAAGGCAAGGACTGCACGATCGGGTTCCTCAACCAGGACCTTCTCTCCTACCAGACCGACGACGCCATTCTCACCGTAGCGATGGAGGCCTTCAAGGACGCGGTGGGCACCCAACGCCAGATAGAAAAGATCCTCCACCAACTGGAGACAGAATATTCCGACGACCTGGTCGACAAGCTCACCAAGCTGCAGGAGAAATTCGAGCACCTCGACGGCTATACCATGCAATCGAAGGCCGAAGAAGTACTGGAAGGTATCGGCTTCGCTACAAAGGACCTTCATCGCCCGCTACGTGAGTTTTCCGGGGGTTGGCGCATGCGTGTAATGCTTGCGAAACTCCTTTTGGAGAAGCCATCGCTGCTCATGCTCGATGAACCTACCAACCACCTTGACCTTCCCTCCATTGAATGGGTAGAAAACTACCTGCGCAACTACGATGGCGCTGTAATGATCGTGTCGCACGACCGTACGTTCCTCGACAACTGTACAACGAAAACTGTGGAGGTTACCCGTCAGCAGTTGGTTACATACGAAGGTAACTACAGCTATTACCTGCAGGAAAAAGAAATGCGTGAAACGATTCAGCAGGGCGCTTTCGATAACCAGCAGGCAAAGATCAGGCAGGCAGAACGATTCATAGAACGATTCAAGGCAAAGGCAAGTAAGGCCCGCCAGGTACAGTCGCGCGTAAAGGCTATCGAACGCATGGACCTTGTAGAAGAAGTTGTGAGCGACGCGGCAGTTGTGAACTTCCGCTTTACATTCAAACAGCCTTCAGGAAGGCACGTCGTTACACTGAAAGATCTTTCGAAGTCGTACGGCGACAATGTTATCTTACAACACACCGATGCAGTGATCGAACGTGGCGACAAGATCGCGTTGATCGGCGCAAACGGTAAAGGTAAGTCAACCCTCCTTCGAATTCTTTCCGGCACAGAACCGGTTGAAGGGGAGAGAACGATCGGCTATAACGTGATACAGGGTTTCTTTGCCCAGCACCAGCTCGAATCGCTTCATGTCGACAATGAAATCCTGGATGAACTGAAGCAGGCCGGCACAGGCAAGCTCGAAACCGAGCTCCGCAATGTTCTTGGTTGCTTCCTGTTCTCCGACGACGACGTATTCAAGAAGATCAAAGTACTTTCGGGTGGGGAGAAGTCGCGTGTTGCGTTGGCGAAGACGCTTATTTCTGAAGCTAACTTCCTGCTGCTCGATGAACCTACGAACCACCTTGACTTTATTTCAGAGAACATCCTGATCCAGGCGCTCGATCAATACGCCGGAACTTTTGTAGTTGTATCGCACAACAGGCACTTTGTGTCGCAGGTGGCAAATAAGATCTGGTACATCGACAATCACCAGATCAAAGAATACCCGGGAACGTACGACGAATACGAATACTGGAGAAAGCAAAATCAAAATAACGTGTCGGCTCCTCCTCCACCGCCGGTAAAGAAAGAACAAAAGCCAAAGCCTGAGGCAAAGACGGAAGAATCGGAGAAGAAACTTAAGTTGCTGCAGTCGGAACTTAAGAAGGTAGAAGAAGAGATCGGTAAGCTGGAGAAAGAAAAAAGTGCAGCGGAAGAGCAGTTAGCGAAGCCGGAAATTTATGGCGACGTCAACAAGCTATCACAGGCACAGGCAGCCTTCGGGAAGGTCGAAAAGTCTTTAACAGAAGCCAATACGAAGTGGGAAGGATTGGTTGATCAGATCGACGATCTGAGCTAATCAATCAAACATATACCTGAACCGGAATCCAACATCGAGTATCAGCGGTTTCGACGTCTTGTCGTCTTTCAAAATAGACGTGAACGAATACCGCATCCCCGGCACAAATGATATCCTGTAATGATCGCCGATCCGGTAGCTGAGCTCGGTGTTCATCAATCCAGACCAGTTCACCGACCGATACGGTGAATCGTCACCAGCGCCCTGGCTAAACTTCTGTCGCTGGCCCGACTTGTCAACCAATGTATTACGAAGGAAGAAATCGGGAGAAAATCCTGCATTCATCTGCCAGCCCAACCTGCGATCGACGATCATATAACCGGCCTGCACGGGTATTGAAATAATATCCATGCTGCTGTTGATAGTATATGGCGTCGTGCTGAATGTGTTGCTCAACGAGTTGTAAAACGCAGCAGAAGCTTTTATTGAATTGTTCGACAAGCGTGTATCGTAAGTCGACGTGTAATCGATCTGTTGTTTGCCGAGATTTACCCCGCTTTGAATAACGAAGCGACCGAACTTCTTTCCGACACCAACCCCGAGCGTGTAAGATGTACCGACTTTCGTCCGGTTGGAGTTCTGTGCGGCAGCCTCCACGTTGTTGAGCGTGGGGCCGGGTATTGCGCTATAGTTTGTTGATTGAAAGTCGGCCTGGCTCTTCGATGAAAATAGCAAGCCGCCACCACCACCACCGCCACCCATGTTGGGAGAGTAGTTGCCTGCTGCAGCGCCCAGGGCAAGCCATGTGCGTTCACGGCTGGTGTTCTTTTTCTCGATGACTTCTTCAGGTTGCTTTTGCTCTTCGAGCGAAGCGGTTAATGGTGCTGTTTGAAGGAGCGGGGAAACAACTGCTTCTTCTTTTTTAGTTTCTTCCTGGACAATTCCAGTTTCAGGTGCCGGGGTGATTTCTGCTGCTATGACTGGTTCCGGTGCTTCTTCAACAACGGTCGCCGTGGGCCCTTCTTCTTTTTCAGCGATTGCTACCTGGGGAGCAGGGGAAGCAACGGGCGTTTCTTTTTGAATTACATCTTCCTTCGGTGGTTCAGCGCTATTTTTCTCTTCAACCTTCTTTTCAACCTGCTTGCTCGCTGTTTCTTTAACTTCTGTTCTGTTATAATTTGTATAGAATGCATACGTTCCTGTAAGCAATGCAAAAATTACTGTGGCCGCCGCAAGCCTTTGATAGAATACCACGCGTTTCTTCATCGTGGCACTCTCCTGCCCTGCGAGGTCCAGCTCAATGGAATTCCAGACGTTATCCGAAGGCGTCATTTCTGCGCCATCGAACGCCGACTTCCAGTTCTCCTCAAATTTTTGCCTCTCCGTATTTTGCATATTTACTATCTCGTTCAAGCTTCGCTTTCAACAAGGTCTTTGCCCGGTTGTATTGCGACTTTGATGTTCCTTCACTTATCTGGAGCATCTTTGCGATCTCCTGGTGTCCGTACCCTTCAATCGCGAAGAGGTTGAAGACCACCCGGCAACCGTCGGGTAATGACTGCACCATATTTATGAGCTCGTCGAGATGGAATCCCGATAAGCTTACTTCTTCTCTTTCCGGCAATGATATTTCGGTGACGTCTACCATTGGCATCAGGTAGAGCTTTTGTCGCTGACTGTTCAGGGCTGTATTGATCATGATCCGGGTGATCCACGTTTCCAGTTTCGAGTCTCCCCTGAATTCGCTGATTGATTTGAAGATCTTGATAAACCCTTCCTGGAGGGTGTCTTCGGCCTCTTGCGTTGAGCGTGAATACCGTAGGCAAACCACCATCATTTTTTTGCAATAGCGTTCGTACAAAGCCTTTTGCGAGGCCCTGTCGCCCCTGGCACAGCCTTGAATTAGCTCTTTTTCCCCGAGCATGAACCCTATATGCACGTTAGACACGCGGTTTTTGGCGGAAGTTGGAATGCAATTTGAGTAAAATTAACGTTTAGATTTGGACATGAAGCTCTGCGCATTTCTCCTCCTCACCCTCGTTACAGTACCTGGTTTCGCCCAAAAAAGGCTCCTTTTCCAGGACGCCGTCTATGAAGAGAACATTAAAACCGTAATGCTCCACCCGCCAGGTGGGAACCGCGACAACCTGCTGCCTTCCGTGGCCCCGCTCGGTCAGCAAAACCTCATCCTCGAGTTCGACGACATCCAGGAAAGCCGTAATAACTATTATCTGCGGATCATCCACTGCAATTCCGACTGGACCAAGTCGTCGCTGCTGGACCTCGACTTCATGCCTGTATATAATGAGTTTGTTATCAACGACTACCAGTACTCCAATAATACCTACCTGCCCTTCGTGCACTATAAGATACAGGTGCCACGGGTAAAGCTTCCGGGCAATTACCTGGTGATGGTATATCGCGAAAGCAACAAAGACGACATCGTGCTCACTGCCCGAATGATGATATTCGACAACCGCGTGACCCTGTCGGCTAACACCAACCTGGTTGGAAACAGCACCCTTAATGCTACCAATCAGCAGATCAACTTTTTCGTTGACTATAAGGGCCTGCAGGTGTTCAATGCGATGGACAATTTCAAAGTTGTGATCCGCCAGAACCAGCGATGGGACAATGCCCGCTTCAACGTTAAGCCCAGTTTCATTCGCGACGACATTTCGCAACTTGAATACAGGTTCTTCGACCAGGACAAGCAATGGCTGGCCGGCAATGAATTCAGGTTTGTTGATTTCAGATCACTGATCTCGCCCGGGCGAAACACCCTTAAGATCGACCGCACAGTGAAGCCCTTCGTACTTAAAGTTCAGCCCGACGGTTCGCGTGAAGGCCTGGCCTACGCACAATACGCCGACCTCGATGGTAACTATGCTATCGAAAACCTGGACTACCACGACCCCGTACTCAGTTGCCAATACATCTTTGTCGACTTCACGCTGCGTGTACCTGAGGTGCCCGGGGCTACGATCTATGTAATGGGTAACTTCAATCATTTCGCGAAGACCGACGAGAACCGGATGAAGTGGAACAGGGCAACAGGCGCCTACGAGACTTCCATCGTCCTTAAGCAAGGATGGTACGACTACACATATTATGTAGAATCACCGACATTGCCCGCAACTCACTTCGAAGGCAGTCATTACCAGACAGAGAATTTCTACGAGGTGTTCGTGTATTATAAGTCGCTTACGCCGATGGCCGATTTGCTGGTAGGATATTACGGGATGCCTTACAGGTAATCAGGCGTAGTTCATTTCGTGATTTGCTTCACTTTTTATTGAGTCTTGTGAAGCAACATCGAGCATTCCAAAACCTTTATGTGAGAAGTGACCGAGTCCGTTCTCATAAACGAACTGCTGAACAGGTTGTGGAGCGTACAGTGTAAAAGGGAAAGTGTAGCCTCTTACTTCGTACTTGATATCTGAATCGTAAAGCGGGTAGATGCGTGCAAATTTCTTGTGCGACGACTGCAGCCTGTTGATATAATCCTTATCGGGTACCAACTGGAACTTATAGAAATCGGCTATTTGTTGCGGCGTGAATTTCCCTGATGCTTCCATCCTCTGGATGGTTGAGTCGTACAACAGGTCTGAGAACTCGTCGGTATCGGGCAACACAAAACGCTTGCTGCTTTCGTCGTTGAAAGATGCTGGCAGCACAACGATTGGTGAAATGCAAAGGAATTTAACTGACTCGCTGATTACCACCGGCTCTTCATTTTCGACTGATTCGGGAACGAGCTGAAGGCTGCCAATTACCAGCTCCTTTTGTTCGAACAACGTGCCGACCAGGTAGTCGAGGAAGTTCTTATCGGAGGTGCTGAAGACAAGTGTGACTTTCGAAGAGTAAAAGTGGAGGCCTTTGCGGCTGATCTTTATCTGTCCTTTGAGGCCTGAGAAGTTGTATTGTGTGAAGTTCAGGTAGTCTTTTTTGCCACCTGTTACGAGCAAGCCCTTGATGGTTTGGGCAAGAAGGAATTGGTGGTGAAACGGAACGTATGCCCCCCGGTTTTTAAGTCCAAAAACAATCCTGATTCTCAAGGTGCCTACGGTTAATTAAAAAAATGGTCAGTGGTAGTCCGCTTTAAAAAAAATGGGCCTAAGCGGGTAGCTAAGGTACTAAAAGTCAGCCGAATGAATCTTGCCACTGTAAGGAAAATTTGACGTAAAAACGCGTATTTTCTTACATCAGTTAAGCTGCGGGAAAGCAAATCAGACGTTAAACCTGAAGTGCATCACGTCGCCGTCCTCAACCACGTATTCTTTGCCCTCCACGGCCAGCTTTCCGGCTTCGCGGCATCCGTTTTCGGTCTTATACTTCTGATAGTCAGGTATCTTGATGACTTCAGCTCTAATAAAACCTTTCTCAAAATCGGTGTGAATTACGCCAGCCGCCTGTGGTGCTTTCCAGCCTTTGTGTATCGTCCAGGCACGAACTTCTTTCTCGCCGGCGGTAAAATACGTGATGAGGTTAAGCAGGTGATAGGCTGCCCGGATAAGCTTGTTCAGACCTGACTCCAGTAGACCATATTCCTTGAGGAACTCGGCGCGGTCCGCTTCGCTTTCGAGCTCGGCAATCTGGGCTTCGATCGCAGCACAAACGATAACCACTTCGGCACCTTCATCCTTGACCAGGCTCTTGAGCGCCTCGGTGTGTTTGTTGCCCGTATGAACCGATGCTTCCTCCACGTTCGCCACGTAGATGACCGGTTTATCGGTAAGCAACTGGAGGTCGGCGATCGCCTTCTTATCATCCTCGGTAGCAGCTACAGCCCTGGCGTTTTTGCCCGATAACAGTGCCTCTTTGTACTTCAGCAGGGAAGCATGTTCCTTTTTTGCAGCTGCATCTCCGCTCTTGGCGGTGCGTTCTACCTTCGATATTTTCTTGTCGACCGACTCGAGGTCTTTGAGCTGAAGCTCGGTGTCGATGATCTCTTTGTCGGCAACAGGGTTTACGCGCCCGTCGACGTGGATGATGTTGTCGTTGTCGAAGCAGCGGACCACGTGGGCGATGGCGTCTACTTCGCGGATGTTGGCCAGGAACTGGTTGCCGAGGCCTTCGTTTTTGCTGGCGCCTTTCACGAGGCCGGCGATGTCGACGAATTCGAATGTTGTGGGAATGATCTTTTGGGGGTTAACGAGGCCGGAGAGGACCTTCAGGCGGTCGTCGGGAACGGAGATTACGCCTACGTTCGGTTCGATCGTGCAAAACGGAAAGTTCGCGGCTTCGGCTTTGTTGTTAGTTAGTGCATTGAATAACGTTGATTTACCGACGTTTGGAAGGCCTACGATGCCACATTTTAAACCCATGGTGCGATTTTAAATAGGGCGCAAATATAATTTATTTCCTGTTTCGGAGGGCGCAGAGTGTTGGTGCTGGTAACTGACTGATTTCGATGAGGGACATCATGGGCGAGATCACTGCAACCGTTTAGATCACGAGTCGAATGATCACGGAAAAAAGAAAAAGCCCCCAGTTACGAGGGCCTTTTCCGGTTTAGGTTTAGGTTAGAAAAATTCTTAATCCCATTTGAGCTCTGTCGAATCTGCAACGGGCGGTTGTGCCTCTGCCGCAGTCTCTTCGCGCTCTTCTCTCGCATGATCGAACTGGCTGAAGTCCACCTCTGGCATCAGCTCTGTCTTCACATGGTTGACTGTGTTGTTCAGTGCCTCGAGGAACTTGTTAAAATCTTCCTTGTACAGAAAGATCTTATGCTTTTCATAAGTGAATCCCTCATCATCCTTGTTATACCTCTTCTTACTCTCGGTAATAGTGAGGTAATAGTCATTCGACCGCGTCGATTTCACATCAAAAAAGTAAGTTCTTTTTCCAGCCTTTACTTTCTCTGAATAGATCTCATCACGTCCATTCGTCTTTTGATCTTCCACAGAATCTAATGTTTAGTTGGTCTTTTTGGGGTATTTGGTGGAATCGAAGATAGTATTTTACAAAAATATAACAAACAAAGGCCGATAAAATGCATATTTAGGGACACTCCTGCGTTATACCTTGTTGGGGAAAAAAGTAGGAATTTGAGAGAATTACGCAGCGTTTTGTGAAGCTAAATTTTGAAGAGATCAAGCAATCGGGGAGCCTCGAAATCCTGGCCAAACAGCTGGTAGAAGGCTTCATTACCGGGCTCCATAAGTCGCCGTACCACGGCTTCTCCGTTGAGTTTGCCGAGCACCGGCTCTACAACGAAGGACAGTCTACCCGGCACATAGACTGGAAGGTATTCGCGCGCACCGACCGGCTTTACACCAAACAATACGAGGAAGAAACCAACCTGCGTTGCCTTTTGGTGATCGACTGTTCTCCGTCGATGTACTACCCGAAAGAAACACTCGGCAAACTGAAGTTCAGCATCTACTCAACCTCTGCCCTCGCGTATTTACTACATCGTCAACGCGACGCTGTGGGGCTCTGTTTGTTCTCCGACAAGGTTGAGGAATACACACCTATCAAGTCGACCGCATCGCATCTCGATAAGATCTTCAGTCTCATGGAGCGAAAGGTCGAGCAGGGCGTTCCTCCGCATCGTCCCACACGCGTCGCCCAGGTGTTGAATGAAGTCGCGGAGAAAACACATCGTCGTTCGCTGGTGGTCATCTTCAGTGATATGTTCGACGGTGGCGAAGATCCTGCAGAGTTGTTTAAAGCATTACAACACCTCAAGCATAACAAGCATGAAGTGCTCCTGTTCCACGTAAGCGATCACGACACAGAGCTTGCATTCAACTTCGATGAAAGGCCGTATGAATTTATTGACCTGGAGAACGGCGAAAGGTTAAAGCTCAATCCGATGGAGATACGCACACGCTTCGAAGAACAGGCGAAGTTGTTCCACGATGAGTTGAGGATGAAATGCAACCAGCTGAAGATCGACTTTATATCAGCGAATTCGAGGACAGACTACTTCCAGGTGTTGCAGGCTTACCTGATAAAAAGAGCCAAAATGAAATAAGGAATTATGACTGAAGCTGTTCGTTATGCAGCCATGCTTTCTTGGCAGTCAGTTCTTCCTTAGTCTCTACATAATCCGGATCAGGAACACAGCAATCTACAGGACATACTGCCGCACACTGAGGTTCCTCGTGAAAACCGGTACACTCCGTACACTTGCCGTTAACTATATAGTAAAATTCATTTGACACAGGTCCCTGGCTTGTCTTCGCATCGATGCTGGATCCGTCTTCAAGCTCTACCTGTGTGAGTTTAGTGCCACCTGCCCAATTCCACTCGCGACCACCTTCGTAGATAGCGGTGTTCGGGCACTCGGGTTCGCAGGCCCCACAGTTAATGCACTCTTCAGTAATCTTGATTGCCATCCTTGTTTAATTTTGTCTTCCCTTTTGGGTTGGACAGAAGCGTAAAAATACAGTTTTAATCAATAGCATGAAATTATCTGAAAGAATAGCCGCATTCACTGAACTAGGAAAGAGACTGCATTCGATTGAAGTGGGTGATAAAAACGATCTTTATCGCCAGGCGGGCAACTACAACGCATGGTTTACACCACAACAATGTGAGCTGGCCTTAAAGGGTATTTCTAAATTTCTTGTTAACGACAAGTTAGAACAATGGGTTATGCCCTATAACCTGTCGCCATCCACGCCCCGCAAAGTGGGTGTGGTCATGGCCGGTAACATCCCCATGGTTGGTTTCCACGATATGCTATCGGTCCTCATTAGCGGACATCACCTCGCCGCCAGGCTTTCGTCGCAAGACACAGTGCTCATGCGCTATGCCGCCGAACAGCTCGTCGACATACAGCCCGGCTTCAAGCCATATATCTCGTTCGTGGAGCGATTGAACGATGCCGAGATGGTGATCGCAACGGGGAGCGACAACACTGCACGCTATTTTGAGTATTACTTCAGGAACATCCCTCATATTATCCGCAAGAATCGCTCGTCGTGTGCAATCCTTCGCGGCGATGAAACCCCGGAGCAATTGATCACCCTCGGTAAAGACGTCTTTTCGTACTATGGCCTGGGTTGCCGCAACGTCTCCAAGTTGTTTGTTCCGGAAGGTTATAACTTCAGCCAGTTGTTGGGCCTTTGGGACGTACACAAAGATGTGTTCAATCATCACAAGTATGCCAACAACTACGAATACAATAAATCGATCCTGCTCGTAAATGGCACACCATTTCTCGACAACGGTTTTGTGTTGATAACAGAAAACTCGGGACTGGTATCGCCTATCTCGGTGTTGTACTACGAAACGGGTACGCCAGATCTCTCTTCAGATAAGATCCAGTGCATTGCAACATCAACGGGTTGGCTTAAAGGCAGCGTGCCGTTCGGAAAAACCCAGGAACCAGAGTTATGGGATTATGCTGACGGCGTAAACACGATCGAGTTTCTTTCGAAGCAGTAACTCCTTAATTCTTACTTCTTACTCCTTACTCCTTACTGCCCTCTAAGAATTTCCACCCATCCAGAGTACGACTGCGATCCCAACGTCAGCGTATAGTAATACATACCATCTACCGTATCGCCACCATTCCAGTCATTCTGGTACGATGATGATTTATAGACTTCCTTACCCCAGCGGTTGGTGATCAACAGCTTCGAATCGGCAGGAAGGTTACGAATGTAGAACACTTCGTTGCTTGCATCCCCGTTCGGTGTAAAGATGTTTGGTATGAAAATGTTTGTGTCGACATCAAGTATAAACACATACATTCTCTCGCAACCACCACCGTCGCGCACACCGAGAGTATACTGACCGGCGAAGAGGTTCGAATAACGTTGTTCGTACTTCAGGTTCAGCGGGTTTACGGGTACCTGCGTCCAGTCGGAAGCAAACTCCTGCCCCGCGTACAGTGGATTGGTCAGCTCCAGCCTGGTCTCATAAGGATCGAGCCCGCTTGGATTGACGCCAACAACTGCAGAGCCCGAAGGAAGGTCGGGGAACGATATGTCGCGATCGACGTAAAGAGTATCAAGCGGCGCTTCGGGTCCGTCGACAACAAGAGCTTTCGCTCCACCACTGATGCCGGCGGTACATGAGCTCACTAGCGACGACTGATCTTGCGTGAGCAGCACCGAGTAGTTGCCTGGATTGATGTTGGTAAGCGAGAAGGCCGACAGTGCTTGCGAAGCACTGATGGTTCCTGTAGTCACCGAGTTGTTGCTTGTGTTGGTGAGCGTGTAGCTGTAAGGCAATGCGGGCGCTCCTTTGATGTCGTTCAGGACAATAGCGGTTGGCTCGGAGAAGCACTTCACGTCGCTTGTTGTTGCAGTGTAGGACACAGCATAAATGCCACGGATGCTGACCGGAACTTTTGTTGCACACTTGAGGCCCGACCCAACGGGGCGCAACCAAATTGCGTAGTCTCCGAAGGCAAGATTACCGACACTTACAAGACTGCTACCCAGCAGGTTATAGGTCGTTGGAGGAACTTGCAAATCACTTGTAACTGCAAATTCGAAATTGCCTCCGTCAGTGATCGTAAACTCGACTTTACCGTTGGTTCCGCCGCTGGTACAATCGGGCGCAGTAGTTACAGGGGCAGTCGTATTTACGAAGCCGGGGAACGATACCAGCACGGGGCTGAATGTCTTCGTGCACGCCTTCGAGTCGGTTACAACGAGCGTGTAGTCGTCGGCGGTAAGACTGGCAAATGTGTTATTCGCGGGGAGGTTAACACGGGTATCATTCATCGTGAATGTGTATGGCCCTGTACCGCCCGTGAGGTTGCTGACCACGATCGAACCGTCGTTGTTGTTACATGTTGCATCCGTTGGTGTCAACGTTGCAGTGATTTCAACAGGGTTCGCGATGGTTATTGTAGTAGCGCTCGAACATGCGTCGCCCGATCGTCTTACGAGGATCAGGTTGGTTCCATTAGGCAGGTCCTTGACACGGGTGCCGGCAAGGAACGATGTCCATGTTAAACCGTCGGCTGACCATTCGACAACATTGCCCGTTTGGTTAACAGCATTGATGATTGCAGAACCGGTTCCGCCAAAACATGTTGGATCCTGGATCTGGTCCACAGTAAGATCACCAACAGTTCCAGAGCGATCGATGTCGAAGAAGCCATTGTTAGAACAGGTTCCGTATTCAATGGTGTATGCGTAGCGACCAATCGGCAGGTTGGTAAAGTCCAGTCCGTCGATCGATGCGAACTGAGTTTTCTTAACTGGTCCGTCGATCTCGATCTTAACGTCGCCTGATGGAGGCAACGCAGGTGTAACGATGAATTCCACACCGCCATCCGAGTTGTTACACGATGCAGACCTTGTATCGGCTACCACATCGGTAGGACAACCAATTGGACCGCCACTACCTGTACATGTAGGATCGCCGGCGGCTTTCACAATGATCGTTACTTCATCAAACACAGGGTTACAAGAACCAACTGTTGGCGTACCGCTGGTCAATCGAAGAACATACGTACCACCAACAGTGGCGGTGAAGTTCACCTGGGCAGGTGTTGTTGTTGGAGTGGTAACGGAAACAGAACCATCGCCTGGGTTGGTGAACACAGTCCATGTTCCATCAGCTGCGCCGGCAATGCTCGCACCTGTCAGGGGAACACTTGCACCAGAGCAAATTGTTTGGGTGTTGCCCGCTTCGGCAGTTGCACCAGGGTTCACTGTAATCGTAACACGACGGGTATCACCAAAGCAACCATTAGCACCTCTTGAGATCACATCATAGAAAACCTGCGACGGTGCCGGGTTCGAATTGAACAAAACATCAGTAATGTGAAGTGTGCCAGGGCTGCCAGCAGCAATATCCTGTTTCGATGTTGCAGGACCAGAACCATCGGGGTCAGGCCATGAGAGTGTTGTAAGCGGCGGCGTACCGGGAGGGTCGAGCAGGATCTCCATGTCAACACTTTCGCCACTGCATATCGTTTTACCTTGCCCAAAAAGAACTGAAGGTGAAGGCTTCACAGTGATAATGATCTGCTGCATGGCACCAACGCACAATCCTACCCGTGGAGTAACTTCATAAACAACGTCGGCGTTAACCGGGTCGGTGTTTTTCAAAATATCGGTGATGTGTAATGTACCGGGTGTACCCATGGCCACGCCACCCACAGGACTGCCAGTAGCATTTCTAATACCTGAAGGACCATCGGGGTCTGCCCATTCGAAGACTGTACCCACGGGAAGGCCAGCAGGGTTCAGGGCAATCGAATAGTTTGCGGGTTCATTACCGCAGATGAGTTTAGGAGGATTGACATCCAGAACGGGCTTCGGCGTTACGGTAATAGTAACGAAGTCGGCAACAGCTCCGCAGACACCTGCAGGATCATCAGTTTCGAGTCGCAATACATATACACCGGGCACTGTCGCCGTGAAACTTGACGTAGAAGGATCAGTAACGATTGTTCCTGCGGGAGGATTGAAAACGCCATCGCCCAGGGCTGGCTGAGAATCGATGAACCACTGGGCACTGCTTGCAGCACCGGCAATACCTGCATCTACCAAAAACCATTCGCCGTTGTCGGTACAGAGTGTCTGGTCCATACCGGCTTCTACTTCGGCAGCTGGCTGAACGTTAACCGTAATGTCTACAGGGTCGCCACTGCAAGTGCCACCAGCAACCTTTGGGATCACGTGGTAAACAACCGGCCCTGCAACTGTAAATACATCGGTAATGTGAATTGTGCCAGGAGCGCCGAGCGTTACACCACCTACGGGGCTCGCGTTACCCGGGCCGGCACCATCCGGATCAGCCCACTCGAGTGTTGTACCTGCAGGCAAACCGGCGGGCAACATTTTTATTGAATAGTTCACCGCGGTGTTCGCGCAAACATCAACGTTTTGAACAGGGTCGAGAACCGGCTTGGGATTAATATTGATCGTAACCTTGAAAATATCGCCCACGCAAGTGGCCGAGCTTGTAGGAGTTACAGTGTACTCAACCTGTTGAACTGTTGATGAAGTGTTCACAAGCGCCTCGGTGATAACCGGTGTGACACCGGCAGGTCCGGGAGGCACGAGAGTTTCACCTGAAATATTCGGGTTATCGACGGTTGCAAACCACGAGAATGACGAAGCAACATTGTTACCCAACGACATTACATCGACCTGCAGATCTACGTTCACCGCATCGCCACTACAAATATCTTTAGTGAACACGGCGCCTACCGGCTCGGGATTGATCGCAACGATCACGTGGAATAGCGCACCTTCGCAAACTCCATTGAGAGGGATAATGCTGTAGTCGACGTTAAGCACGCCAGGGGAAGTATTGATCCACTGATCATTCGAAAGGTCGGTGGCTGTAATAACTGCAGGTACTGAGTTCGCATTCGTTGAAGCGACCAGGCCTGTGAAGTCGACGGCAGCAATGCGGAAGGATGTTGCCGCAACGCCAGACATATCTTGTTGTGCGGTAAGGTCGACGCCGAGGGGAATGTCACTACAAACACCGACAGCAGTGTTCGTATAGGTTGTGTAAATAGGTTCAGGAAGAACTGTTACAGTTACTTCGAAGAAATCACCAACGCACGTTCCTGTTTTCGGCACCACACGATACACCGCGGTCGCAGATGTAGCATTCAGGTTTCGCCAAACGTCTGTAGCCAGGTCGGCCGCTGCAACATCGAACGGGAACGAACGAGGCGCTGCGGGAACAACCGCGATAAGTTGCGGCGCAGTGATCGACAACACAGTAAACGTGGTTGCCTGTACACTCGCTCCACCCTGACCATCATCAAGATCAAGACCAATTACTGAGCCGCTACAAATATTCGCAACCGGGAAATCGTTGTAGTCTGGTTGAGGGCTAACTGTTACAGTTACCACGAATGGCACGCCTTCACAACCATCTGCCGAAATCGGCGTGACGGTGTACACGATGTTCTTTGCTGCATTGGTAACGTTTCTCCACTGGTCGTTGGCTATTACATCCTTGTCGCCACTCGCTGTGAATGCCGTAGCACCAACGTTTGTCAAACCGGCAGGAACAGACGACGCATCGATGTCGAACGCCGTTGCCGTTGCTCCTCCCGTATAGAAAGTCGAAAGGTCGATGTTCACAAAATCTTCGCTACAGATCACCGGAATCGGAGTCGAAGGCGTTGTGTATACGGGTTCCGGATGGATCGTCACACGCACTTCGAAATCGGGCCCGGCGCACGTACCAACAAATGGAGTAATTGTATACACCACATCAAGGTCACCAGTCTGACGGTTCTGCCATTTGTCGCTGATCACCGGGATAGTTGTAGAACCTTCTGCCTGTGGAGTTGTTGCTGTATTGATGAGTTGAGGGTCTTCCGCAATTGCCACAGTAAATGACGTTGCAGTGGCGCTTGTAAAACCTTTCAGTGTTGTGAGACTTCTTGCAAATGGAACATCGCTGCACACAGGCAACGCAGTGCTTCCGTAATCAGGCTGAGGCTTGATCGTTACTGTCACTTTGAAAGTCGTAAGCGAAGGACAGTTGCCGTTGTACGGTAAAATGGTATACTCAACATCAACATTGCTTGCCGTTGTGTTCGTCCATACATCATCTGAAATCGCGAGGTGATCGACACTTAACCCACCCATCGGGCCGCCAGCCGCCATTACAAGACCATTCGGGTTAACTGCGATGTCGAACTTCGTCGCCAGCGGACTTCCCGGGTTCACCAAATTATCCAGGTCGATACCAACAGGGTCGGCACAAATACCTGATGTTAATGTATTGTCATCGGCGTAGCTCGGACGTGGCACGTATGTGACAAGCACGGTGAACTCATCCCCTTTACATGTGCCGTTGTAAGGTATGATGTGATATGTTACGGTCTGATTTGTTGCCGTCCCATTCACCCATGCTTCGGTCATAAGGATCGTAGCCGGATGACCTGTGCCGGAAGGCGGCGCACCCCCTACCCTTGTAAGGGCCGGGTCGGAAGTTACAACCGATGTGATCTCATAACTGCTGGCAGCAATACTGGTGGTTTCTGCAAGACCAGCCAGGTTCAACCCGATCGCGTCGCCACTACAGATACCAGCCGGTGTATTGTCGTCGGCGTAGTTCTTGAAATCGGGCTCAGGAATTACCTGGACCGTAACACGGAACGGCGCTCCTACACAGCCATCCGCCGACTTTGGTACTACATCGTAAAAGACATTGACCGTAGCATTTGTAAGATTCTCCCATACGTCGTTTACTATTTCAGTTGATGGAAGATCGTTGCCATCTGCGGGAGATCCTGCCTTTGGCAGAAGCCCGTTCGGAGTTATGGTGATGTCGAACAACGTCGCAGTTGCGCCTGCTGAATAAGCCGACAGTAAATTGTAGTTCGTCGGCGAATCACTGCACACAGGAATAGTCTGATCTACATAAACAGGTTCGGGCTTGATCGCTATAATTATTCTGAATGGATTGCCTACACAGGTTGCTCCAATGTGAGGAATGATGTCATACTGAACATTGACATCCCCGGTGGTTGTATTCGTCCAAACGTCATTGACTAATGAGTTCGCTGGAAGATTAGGACTATCAGCAGGTCCGCCGCTTGCCAGGGTCAATCCATTCGGATTAACAGTAATATCAAACTGCGTGGCAGCAATAGTATTCGCCTTCTGGAGGTCATCAAGATTGATATTCACCTGCTGTCCGCTGCAAACACCTGCAAGGTCAGTAAGATCATTGTAATCGGGTTGCGGATTGATAGCAACGATCACGTGAAAGATGTCTCCTATACAACCGGCAGCCGATACAGGTCTGATGCTGTAGTCGACATTGATGGCAAGGTTGGTAGTATTTTGCCACTGGTCGTTAGATATCTCGTTGCTTGCCACAGCAGTAGCTGGCCACACTGGCGTTCCGCCCGCAATGGTAAGAGCGCCGTGCTGAACGTCTACGATGTTATATGAAGATGCAACGAAACTTCCACCGTTTGCCCTGCCATCGAGCATTACACCGATCAGGTCGCGGCTGCAGATACCTGGCGTCGTATTCGTGAAATCGTCGTACTTGGGCTGAGGCTGGATAGGAACTGTTACCGTAAATAAAACACCGGTACACGAATTCAATGTGGGGACCACGTCGTACTCAACGTTGATCGTGCCGGCGGTCTTGTTCTCCCACACATCATTCTGAAGGACGTTTACCGGAAGCGCAGCGCCGGTTTGGGTCGGGTTGCCAGCCAGCGGCACTAATGCTCCAAATCGTACCGCCTGTATGCTGTATTCGCTCGCGCCGAAAGCGCTAATCCTAAAGTTGTCGAGGTTCACAGAAGCGCCCAACGTGGTACCACTACATATTGGAGCAACCGTCGTGGTATTGTAAACAGGCACAGGGGCTACCGTTATTGTAAGGTCGGGGGCGTTGTTAAACTTCGGCGGGCACGTTCCTGCAGAAGCTTCCACGCGAAGCGTGTGAGAGCCAACTGCAAGGCCAGGTACGTTTATCGAAATAGCTCCGCCCGTACCTGGAGTGGCTGCACCAACAACGGTGGCTCCTTCAAGTACACGATAGGAGTACACTGCATCAGTGGCACTGATGTCGACCTGTGCGGCCTCACCAAAACAGATCGTGGGGTCGGGACTACTTATCGTGAATGGAGTCGCGGCAGGGTCGTTTACGTGAAAGGGACCAAGCGTACATGTCGTCGTTCCGTCTGAATAGCTCAGCGAATAATCGCCACCAGCAATGTTTGCAAGATCCTGGGTAAAGTAAGGGCCTCCGGGACCAGTCCACGTATACGAAATAGGAGCCGACGGACTCATGCCATCGAGCTTGATGTTTATCTGACCTGTCGGAGCAGAACACCCGGGGTCAGTGTTGTCGACAATCGATTCGAGGCTTGCCTGGAAATCGTAAATGTCGACGAAGTCGGTCCTGTTTGCAGGATCACTGACGATGACAACGTAGTTCTGCGCTCCGCCACCGTCGGCACCGGGCACGTTGTTGACCACGTAATCGAAGGGCAGTCCGGGAGTAGGTGTTATAAGGTCGTTGATATCGACAAATGGCGCAACGCCAATAACTCGTATGCGAAGCGAACCGGGATTGGCAGCAGTAACCCTGATCGTAAACGATCCATTCATCTGCCCACCACACGCATGCTTGATGTTCGTGATGGTAAACGTTGGCAAAGCCAGCGCTTCGAACGCAGTGGTGAGGAGTACCGTGCAGGTAAGAAGGAGTGCGGTAGTATAAATTCTCATGCAGCGGTTCAGTTAACAGTGACCTTTCGGGTTTCAGAACAGTATCGTGCGTCTGAATAGTGGATGATCAGGTCGTACGTTCCTGGCCGGATATTTTCGATCGTTCCTGTTGTAATCTTTGTCTGGTCCGCCTGGCTGGAATTTCCGTCCCCTAACAGGTGCAGCATAAACTTCGCTTCCGGTTTGTCGGTCGAAACTTTAATGCTTCCTCGCTGGCCGTTTTGCGAGTCGGTGACCGTTACGGTGGCGTCGACTTTAGAACAGCCCCTCTGTTGTGCCTGCAGGGTAAAGGGAATGATGAATAGGAATAAAAAAATACTGATTATAAAGCCAATACGGGGTGCCATTTCAATCAGAACATTAAAAAATATACGCAATAATAAATAAGCTTCAAAAAATTATAGTAACCCCTGTCCGGGTGTTACAAGGGCTCTCACAAAGGTAAAAACCAGCCGATTACTGATTTCTTCACGACAGGCGAATATCTTACTCCTATACAGGTAATATTTAGAACTTCTTTTTCAGTATTTCGCTCATGATAAAGGCCTTTTTAAAGCCTTCCGGGTCTTTGAAATCTTTCAGGAACTCGCTCGCCGCCGACGTCTTTGGAGCCTCTTCGTATCCTTTGAAATGGCTGAATTTCATTTCGGTGTCGGCCAGGGTCATTGTTTCTTCCAGCGACTTCCGCTGAAAAGCCTGCCGTTTTGCTTCCTCGTACAGTGCGGTGGTTCGTTCTTCCGTTTCTTTGCGGGTGGGAATGGTCTCCAGGTCCTGCTCTTCTTCCTCGATGTCGTCGTCGTAGTCGACATCATACGATCTCGCTGCGGGCGTGGGTTTAAATGCGGGCTTCGGCTCCGGCTGACTTACAGGTGGAGTTTTACTTTGCTGGATCTCGCGTAACAGTTCTTCGAAGCTGATCGGCTTGTTGGGCGACTCGGTTTCGGGTTCGGCGGGACCCTGGTATTCCTGGCGTTTTGGATTCTTTCTAAGCGCGCGGATGAGGACCCACACGACGGCAAAGATCACGTAAACCCAGAACTGGAAATCCATAAGAAATCAAATATACTTAAATCTTTAGAAAAGGCCGATTGTGATTAAATGCGGGATAAAATGTGGATGATTTTGAGTTTGTGGATGGTTTCAAATCTGTGCTCCGGACATATATTTGCCTCCTTGTTTTTTTAGACAACCACTCAATTTCTATTCATGCAGTTATCTAAACTGGAGATAAAAGGATTCAAGAGCTTCGCAGATAAGATTGTCATCAACTTCGACGAAGGGATCACAGGAATCGTAGGGCCGAATGGATGCGGAAAGTCGAACGTCGTCGACTCTATCCGCTGGGTACTTGGTGAACAAAAGACCAGTGCACTCCGCTCGGAGAAAATGGAGAACGTGATCTTCAATGGCACCAGTGGCCGCTCGGCCCAACAGCTGGCCGAAGTATCGCTCACCATCAACAACACGAAGAACCTCCTCCCCACCGAATATTCGCAGGTAACGATCACACGTCGTCTCTACCGCTCGGGTGAAAGTGAGTATTTGTTAAACGGTGTTGCCTGCCGTCTGAAAGACATTACCAACCTGTTCCTAGACAGTGGTGTTGGCTCAAACAGCTACGCGATCATCGAACTCGGTATGGTCGACGACCTCCTCAACGACCGCGACAACTCACGTCGCTCGCTCTTCGAGGAAGCCGCAGGTATCTCGAAGTTCAAAAAAAGAAAGAAGGAGACACTCCGCAAACTCGAAGAAACCGACGCCGACCTCGAGCGCGTTGAGGACGTCCTGTTCGAGATCGAAAAGAACATGAAGAGCCTCGAGAAGCAGGCCAAACAAACAGAGACGTATTACAAGGTTAAAGAAGACTATAAGAACAAGAGCATCGTGCTCGCGAAAGTTGTTGTGAGCAAGCAAAAGGAAAAGTTTGCTTCCGTAAACAAACAGCTCGAATCGGAAAGTGATCGCAAGACAAAGCTCACTACCGAGATTGCCGACAAGGAAGCTCTCATCGAAAAGTCGAAAGCAGAACTGTTGTTGAAAGAGAAGACACTCTCTTCAAGACAGAAAGCGATCAACGAACACGTTGCAAAGATCCGCCAGCACGAAGCAGACAAGCAGATAAAGAACGAAAGGCTTCGCTTCCTCACCGACCGCATCAATAACCTGAGGGAATCGATCGACCAGGACCGCAAGAGCAACGAACGCGCTCGCTTCAGCATGCACAGCCTGGAAGGCGAACGCGATGCTGCGCAGAACATCCTCAACGAGATCCAGGGGAAAGTAGACGCGCTAAAAGCCGAATACGAAGCGCAGAAAGCAACGACATATACTCTGCAGGGGGAAGCTGACGCGCTTCGCCAACTGCACCGCACACGCCAGGAAGAATTCTTCCAGGTAAACAAAGCCACCGAGATCCGCGAGATCCAGGCGTCATCATTTAAACAAGAACTCGAGCGCACTGCATCTGATACCAATCAGCAAAGTGCAAGCCTCCAGGAGTTCGAAAACAAACTGGTCATTCTCCAGGAAGAGATCAGCCAGAAGAACAGCTATCTCGAAAACCTCAAGCGCGACGAAGAAGATACTCTCGCCAGGATCGCTTCACTGGAGAAGACTATCGACATGATCCGCGAGGAAATGACCGAAGCAGGTCGTTCTCTCGACGCGCGCCAGAACGAATTCCAGCTCACGAAATCACTCGTCGAGAACCTGGAAGGTTTTCCCGAAGCCATCAAGTTCCTCAAGAAGAACGTTGGCTGGACAAAGAACGCACCACTGTTGTCGGATGTCATTTCAACTACCGAAGACTACAAGGTGGCGATCGAAAACTTCCTGGAACCATACCTCAACTACTACATCGTAGATCACGAAGCCGAAGCTTACGAAGCGATCAACATACTTAGCGATGCCAGCAAGGGT
>DASRSO010000229.1:0-37646 GCA_035656375.1 Cyclobacteriaceae bacterium | reverse complement strand
CAATGGACTTGTAATGAATATCGAACAGGAGAATACATGAATGTCGAACAGCAGAAGTGGCCGCAGAGTCAAAGTAATCTTACGGCCGCTTCGATAGCTGAAAGTTACTTCTGCTGTTCAAAATTCATGTATTCCTCTGTTCTTCGGTTCGTCAGAACGTGATCCCAAAGCTTATCGGGTTCAATCTCGGTCCACGATTGTCTGAGAACATCTCATTCATATCGTAGTTAAAGAACAGGTCCGTTCCCCTGAATCCCACTTGTAATTTCAAACCATAGCGGAGATTATTCAGGTAAAAGCTGTCGTGATCACGTTCGCGGCGATTGTTATCACCATCCTTGTACACAAGCTTCGTATAGCTATCGATCCTGTAACCGACATACGGTCCCACACCGATACGGAACGAGTGGCCATTGCTATAACCATTAAAGATCATCGCCTTGCGGCTGCGGCCACCAAAGTCGAGCACCGGCACCATGGACACGTTCAAGTGGGCAACTGTGAGCTTGCTTTTCCTGAAGTCCAGGTCGCGCTGATCGTCGGAGAACACCACGGTGCTTGCGTCCTTCGACATGCGTAGCTTATCGTTCTCGAACTTAAAGTTGTACCAGCTTACACCGAGGCCCCACTCCACGAAGAATTTCCTGGCAAGTCGTGTGCGTTCGATCGAGTTTACTCCCACATACCACGAACCCCATGGCCTGACCGAATATGCTTCATTGTCCTGGTTCGGAAACTTCTGGTCGGGTGTAAGGAAGTTATTGGTTCCGAGGTCGAAGTTGAACGAATGGTATGTGCGACGGCCGGTATATTTTTTTTCTTTGTCATAAGCCCTGGCATCCCGTTCGCGCATACGTGCTTCGCGACGGTCAGTCCAATCGTCGTCGTTCCAGTCATCGCGGTCGCGGTCTCTCCAGCTTTGAGTGTAGGTAACTTCGTCGGCAGGTTTTGTTTCTTCTGTTTCGGGCTTTAAATAAGTCTCCGCCGGTTTTTCGAGGGTTGTTGAATCTTTCTGTTCAAGTTTCGTTACGAGGTCGTCCACTACAGCCTGGAGGTTGTATTGTTTAAGGGTTTGCAGGTCGGCTTTGTCGCCGATCGCAAATATCACTTTACTTTTCTCGCCTACGTTGATGATCACAGAGTCGGTTTTGGTTTGCGCCAGCACCGACGTGCCCATAACCATACATACCATCAGCACATTAATTCCTTTCATGACTTGTTAATAATTTTTCTTGGTTTTGTCTTTGTCTTTTTTGAAGTCGAAGGCGAAAATGTCATCCTTGGCTTCGCGCAATTCGCCAAGAGGATTGTCGGCGTTCTTAACATCTTTAGCGATCTCGAGAACGCGTTCAAGTCCCGTCTTCTTTACTTCTGCTACAACTGGTTCTTCGGTAGCTACTGGTTCTGTTTTTTTGATTGAAGGAAGTGAGTATGTTAAAGTGATGCCTTTCTGTTCGTTGACGGCTTTTTGTTCCTTTGTGGGAGCTTCTACGATCACCGGCTCCTCAACAATTGCAATTGGCTCTTCAACTTTTTCTTCTTCAACAACAACGGGGGCAGCGGGAGTTGCTTTCTTCTTTTTAACCGCAACCTGTTTTGGCGCGCCCATCACTTTCTCCTCAATCTTCTCCTGCTCAATCACGGGTTGTTCCCTGGGCGCCTCATCCTTCTTCACTACTTCGATTTTCTGTTCTTTATTGGTATCCCAGTTCAGGGCAACGAAAGTCAATGCTCCCATCAATGCTATTGCGGCCGCCACGCGGATCCACACCACCATCTTATTTTTTTTTGAGAGATGTGACTCAACTTTGTCCCATGCCTGGGCGGATGGCTGAAGAGAGTGAGTCTCCAGTTTTTCCTTAAAGAATTTGTCCACTTTGTTGTTCATGTCTTCCCTCTGATTTATTAGTTCTTCCATCTTCAATTTCCGTCAGTCGTTTCTGAAGCAGTGCGCGCGCACGGCTCAGTTGTGACTTCGAAGTGTTCTCGCTCACGCCCAACTGGTTTGCTATCTCCTGGTGTGAAAATCCGTCGATCGCGTACAGGTTGAAAACGATCCGGTATCCTGTTGGCAGATCGGCTATCATTTTCCTCAGGTCTTCTGCTTCGAGAGCACTGTCAAGTTTATCGTAGTCGGGCTCCCTTTCGGCAGCTTCGATGTCCGTTTCGAGGTACATGCTTTTGTTCTTCCGCAGGTAGGTGAGGGACTCGTTCACCATAATGCGGCGAACCCATCCTTCGAAACTTCCCTCGCCCTTGTACTGGGAGATCCTGTCGAACACCTTGGTGAATGCTACAACCATCACATCTTCGGCGTCCATCCGGTCTTTCACGTACCGGTTACACAGGCCCAACATTCTGCCCGAAAAGTGCTCAAACAGGAACCGTTGCGCGTGGCGGTCCTGCCTTCGGCATCCATCGATCAGCTCGTTGTCTACAGCGTGGTAAATCTGGTACCCCATTTAACTTAACAATAGCAAGATGCGGCCTGGACGGCCGGGGTTGCATAAGGAAGATAAATAATAAATGAAAAAGGGGCCCGAAAAGCCCCCTTTGCTGGAATTATCCAATTTTTAATCGTTTTCCCTCACCACATCGGGATCCCCCCTGTGAGAGACCGAACTGGCAACCCCTTTCGAGATCTCCAGTTTGTCGGTCACATATACCTTGGCCGACGAGGCCCCATGTGCCTCCACACTTGCATCGCGCACCTCATAACCATAAGCACTCAGGATCGATGCGCCATTCAGTTCGGCTTCCAGCCACGTGCCGCTTCCATTGAGGTCGAGGCTCGACGCACCGGTCAATACCACATCAAGATTTCTGGCATCGAGACCCCCGTTTGCCGCAACGGCGCCCGTCAATCTCACCTTCACCTCGTCTTCAGAAAATCCGCGGAAGCGCAGCTTGCCACCGCCACTCGCTTCGATCTCCCGGATCGTAGGCATCGATATACGTATCTCGATGAGATGTCCATCCCAACCTTTACGCTGGAAGAACCGACGACGATCGTCTTCGTAGTCGATCACCAACGTTTCTCCGCTAACATATATGCGATAATTGTCTTTGTCGCGCGGATTACCTTCAACTTCGACGGCGAACTCGTCTCCCTGGTCGATCGTCACATCGAAAGCTCCCTGTATATCGAGTGATGTGAAACCGATCAATCCAAATTCATCGCGGACGCGGGTGCTGGTTGCGTCGATCTCGCGGCTCTGGCAGGTTATACATTCAAGCGTGCCGCCCTCGTTCACCTTCCAGGTCTGTGTGTCGTTGCGGTCGTGGTAGTAGCGACCTTCCCAACGATTGTCGATCATCTCGAGCATGCCTTCTTCCATAATGAAGGGAGCATTTGTGGGAACATAAAGGTCCATTTCGAGTCGTTGTGCGTGGAAGCCGACATTGTCCTTGAATGTGATATTGGAGTCGAAGGTTATCACGCTGTCGCTTTGAACGACGTTGTACTCGATGGTCTGTGCGTTTTCCGAAGCAAGCTTACGATTACGTCCCTGTGCTTCGAATCGTTGTACCAGCTTCATGTCTTTACCGTTGTGGCCGTGTATTGCGAAGTCGATCACGTGATAGCCATCGAGGCCGGTTTCGTTGAGCTTAAAGACGGGCGTACCGGTCCACGTAAAATTCTTCTCTACCTTATACTCGCCGTCTTCCTTGAAGCCGAGGATCACTTGCGGTACTGAGAACGAGAGTACGCCGATGCTTACGAAGAACAATACGAACATCGTCCATCCAACGTACGAGTTGAATACGATCTTGCGGGCAATGATCGATGCGCCGAGCAACGAGATCATCAGGGCAGGAATAAATGCAGCCATGAAACTTGTGATGGCCATCCACCTGGGGAATGTGTGACGGAAGGCGTCGATGGGAACGCCGGGAGCTGTAACGTACCAGTCATTCCATGCGCTGTCTACCGGCACGGTGAACAGTCCGATGATCATCCCGAAAGCGACTATGAGTGCGAAGATCAATAATGCTCCTGTGAGTGTGATGCAAAGACCGATACCGATCCGGAAGATGTCGACCACGAGCAGGAATACGGGGCCGAGCACTTTGGCAAGGCCATCGATTATTGCTGCGATGAGGCGGAAGGGGAAGAGTATGATCTTGGCAAACACACTTTCCTCGGTGCCATCCTTTTCATTGAGGCCTTTCTTTACCGACGACTCAATGTTGGAAAGTGTGACGGGCTCCCCCGACATCTGCATTTTTTCTGTGATGGTTTTCGCTTCAGGCAATGCGATCCACATTATTATGTAGATCACTACGCCAAGTCCCCCGAATATGCTCATGCCTATGAACAATACACGAACCACGGTAGAGTCGATGCCCCAGAAGGCTGACAGACCTGCGGCAACGCCACCGATCACCCTGTTGCCGGAGTCGCGATACATCTTTTTGGTCGACGCTTCATCTTCGAGCGTATCGGAAGCGGGGATGATGACCCAGAGAATAATATAGGCTACAACCAATCCGCCATAGGTGGCGAAGGCAAGCAAGACGAGGATTAACCGCGGCCATACGGGGTCTACGCTGAAGTAGTGTGCGAGGCCGGAGGCGACACCACCGAGTATCTTGCGGCGATTGTCGCGGAAAAGTTTCTTTTGTGAAATGGTAGACTGCGAAGCGGCGGATCCCTGTCGCTGTTGCTGGCGTTGTTCGTTGCCGGATGAAGCGCCTGCGTTCTCCTGTTCTTCGGCAGCTTTGAAGTCGTTTACGCTACCCATGGTGGCCATAACAGCCTGTACATCTTCTGCGGTAACAACCTGTTTGCCTTCACTCAGCTTCGAGAGGAGTATCTCTGCGATACGACTCTCGATATCGGCAAGGATCTCGCTGTTGTCTTCGAATGAAGAGAAGTACCGGTTTATCGAGTCGAGGTACTTGCGGAGGATCTCATAACCATCTTCCTCTATATGAAAGATGATGCCGCTGATATTGATGCTTATATTCTTTTTCATATTCGACAGGATTCAATAATAAGTTAAGCAGGGGTTTGGGATCTTTTAGTGATCGACGCGGTTGAATGTACAAGTTCGTTCCACGTTTCAGTAAGACCGGCAAGGAAAGAACTTCCCATGTCGGTCAGCTTGTAATACTTTCGGGGCGGACCCGACTTGGATTCAACCCATTTGTACTCAACAAGTCCCGAGTTCTTGAGCCTGGTAAGGAGGGGGTAGAGTGTGCCTTCAACGACAATCATTCTGGCGTTTGTGAGTTCATCGAGCATGTCGCTCGCATAGACTTCGCCGCGCGAGATGATATGGAGGATACAGTATTCCAGTATCCCCTTCCTCATCTGCACCTGGGTGTTTTCAAGATTCATACTTCACTCATTTAAGGATTACCATAACAATTATACGGAGGAAGTACTATGTATGGCCAAGTACTTGGTGAAATTTTTCTTTGATTTCAGGCTGAAATTGAGGTTTTATGTGTTCAAAAATGAACAGCGGGGATGATTTTGAGGGAAAACGAGGTTAAAAGAGAGGCCAAAATCGTACATAAAACCGTACACCGACGATGAAAATTTTTTCCGTTTTACGCCCCCTGGACCCTCTTCAAAACCTCCAGTAGCTCGTCTTTTTTTCTCTGCGAGATCTCGGCCGACATCCCTCCGGTCATGTACGCCCTGTGCTCTTCTTTCTTCTCAATCTTTTTTACATGGCCCAGGTTGATGAGATAAGACTTATGACATCGGAACATGATCTCTCCATCCATCATATCTTCCAACGCCCCTATATTCTTCGAGCATACAACCTTCTCTGTGGTCGTGTAGATCAATGTATAATTCGCCGCCGCTTCGCACATCACGATTTCTGAGGTGTTCAGGTATACAAAACCGGTAGCTATCGGTATACAAAGTTTTTGACTGCGCGGACTCTTTAGATTATGCAACAGGATCTCCACCTGCTGCCGATAACCCACCAACGTTTGCTTTTCACTGAATTTTTTTACTGCCCGGATGAGCTCGTCTTTTTCGATTGGCTTCAATAAATATTCAAGACACGCATGTTTGATTGCCTGCAATGCATACTGCGACTTGCCCGTCGTAAAGATCACTTCAAAAGTTGAGGCGTCTGTTTTCTGAAAGAGGTCAAATCCCGATTCGCCTTCGAGCTCCACGTCCAGGAAAATAAGATTCACCCGATGTTTATGGATCGCTTCCAGTGCAGCAGCGATACCAGGGTAAACTCCAATAACTTCTACGTCTTTACAATAGGTGTTCAAAAGAGCTGTCAGCGCATGGCCGGCCTCGATCTCATCTTCTATTATTATGGAGCGGATCATTTAGCTACCGGGGCATCGTTGCTTTTAAGGCTGAAATATATTGTGACTCTTGTCCCCGCGGGTTCGCCTTCGTCGTTGTATTTATCTTCGATATCCATACGATATCGTTTGCCCTGGTGCTGCTGTTCGCTGATCAGTTTCAGCCGGGCTTCATTCAGTTCTGTCGACACGGAATCATACGCGGAAGCTGACTTGTTTTTCTCAGCCCTTTCCCGGCCAATACCGTTATCGTCGACCTCGCACGCAAGTTGCCCGTCTTCCGTGATCAGGAATCGTATGCTTAAATGTTTATCCGCCTGCTTCGGCTTTAGTCCATGCTTGATCGCATTTTCAACCACCGGTTGAATGATCATGGGCGAGAGTGTTTCGGTATCTATATCAATTTCACTCGACACGTCGAGTGTGTGGGAGAATTGAAATGAATGTCTTAACTGCTCGAGTTCTATGTACCGTTGAAGGAACTTTATCTCTTCTTTCAGTTTTATCCTGTCTTTGCGCGAGTTCTCCAACGTTAGCCGCGACAGGTGAGCGAAGTCATTGAGATACGTAATGGCCTTCTCTTTATCTTCTTTAAGGATAAGACTCTGTATCGAGCTCAAAGCGTTGTAAATAAAGTGCGGATTCATCTGGCTTTGAAGAGCCTGAAGTTGCACTTGCCTCAATTGCATCTCGAGCGCTTGTGTAACCATCCTGTCGAGGGCTGCTTTTTCTTTCAGTTGCCTCAGTATGTTCTGCCTTTGTTTCAGATAGGCCGTTAATCCCGCCAACGCTGAAATGAGCACCAGGGCTACACTCCAGAATATTATCTTGTTTTGTTCTTCTCTTTCTTTCGTTAACGCCATGTCGGCTGTCAGTGTCAGGATCTTTTCTTCCTTAAGCTTGTTCTCATATTTGCTCTCAAGGTCCATGATAGACTTCGTCGTTTCTGCCTTGTATTTCTCTTCCCTCGTTTTCTTCGATTTCTCAAGACTTGCCAGGGCATTCTTGTAATCGTTCAATGCCACGTGGATCTTCGACTGACGTTCGTAGAACTCATCGATGTTTCCTTTATAACCGACCTGCTCATAGAGTGCGATCGACCGGTTTATGTAATACAACGCCGAGTCGTACCTACGTTTCCGGAAGAAGGTATCGGACACTTCGGAAACGGGCAGGGCAGCGCCCATCAGGTATCCCTGGCGGTCGTAGATCCGTATTGCTTCCTTGTTGAGCCGGTAGGCTTTCTCAATAAATCCCAGTTCTTTCTCCATCATTGCCTGGAGTGTGATGCAGTATGCCCACTGCCCGAAGTTTCTTATTCCCTTATTGTATTCGGACGCTTTGCTCAGGTACAATCGTGCCTGTTTGAAATCTGCGGAGTCGGCAACGCCTCCTTTCGGATGATATAGAGCTTTGTTCCGATATGCATTCCCTAATTCTGTCCACGCGGTAGCCATGCCTGGTGCGTTGCCATGTCGCGTATAGATGCCGAGGCCTTTTAGGCCAAAGGCGATCTTCTCGTCGGCAGAAACGAGTGGTGATACCCAGCCACCTTTATTCATAAGAACGATGTACTTTTTTGCAATGCTGAGTGAGTCGGAGAGTTCACTGATGGACTTCGCGGACTTGTCGGCATATTCGGCTCCCTTTTTAAAATCGCCTGTAAGATTGGAGAGGTCTGCTGCCGATGCATAGGCATTGGTGAGAAGATCGGGCAGGCCTGCCTGTTCGGCGATGGGTATCGTCTCCTCGGCAAACTTCAATGCCTGGAGAAGATTACGTTGCTTGTAGAGTTTGCCGATCTTGTTGCGGAGTGTTACGACCTCTTCGGTTGGCTCGTTGCCTTTCTGGTGGAGGATAGCTAAAAGGCTATCGAGCTCTGTTTGCCCCTGCGAAATTCCAATCAATGGCAGGAGAAGGAGAATGCTGACACCAACGATTTTCAAGAGGAAGAGATATAGACCGGTATTAAAGATAGTCGTATTGCGTTAAAAAACACATAGCGTTCCTACATTGATCTCAAGCGTTCGTTTGCGCATTGCGGCGTTCCTACATTCTTAAAAAAAGGGAAAGGGCGGTTTTCTAAATTTTCCCAACCTAAGACCCGTCCCTTATGAAATCAAGAAACATTTCCCTGATTGTACTTATTGTACTGCTTGTGCTGTGCGTTACCAGTGCATTTCCTCAAATGATACGAAGGGTGAATAATAACCCTGGAGTTGTGGGGGCGAATATTTATAGTACTATCCAGGCAGCTCATGATGCTGCCGCAAACGGCGACATCATCTACCTCGAACATTCAACAACAGCATACGGCGGATTAAACTGCACTAAACTTCTTAAGATCTACGGCCCGGGATATTTGCTGGACGAAAATGCAGTCGATGCATCCACATTCGCACCCCAGGTCAGCGGCATCACTTTTAGTACCGGCAGTGCAGGCAGCTCAATAACCGGTTTCCAGGTAAACGGTTTTGTGGATGTTCATGCAAGCGACATCACTATATCAAGGATGAGAGTAACAGGGTCTGTTGTAATCTCCGCGATGTATTACGGCGCACCATTGTCGAATTTTACTGTCGAGCAGACCTACATGGATGGACAAGGTGGAGCTGCTTCATACATCGCGAGCAATACCACAGCAACCGTGAGTAACGTCATCTTCCAAAATAACCAGGCTGCCGGAGGAATTCTAGTTACAAAGTCGACTACGAATGTTCTTGTGAAGAATAACACCATCCAGGCATTGCTACCTGTTTCCGGGATCGAGAAGGAAATATGGAACACGTTATTCGAGAACAACATTATCATCGGCAACGCGGATGTGACATTTCAGAATTGCGTCATCAAGAACAACGTTGCAGGCGGAACGGGACTTCCTGCAAATGTCGCCAACCAGAACAGCGTAGTCCTTGTTAATGAGTTCAAGAACCCGGGTGACGTCGGTGAAAAACGTTGCATATTAAAAGATACGTCGCCATTGAAAACTGCTGGCTCAGCAGGAACAGAGGTCGGAGCTTTTGGCGGCGACAAGCCATACAGGCTTGCTGGTCAACCACCGATTCCTGTCATTTCAAAGTTTTTAACCTCACCATCGGGCAGCAATACGACGCCCCTTAGCGTCACGATCAGCACAAAGTCAAATAACTAATTTGTTCATGAAGCAGCTTGTCTTAACAGGTTTTGTTTTATTGAGCGCACTCGTTGCCTTTGGTCAAAACATTAACCGTATAGAATATTTTGTTGATGTCGATCCGGGATATGGTAACGCCACCAGTGTATCATTTACTGCCGCCTCAACCGTTGACGACCTGACGTTCAATGTGCCGGTAAGCTCTCTGTCGGACGGATTTCATAAACTATTCATCCGCACACGCGATGTCAATAGCAAATGGAGCATTGGCCATTACCGGGCCTTTTATAAAATACCGGCTTCCGTAGTTGCTATTCCGAATCTTACACGCATTGAATACTATATTGATACGGATCCCGGCTACGGCATTGCTACCAACGTTCCGTTTACCGCTGGTTCGAGCGTAACCGACCTGGTCTTTACTGTCAACGTTTCTTCGCTTTCGCAGACCTTGCACAAGCTTTGGATTCGTGCGAAGGATGCGAACAACAAGTGGACCGTGATACAGGTCAAGGAGTTCTCCGTCTGCCACGCGCCGCCCACTGTGGCCGCTGCTGCCTCTGCGATCACAGCGACAAGCTTCACTGCTAACTGGAGTGAGGTATCGGGCGCCATAGGCTATCAATTGGACGTAAGCGCTGATAACTTCGCGACGTTTGTAAGTGGTTATAACAGCAAAGGAGTAACAGGCACATCTTCGGTTGTTACAGGCCTGACGAACGGGACGGCGTACAAATACCGCGTTCGTACGGTAGTCGCTTGCCCCTCACTGCCGTCGAATGTAATATCGGTGTCGACTACCATTCCCGCACCATCGGCGCCCGGCGCTACAGCGGCAACGGCGGTGAGCTCAACAGGATTTACCGCAAACTGGAACACGGTTGCAACTGCTACAAGCTATCAGCTGGACGTAAGCCCGGATAACTTCGCAACGTTTGTCACGGGTTACGATAGCAAGTCGGTATCAACCACCAGCGAAATAATAACCGGGCTAACACCGGGTGTCTTGTATCGATACCGCGTGCGTGCCGTGAACGCCGGAGGTTCGTCGTCGAACTCCAATGTAATCCAGGCAACAACCCCGAGGGAAAGTCAAACGATTACCTTCGATGCATTTCCTCCCAAAACTTTTGGAGATGAACCGTTGACGCTTGCTGCCACAGCAAGTTCGGGGTTGGCAGTAACTTATTCCAGCTCGGACCCCGGTGTCGCGCAGGTGATTGGCGGGAATCGTTTGTTTTTGAAGGCACCCGGTACTGCCACGATCACTGCGAGCCAGTCGGGTAATGCTACGTTCGTAGCAGCTACGCCCAACCCCCAGTCCATTACAATAGGGGATGCAAGCCTGACCTTATCTCGATACCCGGCAGCCGGTTCGTCGTCGTTCGTTCCCGGCCAACCGTTCGAGATCACCTTCAGTGAAGACGTCGTTACGACTTTAACAGGGAACATTTACCTGAGAGACGGCTCCGACCAGGTTATCGAGTCTATCTCTGCCGGCCAGACAAATTACTTTTTTGTTGATCGAAAGAAATTACAATTTAGTTTCAATCACCAGTTTGTTGGCGGCACCACGTACAAGATCACAACGGACGACAACTTTGTGCTCAGTCAACAACATCTTGCCATCCAACCTGCTAACCTGCACATTTCCTTCCCTGCAGGTAATGCCGGAACGATCGCGTTCAATCCATCTACAAAATATTCGGTGGTTGGTGAGATCTATTATGCCACTCCCAACGATGCATGTGCTGCTATAACCAATGGAGCGTCTTCGAAGATCGCTCTCATAGACAGGGGTGGATGTAATTTTGTTGATAAAGTTATCAACGCGGGCAATGCACAGGCATCGGCTGCAATCATTGCAAATAATGTGGTGGACCCATTGAACATCGGCGGCTCGCCCGTTCAGTCGATTCCATCGGCAGTTATTTCAATGGCAGACGGTGCTACCCTTAAAGCGGCAATGTCGGCGACGCAATACGGACACATCTACAACATACCTGCTCGCGCCATAACGGGTGAATCGTGGACGTTTACAGTTGGCTCTGGAACTACACCTCCGATAGCGCCGCTGGCTACGACTGCAACAAATATTTCAGATGTTGGCTTTACAGCTCACTGGGACGGCGTAGCCGGCGCGACAGGTTACCTGCTTGATGTATCTGCCGACGACTTTGTAACATTTGTGGCGGGCTACAACTCCAGGAGCGTTACGACAAACAGCGAAGCCGTGACTGGCTTGAACAGCAATGCCGTTTACAAGTATCGCGTAAGGGCTTCGAACGTGAATGGAACGTCGGCGAATTCTAATGTGATCAGTGTCACCACCACGGCGTCATCATCAAAACAAAATCAGACCATCACTTTCAATGCAATAGCAGACAAAACACTGGGCGATGCACCGTTCTCACTGAACGCCACTGCAAGTTCATCGTTGCCGGTAAGTTACTCGGTCACATCAGACAAGGTGACTATTAGCGGAAGCCAGGTGACTCTTGTGAAAGCAGGCCGTGTTACGATAGCAGCAAACCAGGCAGGTAACAATTCTTTCAATGCAGCGGCTGCGGTAAGCCAAAGCTTTTGCATAAAGCCTGCCCGGCCAACGGTTACCACCGCCAACACGAATACCGACGCGGTGACGCTGACATCCAGCGCAACCACCGGCAACCAGTGGTTTAAAGACGGAGCAAGTATAAACGGAGCTACGAATGCCACGTACACGGCCACAACACAAGGAGTGTATAAGGTGCAGGTAAAAGCCGACGATTGCCTGAGTGAGTTTTCAACAGATGTTTCGTTGATCATCACGGGCGACCTTCTGCAGGCCGCGAAAGTGCAACTGTTTCCAAATCCCGCCGACGATCATATTAATATAATTGGATTGAAGGGCCGCGTGGGTAAAGCTTATATGATCGATATGCTTGGCCGAAGTATAACGGCCGACCTGACTAAAACCGAAGGTGAAACCTATCGCTTGTCTGTGCGCGATATGTCAAGCGGCCTGTACATGCTGAAAGTACGCGACGAGAATGCTGTCCACGAATTTAAATTCATTAAGAGATGAGATACATAACTCCCTGGATCTTATTGGTGTCGTTTGCAACACTTCTCGCTTCATGTGGTGGCGGAGGCGGAGGCGACCCTGAACCTACACCACCGTCGGCCCAGGACGCGGTGAGGACAAAGCTTACAAGTGCGACATGGACCGTTCAAAGCGTTACTGTCGATGGCGTTGACCAGTCGGGCTTGTATAAAAACCTCTCGTTGAAGTTTACTGCATCTACGTACACCGCGACGAACGGCGGAGTAATATGGCCGGCAAGTGGTACGTGGTCTTTCACAGATCAAACAGCAACCGCCATCAAGAAAGAGGATGGAACAGAGGTAATTATAGAGGTTACAGACACGTCGCTAAAACTCACGCTTACGTGGCTGAAGACGACCCTTGGCCCGGGGCGGCTTGCTTCGATGAAGGGTGTGCACGTATTCACGTGTAAGAAATAGGGGTATTTAACGCCGTTTTGGCGATTCGGTTTTTATATTTTTAGGCGGTTAAAAGAACCGCCCCGAATGAAACATGTCCTTACCCTCTTTGTCTTTCTTCCATTTTTATCCTTCGCTCAACCCACAGTCTATCCATACTCCGACGGCAAGAAATGGGGCCTGACCAACGAAGCCCGCGAGGTGTTGTTGGCTCCGCAGATCGACGAGAACTTTCGGTTCTATGCCGATAAGTCGGCCCGTGTGAAAGTGAATGGTAAAGTGGGGGTACTTGCGCCCACCGGGAAATTTACGCTTCCTCCAAAGTACGATGCTGTCCAGGACCTGTCGAGCGAATATGGAACGGCAAAGATTGGCGGCAAGCAGATCGGTGTGAACATGAAGACAGGGAAGGAGTTTGGTGCTGCGTTCGATGAGGTGATGGAATACTGTTTTTGTGAAACCAACTATTACAAAGTACGGTCGGGAAAGAAATTCGGGTTACTCGATCCGGCTACGAGCAAGCTTGTTGGTAAGCTCTACGACAACGTTGAATTCGATTTTGAGAACAGGAAGGCCGTAAAGGTTACACTGAACAAGAAGCAGGGAGTTATTGAAATGACATCGGGAAAGGTGCTTGTGCCGATTGCATACGACCGGGTTGACGAATCATATTATAGTGGCGGGGGTGTAAGCATGGTTTCTGGTTACAAGGCTATCAACGGGACCACTGCGAAAGGATTTTCACATGACGGTAAGGAAGTAGAGTTGACGGCGGAAAATGATATGGGCATTGCGGAGATGGTGGTCATGGAAGAGCCGCGTGGAGATGGAAGCAACAGCGACAATCGCGAGCTTTTCGTCTACAGCCAGGGCAACAATCAATGGAAGATAACTTTCGAGAACCGCGGATACAGCCAAACGGAAATCCTGGAGGCCATTACAATCGACGGGTACGATAAAGTCGAGAAGATCCCGGACATGTGGTATCCGCCGCAGCACATTCAGTACGTTCGCGCTACAAAGAATGGAAAGGTTGGTCTTCTCGACCAAACCGGTAAGGTGGTGATCCCGATAGAATATGACGAGGTGAATGGCAAGGACAGGGAGTATTACATCACCAAGTTGAATGGCTTGTATGGTATTATCGACAAGACGCCGTTCGAGGTAAGGAAGCCCGAGCTTAAATCGGTTGGCGAGTACAGCTACAACTTAAGCGCATGGCTGGTCGAATTACCCGATGGCCGTAAAGGGTATCTTACACCCAAAGGCAAGATCCTGATCCCCGGGTTAACGGACTGATCGATGCGATTGCTTTCGACCTTATTGCTGCTGATCATTCCTGCAGCAGCGTTTGCGCAAGTCGACTCTGCGTTTCTTCGTGGCAACTGGTTGAAGACCGATGGAAGCAATGCGATGGGGTTCGGTGTTTTTGAAAAAGCGGCGTGCTTCAATAATGCAACATGGAAGATCAATTCCATCGACGGCGAAAAGATCACGCTGAGTAATGACAGCAAGAACATCGAGGTGGCTTTTAAAAAGAAGGACGCAAATACCATCGAAGTCAGGTCAGGGAAGGAGCACATCGTATTGAAAAAGCAACGGACGTTCTCCGCGAAATATAAGCCTACGAAGGAAAAATTACAGGAGCCTTATGTACATCCCGCCGAAGCAACTATCTCAGGCGTTATTTATAGCACCGCACTTAAAACGACTTCCCTCGAGAACAGGTACGTTACAGTAAGTTATGTCAATGAGCTGACGGCTATCGAAGAACTTGCATTTGGCGATATCGACGACGAGGGTCGCTTTACATTGAAGTTGCAGTTGTATCGCCCGCAGTTATGTGAGATACAGTTCAACAACGACCGCATCGGGCATTTCTTTGCTCAGCCCGGCACTTCCATGGTGCTGGCGATCAATACCGCCGTCCAGATCAACCGCGAGAATCCCGACTACGACATGATCGGGCAGCGTATAAGCTTCATGGGCGACGATGCCACCTTCAATAGCTTGTATCAACACTTCCAGTATTACTCTGCCACCAAACAGTTCCCCGACCTAAAGTTTTCAGCAAAAGTTCATGCGGGAAAAAGCATCGGGGAAAAGAAGGCAATGATCTACGAATGGCATAAGATCAAGGAAGAACAATTGATGTCCGAAATGGGCTACGTTTACCCGAAGAAATCGACCGAGGCCCGCTTTACTGACTACATACGGGACGAGATCCGATATACCGTTGCCGAATCGCTCGTATCAAGTTTCAGAGATGACTGGACCGAGCCCAATTCTTCGAAGCTCAAGCTCGATAGTACAGATTTTGTTAGGATCCGTAGCCTCTACCTGGCCGATATAGCGACAACGGATATGAATCATGCGAGCTTCCACAAGTTTGTAAGGCAGTATGTCTCTAACAGGATAACACTGAAGACCGGAGGGAGAATGAGTTATTCAATCAACCCACAGAAGATGAAAGATCGGGTGGAGAAGGAATATGCCCCACTGTTACCGGCCACATTTGTCAAATCATACCGGATGATCATGGACGAGATAGGGACGCTGAACTTTCAAATGGATGAGAAGCAGCTAATGGACCGGTACTTCAATGGTAGTAAAGAGCAAATGGACTACTTTGAAGTGATGTTCAAACACATCCGTAGCGAGATGGGCCGCGAGGTGACAGACACCATCGAGTATGAAACCAATTTACAGTTGTTCCCTGACCCGATCATTCGGTATGTCGCCAACCTTAAAGTTCTCGACGACACGGGTTCTGAATACAAAACACCTTCGATCTATCGACTCGAACTTTACAAGCGCTACAGCAGGGGTGGAGTTGGTCCGTGGAGAATGATCGATTCACTGCGACGCGAGAATGCATTGTTTACAGGACTCGCCGGCATCGGAGCGAAACTAAACAATAGATCGATCGATGACGTAATGGATGAAACCCAGTGGCAACAGTTGCTATCAAAGTACAAAGGCAGGACAATTGTCTTTTGGATGTTCAGCGGACGCTACACCGCGCCGTCTGCATATTCATCGCTGCATGAGCTTAAAAAGATGAAGAAATACTTCGAGGGGAAGAATGTTGTCTTCATAAAAATTATCCTTGAACGCAGCGCCGAAGCGCAACAGCACATAATGAACTACATTCAGGCTTTCGCGCGCAACGAGGAATTCCACGATGTGTACCGGGTGCTGAGTAACGTTTCACTAAATGGACTTAGGAACGAGGCAATCGGTAATCAGGTGTTGATCTATGGCGGCAATGGACTTGTTCATCATCCCGAGTATTTTGAGTTTAAATACAATGATCCACGTCGCACCCCTCTTTCCCTTGTAACAGAACTCGAGCGCGTACTGGGTGGGAATGGCAGGTATTTTGAAAAATATGCGAACCAGATATTTGGCATGCCGTTCTCGCGAGCTGACTACGGTGAGGTGTTCCGATGGACCCGGGTTTACCAGTCGGGTCGTTATCAAACTTACCAGTACAAGGAACCGAAGGAATTGGACTATCGTCGGCCTGACTCCGTTTTTCACCAGCTTATTTTCAGAAAAAAGGATTCGGTGATCGAACAGACGTTGAATCTTAAAAAGCAAAGACGACCGTCGGCGAGAAAAGATATTTATTCGGGATACGAGTATAAGAAACAGCACGTGCCGGTCGGAACGTTTGCATATACCTACGATCCCGAAAAATTCATCCTTACACTTATGGAGAAATCGGCGGTCCGCAAGAAGTACCGTGTGGTACTCATCACAAACCAGGTGATGCTACTTGAGCTCCTGGATTAGGAGCTTCTTTTTCTTCACCGAGAATACGATGGTCCGGTATTCATTCACAGGGTTGAAGTTCTCGCGCTTCGGATCCCACTTGTCGAGTTTGGTCAAAACCCTTACCACTTCGTTATCAATTGCGCTGTCGAGACCATTGATGAGTCGTACCTCGTCGGTTGCGCCTTTCGCGGTTACCCTGAATTGAACGACGATCGGGCCGTCGATGTTTTTCTTGCTTGGGTAGACGAAGTTGTCGGTGATAAACTTTTGAAGACTCTCGTCCGAGTCGCCGAATGATGACCGGCCGTTGGGAACAGAACCTTTCGGAGCTTTTCGACTGCTGATCTTGAGGTCGGGAGTGAAAGAAAACTTCCTGGTGAACGTAGCTTTTGCGCGGCGATTGTTGATGACCATGGGCTGCCACGCGGGCATTGCTTGTAGAACGGCGATGGCTTCTTCGTCGCAACCATAACCGAGTGGTTTCTGCACGACGAACTTTCCGGCTGTTCCTTTTTCATCGATCGTGAATTTTATGAACACTTCGCCGTTGATCTTTGCGTCGATGGCTGCCTGTGTCGTTTTTAGATTTTCTATGATGAATGCATCGAATGCTTTATCGCCCCCGGGAAATGTTGCGAGAGTGTCGGCTGGCAGGAGGGCGAAGATTAATAGTGTTAGTAGATTCATGCTGAACGAAGTCAAAATTCTTCTTTGAGTTTTGCGAGGCTGTTGGCGCCGTAGTACACCATCTCGGTAAGCTTGTAATTCTCGTCGTAGCCGAGTCGCAATATTACTTGTTGACCGTTCCAAACGAGCAGGCGTTCGAAGCGGGCAGTACCCGGCGACTTTTCCTTGCTCTTCTCAGGCTTTCCATACAGTGTTTCGAGCGACTTCAAAATATCTTCGAAGCCGGGCTTCGTGGAGTTCTTAAATGAAACGATGATCTCCTGGATCTTTCCTTTGTAGAATTCGAGCTCAACTTCACCGGTATAGCTCTTTACGCTTACGAGTTCCTTTACGAGGTATAATTTGGTATCGGCATTGTCGAGTGTTTTCATGAACTTGATCTTGTCCTGGTGTACAGAAAGAGAATCGCCGACGCGGAATTCTTTGAACCCGCCTTTCTTATCGAGCTCTTCTATGGACTGACCGAAAACTGCCGCCTGGGCGACCAACGCAAGAATTATCAAAATTGATTTCATTATTTTAACAATCTTTAATTCCCAAAACTAATAAATACATGAAGCAGCTCCTATTTCTTATTCTTTTCATGACAGCCGTTACCGGTTTCGCTCAGTCAGATGAGGAGGCAGTCAAGCAGGTTATCAACACGGCGTACATTGGCGGAATACACAACGGTGGTCCGATCGATGATATTCGTAAGGGCTTTCACCCGTCGTTCATCATGTTTGTAAAGAGCGAGAACGATGTGAAGAGCACGACTATCGAAGAATGGATTGCGAACATCGAGAAGGGACGTCAGTCAGGTACCAAACCCGCGAACACAGCGGTGGCGAAATTTCTGACCGTGTCGGTCAATGGCACATCTGCAGCGGCGGTGCTCGATCTTTATCGGGGAGAAAAGAAAGTGTTTACCGATAACCTGTTGTTGTACAAATTCGCCGAAGGATGGAGGATCGTCGGTAAGAACTTTTACAGGCATCCATAGCAGTCATTCCCGCAGCTCGCGGTGAGGATATCTTCACTGTTGCGCAGTTTCCGTACCTTACACTAGATGAAATGGGGCGTTTCGTTTTTGATTGTCATTCTTTTGATCTCGTGCCGGGAAGACGAAAATCCAACACGCACATTATTAACTCTCACCGTCGACGACAGCTATAAGCAACACGACACACGCGCCGATAGCACCTACGTCATTCTGCAGACAACCGACGGCGAACTCATCGACCTAAAACGTGTAGAGACGGGTGACGTGGTAACTTTCGACTCGGAATTTTCCCGCGACAAGATGGACGTTACCATTGCCCGCATCTATCCCGATGCAAGTGGTGGCGGACTTGCCAATGTTTGGAGCTATCTCGACGTGCCTGGCGGGCAGACCTGGACTCTCCGATACAGCCAGGTGATGTACGGCACGGAACGGCAGGCATCCGAAACCGGATCATACAATATGGTGTTCGAGAATGTTAGTCCCATTTATGCGATGGCGATCTCGGATCATTATTTCTCGGTGAACTCACGCAGCACGGCCAGCCCTCCGGGTGTGAGAGCGGGAATCCGAAAGGACATTCCAAAACAATTGCTTTCACTGCACTCGAGTGCCGGCAACCCACGGTATCAATTTGTAAACCCAAAGCCAGACACGTTATTTATGGTTGACTACAACAAGATGAATGAGTTCGACAACGTGTTGTCGGTGTCTTTTTCGGAGCCGAGTTTTGTTTATGCACATGTGATGGCCTACGAAACGATGGAAGACTACAAGTATTTAACCGGGTATGTTTTGTACGACAATGCCATTTCGGTAGCGACAAAGAAATCAGTTGTCAGCTTCGGGTACCTGGACAACATGCCAAAGTTCAGGACGGAAGTGAGCGCATCGAACGGTAAAACCAATGTGACGTACGTTTCGAGGGGAAAGATGCCGGAGAGGATAAGTTTACCGAAGTATGACGACGTTGTTTTGCAGGAGAAGACGCAGGCTTATGTTACTTATTCGAGCAAGATCGACGTAGCCTACCGGATCTCGTGGTTTGTGTCGACCAACTTTAGCCCGGGAACGAATGGGACGGCGTGGTATTTTCATGCACCGGGTGGGCGAAGCCGTCATCCGACGATGCCTGCGGTGCTGTTGAGTAAGTTTCCAAAGATTGGGGCGGCGGCGTTAAGACATTCGAGTTCTACTTTTTATACGAAGTCGTGGACGTATGATAAGTTTCTTGAACGCGAGTTCGGGAAGGTGAGGAAGGGGGAGGAGGAGGAGTATGAGGATGTGGCGGTTGTGGTGAATTGAGAGGGGAAGACTACAAATGCGGGGAATTTTAAATGCGGGGTGACGCGGAGGTTCGCGGAGAGTGAAGGAGGTTCGCGGAGGGTTTATAAAAACGAGAAATTAAAGGTTCGCGGAGGGATTCTTATTCATGTCATCTTAAAAAAACGCCCTAACCCATTTAAAAACCTCCCTTAAACTCTTTTCAAAAACCTCTCCTAAACTCTTTTTAAAAATCTCCCCTAAACTCTTTTTAAAAAACTCCCTAAAGTCTTTTAAAAAAATCTCCGCGCACCTCCATTCCTTAGCGTATCCTCCGCGTCACCCCGTATTCCCCTTCCCCCAAAAACCCCTTACCTTTGCGCAATTAAATTGTTTACAAAACCGTTTTCTAGCGTATTTACAGGGTCGATCAGTATGCGAATGAGGCATTGGGCGTTTTTACTACTCTTCACCTGTCTATCCTCTGCGTGCTTTGCCCAGTATACCAACGATTGGGTCTCCTACAACCAGCCATACTATAAAATAAGTGTTGCCACGACCGGCATCTATCGCCTCACGTACGATCAACTTCAGCAGGCCGGCGTGCCCGTGAACTCGATCGACCCCCGCCTGATCCAGGTCTATCATCGCGGTAAGGAACAGGCCATTTACTTCAAACACGATCAATCTCCTGCCGATTCGAAATTCGATGCAACCGAGTTCCTTGAATTCTACGGCCAGCGCAACGATGGAACTCTTGACGCAGCTCTTTATCAGCCCGCCTCACTGCAGCCACACAAGTATTATAATCTTTTCAGCGACACCACTGCGTACTTTCTTACCGTAAACACTCAGCCTGTACAAGGCAAACGGATGGATGTGTTCGACCAGGTGAATAACACCGGGCTACCGAAAGAGACTGCGCACACCGCCGAACGGTTGTCGGTATATACATCCGAGTATTCGACCGGCGATATAGTGAACGACTTCATCCAGCAAAGTTACTTCGATGAAGGAGAGGGATGGACCGGTGCAACGATCTGCACGATAAATACCGGGTGCGCGGGTATCGAACAAAGAGATTTTACAATTGACCAGGTAGTTAATACAGTCACGTCGCTGCCACCACCGATACTCGAAGTACAGCTTACGGGCCGCGACCGCCTTGAACATATGGCAGAGATCTATGCCGGCCCGGGCGTTGGATCGCTGCAGTTGATCACGACCAGGTCATTTACAAACTTCCAGACCCCGGTTGTTACCGCCAACCTCGATTGGTCGAATGTTGGAGCAGATGGAAAGATCGTAGTGCGCGTTAAGGGTTTGGGTGTAAACGGAACTCGTGAGCGACTGAGTGTCGCGTACATCAAGATCACATTCCCGCAAGGTTTCGACATGGCCTCCGGTACTACACGAACATTCACGCTGAATGCAGGTGCAAAATATATCGAGTTGTCGAATCCCGTACCCGGCACCAGGCTGTGGGACATTACAGATCCTTCTGCACCGGTGATGATTAGTACCAGGCAGCCTGGCGCGGTGCTGACTGCTATGGTGCCTACGGGACCAACCGCGAAAAAGATCTATGCGTCGGGCACGTTCCTGACGCCCGATATCGCGAAGATCAAGACGGTAACGTTCCGCGAGATGAATCCCCTGGCGAACTATATTATTGTGTCGCACCCAGCGCTGATGCACCCCGCGTTGGACTACGGGAATCCCGTTGAATCTTTTGCCGCGTATCGTGCCAGTGAGCAGGGGGGATCGTACGTGCCTCTTGTGGTAACAAGCGGTGAGCTGTACGACCAGTTCAACTATGGTGAGACATCGCCATTGGCCATTCGCGAGTTCATGAGATATATGATCGCCGTTGGCGATCCTCAATATCTTTTCCTGATCGGTAAAGGCCGTGATGCGACGGCCGGCATACACCATCGGGCTCCTGCAACCAATGAATCACCCGACCTCGTTCCGACTGCCGGCCATCCGGGGTCGGACATGGCATTCACCGCGGGCCTGGGAACCGACCAGTTCGTTCCCGCAGTTGCCACGGGACGTTTAACAGCAACAACACCAACGCAGGTAGCTGCATATCTAAATAAGGTAAAGACAAACGAGTCGACAGCGTTTGATGATTTGTGGAGAAAGAAGATCCTTCACCTGAGTGGTGGCATTCGGCCAAACGAGCTCGTGTTGTTCAGAGGATTCATGGACGGTTTCGCGAATATCGCCAAGGACGATTTTCTTGGCGGCCAGGTGATAACACTCGGGAAACATGGACTCGCTGACGTGGAGCCTATCAACGTTTCGAAAGAAATAAATGCAGGCCTCGATCTTATCACGTTCTTCGGTCACTCTGCTGTGAACACGACCGATATCGACATCGGTTTGGTTTCAGATTCAAAGCTGGGTTATAACAACCCTGGCAAATACCCGGTGTTCCTTGTAAATGGTTGTAACGCCGGCGAGTATTTCAACAACGGCGTAAACTTCGGTGAAGACTGGATGCTCGCTACCGAAAAGGGTGCGCGTAATTTTATCGCGAACAGTTCGTACGGATTTGAAGATGCGTTGCGTGTGTACACCGAGTATTTCTATAAAGTCGGGTTTGGCGACTCGATCTATTTATCGAAAGGGATTGGCGACGTGCAGAAAGAGGTGGCGCGACGTGTCCTGAATGATTTCGGCCTGTCGAAAAAATACACGGCACAGGTTCAACAGATGGTGTTGCTTGGAGATCCCGCATTGCGACTGTTTGCAGCCACTAAACCCGATTACAGCGTTACCGACGCAGGCACAACAGTTATTTCGTTCGATGGCAGACCCATCCACGCATTGACCGATTCAATTCAATTGCAGATACCGACGAAGAATCTGGGTCGCAGCACTATCCGTCCTCTCGTGGTGAAAGTAAATCATACCATAAACGACATTGTAACGACGCACGTGCGCGAATTCGGGAGGGTGTTAAGCCTCGATACACTGAAGTTTAACATTTCGAGAGGTAATGGAAATTTCTTTGGTAACAATAAGATCGAAGTGTTCATCGATCCCGATAACAAGATCGAAGAGCTGCGTGAAGACAACAACAAGAGCTCATGGACCAAGTTTATACAGTTTAATGGTACCCAGAATTTACAGCCATCCGATTTCGGAATCGTAACAACCACCACGCCCACGTTGCTCTTCCAGGACACCGACGTGCTTGCCGCGGAAAAGACATACCAGGCACAGCTCGATACAACACTTGCATTCAACTCCGGGTTTCTTCAGTCGAAGTCAGTTAAAGGAAAAGTGTTGTTGAAAACAGCATTCAGGTTGCTCGATAAAGACTCTACCGTGTACTACTGGCGTTCGAAGCCGTCGGATCATGCCGACGATCAGTGGGAGACAACATCTTTCAGTTATATCAGGAACGGACCGACCGGCTGGGCACAGATGGCCTTCGATCAGATGATCGAGAACAGCTTTACATCTTTGTTGCCAAATAATGACACGAAAAAGTTCGAGTACGAGGCAACAAGTGTATCGATCGTTGTGAAGAATTTAGGAAGCGCCAACACTACACCGGGTGTCACCGGATCATTCCAGGTTAATAACGCCGAATATTACTATTCTCCTGCCGGGAATAATTGCCGTAACAATACGATCAACGGCGTTGCCTTCGATCGCAGTACCGTTGCACCCTACCAGGTTGTTCCATTTACGTTCGAAAATTCTTTTGGACGCGCATGCGGCAGGGAACCACAACTCATCAACAGCTTTACGGCTGCCGAGACATCGACCGGTCATAACGACGACCTTATCCAGTTTGTCGATAATATTAAACCCGGCGATTCGGTCGTTCTATTTTCGATGGGTGACGCAGGCTTTGCCTTGTGGACGACCGACGTGAAGACAAAACTTGGTGAACTGGGAATTCGCGATACTGATATCGATGGATTTATTGCCGGCGAACCCGTCATCATCCTCGGAAGGAAAGGAGCCGCCCCGGGTACCGCAAAGATCATCCGGAGCGATCAACCACAGCCAGAGACGCAAGAGCTTCAGCTTACCGACACGTTGACGGGTCGTTTGTCGAATGGCAGCATGCGTTCGGTGGTTGTGGGGCCAGCCCTCCAGTGGAACTCAATGTACCCGCGCTATCGGAAGGATAACGCAGCGGAAGAAGTTGGTATCGATGTTTATAGAGTGGGAAGAGATGGAAGTGAGGCGATTGTTTTTACTAACCGTCAGAATGACATCGACCTTTCTGGCATCGATGCTTCATCGTATCCATTTATCAAGCTGGTGTTCCGCACCGAAGACGAACAAATTATGACACCCGCTGTGCTTCGAAGCTGGATTGTTGACTATAAACCCGCACCCGACGGGCTCTTGCTGTACCGCGACTCACCCGAAGTAGTTCAGGTAGCCGAAGGTGCAACGCATACAACACACTTCGACTTCGTAAATATCACGTCAACCAGTTTCACCGACTCGCTCGTGTCTGTGATCTCCGTCTTCAACCGCAACGCACGAACAAGGGAGGTGCGTGAATTTAAAATAAAAGGACCTGCCGCCGGCGACACCACTCACTTTTCGAGGAGCACGTTGACCACCGGGAAAGCCGGGCTCAACGACCTTACGCTGGTAGTGAATAACAGCTCGGTTACCGAACAATATTATCAAAACAATGCACTCGACCTCTCGCCGTATCTCGAAGTCATCAGGGATCGCTTCAATCCCGTTCTCGACGTAACCGTCGACGGACGTTATGTTGCCAACGGCGACTTTGTTTCGGCAAGTCCGAAGATCGTCATCAAACTCACCGACGAGAACCCGTTGTTGTTGTTAAAGGATTCTACCTCGCTCAACGTTTCGATGCTCTCTCCATGCGGTCAGCAAAATTGCCAGGCGAAGCGGGTCAGTTTTTCGAGCAGCGATGTGAAGTGGAATATTGCAAATAACGAGCTCGTGTTCGAGTTTACACCGAAGAATCTCGCAGCCGGCGACTATATATTGTATGCCGAGGGCCGCGATGTGAGTGGTAACACGACTGGCCCTGAGCCATACGAAGTGTCTTTCGTGGTTGAGAAGGAGAACGGGGTGACTTTTTATCCTCCGTATCCGAATCCTTCTCCGAATGGATTTACGTTCGAATTTACGGCTGTCGGCGCTGGCCCGCCGGAGTCTTTTGTTCTTACAATCATCGACCGCGATGGCCGTGATATTGCAGAGTTTACCGACGAGAATGCTCCCGCAATGAGGGTGGGAAACAACCAGTTAATGTGGTCTGGACTCGACGCAAGGGGGGCAAGGCTCTCAGATGGACTTTATTTTTATCTTCTTAAGGTGAAAACAGGTGAGTCGGAATTCAAAAATTCAGGAAGGATAATGATATTGAGGTGATTTATTCTGAATGAATTTAAGGCTCCCAATATTCCTCGTCTTTGTTACGTCCTTTGCCTTTGCACAGGAGATATCGATTCAAAACACCAACCCTACCACACTCAAGTGGTACGAGATCAAAACACCGAACTTCAACATTCTTTACCCCCAGGGTTTCGACACACAAGCACAGCGTGTCGCCAACACGCTCGAATACATTCGTGAACCCGAAGCGCAATCGATGGGAGTGAAGCCCCGCAGAATATCGATACTTCTTCAAAACCAATCGTCGGTATCCAACGGCTTCGTTACGTTAGCGCCCCGTCGTTCGGAGTTCTATACGATGCCACCACAGAATTATAATTTCATTGGTACGAACGATTGGTTAAGCCTGCTCGCATCCCACGAGTATCGTCACATCGTTCAGTATCAGCGAAGCGTTACCGGCTTCAATAAGTTTGTCTACTATCTCTTTGGCCAGAATGCACTCTCGGTGGTTGCATTCGCCGCCGCACCACAGTGGTTTTGGGAAGGCGATGCCGTCGCTACCGAAACAGCCTTTACTAAAAGCGGGAGAGGGCGAATTCCAAACTTCGGACTCTTGTTCCGGACCAACCTTATGGAAGGCCGCACATTTAATTATGATCGGCAATACCTGAGGTCCTATAAAAACAACATACCCGATCATTATGTGTTCGGGTATCACATGATCACGTACCTGCGAAACAGGAGCAATGATCCCGACATCTGGGAAAAGATCACATCCAGGTCGTGGCGATATCCTTTTATTCCTTTCGGCTTCACAAGATCTGTTAAGAAAGAAACCGGTGTGAGCGTCTCCAAACTATACCAGGAGATGGCCGACAGCCTCCGAAAGTCGTGGGACGCCGACATCAAAGAACAATCGCTAACGAAATTCAAGACCCTCAACCGCCGCGGCCACCACGACGGGTACATGGACTATGAATATCCGCAGCCCCAGGAAGACGGAAGCATTATTGCCTTGAAGACCGGCATCGGCCAGATCGCGAAACTTGTTCGCATAAAAGAAGGAAGTGAGATCGCACAGTTTGTGATCGGTCCGTACAACGACGCTGGTATGCTGTCTGCCGTCGATGGCCGGGTTGTCTGGAACGAGTACCGCTACGATCCCCGCTGGCGCGTGAAGAACTTTTCGATCGTGAGAGGATTCGACTTCGGAAGCCGCGACCGGGATGCAATATCAAAGAAGAGCAGGTACGGATCTGCCGCGCTGTCACCCGATGGATCGAAAGTCGCAACAGTGGAATCAACAAACGAGTATCAACAGAGACTACTGGTGCTCGATTATTCTTCGGGCGCAGTCATCAAGACCTTCGACAATCCTGAGAACTTCATGATCTCGATGCCCCGGTGGACGCCCGATGGCTCTGCGATTCTCGTTAACCGGCTGACGAAAGACGGTAAGACTATCTCAACATTCGACTACAACACGGGCCAGGTCCGCGACGTCTTCAACGCAGGCAACGAGAACGTCGGTCACCCGGTAATGTCGCCCGACGGAAAGTTTATTCTTTTCAATTCACCCTTCAGTGGCATCGATAACATTTATGCGCTGGACATTGCCACCGGCAAACGCTACCAGGTGACCAACTCCAAATACGGCGCCTATAATCCATCTTTTACGTTCGACAAAGACTGGATCGTGTACAACGAACAAACGCGCGATGGATTAGATATTGTGAGTACAGCGTTTGAACCTTCACTCTGGAAGGATGCGAGTGTTGTCGCGACGCCCGAAGATCATTTCTACGACAAGCTTGTTACGCAGGAATCACATCCCGACATCATGAAAGGTGTTCCGGAGAGCAAGTTTCCAACGAATAAATACAATCGCCTCAAGTCAATGATCAACATCCACAGTTGGGGACCGTTCTTCGAGTCGGACGTTACACGCGCTGACATCGGCGTGCAATCGCGCAACCTGTTGGGAACAATGAATGTCAACGCCGGATATCTTTTCGATATCAATGAGCGCACCGGAAATTTCCACGCGAACGTCAGCTACCAGGGCTTGTATCCCGTGATCGACGCAGGCATTTCTACGGGCAAACGTGAGTCGAAGACGAGCATCGATAACAATCGCGACGTAAAGTTTACGTGGGACGAGACAACAGTGACCGGCGGACTCAGGATCCCGTTGCTGCTCACAGCCTCAAGATTCAATACCACACTTACAGTCGGAAACGTGGTAGGTGTAACACAAGTATCAAACTTCCGCAACCAGGTAACACGCGATGAAGGAAGTGGTGCTACGAAGCGAACTATTCTCGTGTCGAGTGGAACCGACCGGATCATCTCATTAAACGACTCGATCCGGTTTATTTATGATAATCAGATCGGCAACGGCACACTATTATATAATCAGTTCACTTTCTCTTTTTCTAATTTCCTCAAGACCAGTCGACGCGACTTTAATCCACGGTGGGCGCAACTTCTTGATGTTGAATTGTATAACACTCCATACAGCGGGGACTTTAAGGGCAGCCTTGCAGCGTTCAGATCGGCGTTGTACTTCCCGGGTTTAGCGAAGCATCATTCGGTTATTTTGAGGGGCGGCTATCAAACGGGTACGGATGGCTTCGAAGTAAACCGGTATTCGTTTCGAAACCGCATTGGTAGGCCACGGGGTTTTACTTATCCACGCGACACTGAATTTACCTCCCTGTCGTTCAATTATGCCCTGCCCATCTGGTATCCCGACATTAACCTGGGCCCGGTGGTGAATATTCAGCGGCTTCGGGCAAATGCATTTTACGATTTTGGCCAGTCGGGGGGCAGAACCTACTACTACGACATTAAAAACAACTCTGTTTTGTACCAGGCTATTAACCGCCGGTACGACTCTGTGGGCGCGGAGTTCACTGTGGATGTGAATGTTATGAGGTTATTGCCCCAGCTCGACCTGGGGGTGCGCGTAACCTACGCCAACCCGGAATTCCTCAAGACCCTCAATCCCACGGCGCCAGCCGGCAGGGTGGTGGTGGAATTTGTGCTCGGCACCCTCAACCTCTAATACATTTGCATTTCGCCTCCTTTACGCTAATTTTGGAGGCTTTTAAAGATTTTCAACAGCATTATGGCAGAGATTATTCGCATGCCCAAGATGAGCGACACGATGTCGGAAGGCGTCATCGCCAAGTGGCATAAAAAGGTGGGGGATACGGTAAAGTCAGGCGAGCTGATGGCCGAGATCGAGACAGACAAGGCCACCATGGACTATGAGTCGTTCAACACTGGAACAGTATTATACCTCGGCGCGAAAGAAGGCGAGGCAGTTAAAATAGATGGAGTCCTGGCAATCGTTGGAAAGCCGGGAGAAGACTACAAAGGATTGTTGGAAGGAGGAGGCGCTGCACCTGCTAAAGAAGCATCGGCCAACGCCAATGCAAGCGCTTCGAAACCTGCAGCCACAGCGGTAGCAGAACCTGCGGTAGATACAAGCAACATCAAAGCGAAGGTTGTTCAGATGCCGAAGATGAGCGACACGATGACGGAAGGTGTGATCGCTGCATGGCACAAGAAAGTTGGCGACCAGGTAAAAGCCGGGGAGCTTTTGGCGGAAGTCGAGACCGATAAGGCAACTATGGAGTACGAATCGTACGACGCAGGAACGCTGTTGTACATCGGTGCAAAAGAAAAAGAAGCAGTTCCCGTTAACGGGGTTCTTGCCATCGTTGGTGAAAAAGATGCCGACTGGCAGACGTTATTGAAGGCGTTTCAATCTGGTGGAAACGGTGGAGAAAAGAAACAAGTGGAAAGCGCTCCAGCTAAAGCAGAAGCGCAACAACCGCAAGTTAACGGCTCTCATTCCGACGGCAGTAACGGCCGATTGAAAGCGTCGCCGCTTGCCAAAAAAATGGCAAAAGATCTCGGCTATGATATCAATAAAATAAATGGTACGGGCGACAATGGTCGCATCACGAAGAAAGATGTTGAAGGCTATAAGCCATCCGCAGCTCCTGCACAGCAAGGTGCGGCGAAAGGAGAGAAGGCAGCACCTTCGATAACATTACCCCAGGTTGTAGGCCAGGAAAGCTTCGAAGAAGTGAACGTGTCGCAGATGCGTAAGGCTATCGCGCGTCGCCTCGCCGAAAGTAAATTCTCTGCTCCGCACTTCTACGTCACCATGGAGATCAACATGGACAAAGCCGTTGAAGCACGCAAGAGCATGAATGAGATCTCGCCTGTCAAGATCTCGTTCAACGACATGGTCATTAAAGCAGTTGCAGCCGCATTGCGTCAGCATCCAGACGTGAACGTCAGCTGGCTGGGAGATAAGATCCGTAAGAACCATCATATCCACATCGGTGTGGCAGTTGCGATCAAAGATGGTTTGATCGTTCCGGTGGTTCGTTTCGCAGACAATAAATCGCTTTCGCATATTGGAGCAGAAGTGAAGGAGCTTGCACAAAAAGCTCACGACAAAAAACTTCAGCCCAGCGAATACGAAGGAAGCACTTTCACCATCTCCAACCTTGGAATGTTTGGTGTAGAGGAATTCACTGCGATCATCAACTCACCCGACGCTTGTATCCTTGCAGTCGGTGGCATCAAAGAAGCACCCATTGTAAAGAACGGACAACTCGTTGTCGGAAACGTCATGAAGGTTACACTTTCGTGTGATCACAGGGCGGTTGACGGCGCAGTTGGTGCTGCGTTCCTTAAGACTTTGAAAGGACTGCTCGAAGATCCGGTTAGGATTTTGATCTGATGGAAGTTATTCACTCGACAACGATCCTGGCCGTCAACCATAACGGACATGTTGCTATTGGCGGCGACGGACAGGCCACAATGGGCAACACCATTGCCAAGAGCAATGTGCGCAAGATCCGTAAACTCCAGGATGGAAAAGTATTTGCAGGGTTTGCCGGGTCGACCGCCGATGCATTCACATTACTCGACCGCTTCGATGAGAAGCTGAGTGCCTACGGAGGAAATATGAAACGTGCAGCCATTGAACTTGCGAAAGACTGGCGGACCGATCGTTTCCTCCGTCGTCTCGAAGCTATGCTGATCGCTGCGAGTAAAGACGAGCTCCTGGTGATCTCCGGCACCGGCGACGTGCTCGAACCCGACAACGGCGTGGCTGCAATTGGCTCCGGCTCGATGTATGCTCAATCTGCCGCCCTCGCGTTAAAGAAGCACGCAACCCATCTCACGGCTGCCGAAATGGTTAAAGAAAGCCTCAACATAGCTGCCGACATCTGTATTTATACCAACCATAACCTCATCATAGAAACATTTTAAGATTTCTTAAATTGTAGCTATGAATCGAGTTGCAACATTCCTGTTTGCCCTGTCGATTCTCGCTTCGACGACGTCTTATTCGCAGTACTTTCAATCCACCAACTTCCGTGAAGGTTCGGGCCTGCCAAGTTCCGAAAGCTACATGGTGTTCGAGGACAGTAAGGGCTTCGTATGGATCGCAACCGACAACGGCGTTGTCCGGTACGACGGCCACGAGTTTGTTACTTACAACGTCACCAACGGCCTTACCGACAATACCGTTTTCGGATTTGATGAAGATCCATGGGGACGGATCTGGTTTCGGACGTACAATGGCTTGCTCTCATACTACGAGAACGATACCATTAAGACCTATAAATACAACGCGGCGTTAAAATCAATAATCGGGTCGTCGATACTCACCAAGATATCTTACGATAGCCTGGGTGAGCTCTATTTCAGCGCAACGGTAAGTGCCCCGGGCGGTAAGATAGACTCAACCGGGAAAGTATCGATCTTTACAGATTCGAGTGATGGCTGGACATTTATCGGGTTTATCGATAACAAGATGACCTATGGTGACTCGAGAGGCCTTCCGCGAAACCTGAATTCATTAAAGCTCGACGATAAAGTTTATTCGATCTCTCTCGACGATTCCCTCAACAGGAGCACCTGGCTTATCTCGTCGGTCAAATGGAAAAACAAGGTTTACTTTTCAATGCACAAAAACATTTTTGTGTACGATGGCCAGACGATAAAGAAGGTCTACACTGCCAGGCATGCTTTTGTGTCGTTGTATGTAGATCACGAGGACCGTCTGTGGGCCGGACATTTCAACAATGGTGTGGTGGTGTTTAATGATGAGTCGTTAAAGAGCTCGTTTTCGCTTGCCAACCTTTCGACACTTTCGGTCAGTAGTGTATTGCAAGACTACGAGGATGGGGTATGGATAAGTACACTTGACCAGGGAGTTTTTTACTTTCCTAATCTCACCGTTTTAAATTATAACTCCCCAAGCAATATGCGGGTGAGCGCGGTTGCACACACAGGTAACGACGTGTTCCTCGGAAACTATGGAGGAGAAGTGTTCAAGATGACGGACGGGAAGATCCAACTGATAGAAAAAGGTGTAGCGCCGGTAAGTTGCCTCTTCCTCGACAGGAAAAAGCAGCTATGGATTACCGACGGTGCAGGAACCCACATCCTGCAATCAGGATCATTCATAGGGGGCGTGGGAAACAAGTCGATATCTTTTAAGGCCCTAACACAACTCGATGATTATATCATTGGCTGTACTTCGATGGGTTTGGTAAAAATTTTGCCGAACGGAACGGTCATCGAAAAGACCGCGACAAGAAAACGGCCCAGCTCGATGGCAGTCGTGGAGAACCAGATCTACCTGGGAGGATTGAACGGCGTTGAGAAATTCGACAGTGCCTTCAATGAAACAGCGAAGATCACCAACTACAGGACTGCATCGCTGATCGGGCTGGAAAATCGTTTCGTGATGGTTGGAACGATCGGTAATGGGCTCTACATCTACGACTGCAAGAAGAGAACATTCACCGCTTTGCCGGTGGCTGATGCCGTCAGCATTTATTCGATTGTAAGCGACTGGCCCGAGCGAAGGCTATGGCTTGGTACAGACAAAGGATTGTTCCAGATCGACTTTTTAGCCGATACGTCGGATCTGAAGCTGAGCCATTTTTCGAAAGCGGATGGACTTATCTCAAGTAAGATCAACAACGTGTGCCGGATCGGCGACAACGTATGGGCGATAAGTGACCTGGGAATTTCGTCGGTGCCGTTGGATCACTTCAGTGAACGTAACTATACCCCGAAGTTTTATATCAACCGCCTGTTGTTCAGGAATGAGTCGCTGGCCGCAAATGCGTCGTTCGTGAGAACAGAAGAAGAAGATATGGTGATCGACGTTCGGGCGATAACATTTAAAGGCCATCCAACATTGTTCCGTTATCGGCTCAGCCAGGCCACCGACTGGAAGATGGTGTCGGGTGGAAGTATCTTCCTCACCGACCTGCCGCCGGATGCTTACCATCTCGAAGTGCAGGCATCAACAGGTTACGACCACTGGACCAGTAGCCTGGAATTCGAGATCGACGTGTTGGCCAGGTGGTGGCAGACGTGGACGTTCAGGGTAACTTTTATTTCTACGTTTGCTTTGCTTGGGTACCTTGGCTACTGGCTTCGGATCAATGCAATCAGGCGCAGGCAGAAATACCTTGAACTTATCAACCTGCACCAGCAAAAACTTATCGACTCCGAGATACGAACGCAAGAGCGGGAGCGGAAGAGGATCGCTACCGATCTGCACGACGGTATCGGCGCATCCCTCAGCAGCATTAAGATCCAGGTGGCCGATGCAATGCGCGAAGATGAAGCGCTTGTCGAACGGGCACATGAGATAAACGAAAATCTGAACGATGTTATCGACGACATTAAACGCATCGTTTACGATCTTCATCCACCAGGCCTGGAGCGATACGGACTTCAGGCAGGTTTAAAGAACCTGGTCGACAGGCTGAACAAGACCGGCGATATCAATGTGATCTTCGACTATTATGGAAAACGTGAAGTGGTGCAGCCCGTGTCGCTTACAATTTTCAGGATATTGCAAGAGCTGATCAATAACACGTTGAAACATGCACGTGCCTCTGAGATCAGGATCCACATCAATGAATTCGACGATGAAATAAACATCATGTACGAAGACAACGGTATCGGGATGGTTGGCAGCAGGTTTACCGGCCTGGGAATGCACAGCATCGAATCGCGCGTGCGATCACTCGATGGAAGGATGAGTTGGGAATCGAATCACAAGGGTACATTTTACAATTTCGACATACCCTTTTAATAATTTCTTAACAGGGATCAGATCCAACGCTTCTTGATTGCCATGCGTATCAGCTCGAAAGTGTTCTGAGCTGCGGCTTTACGAAGCATGTTTCTCCGGTGTACTTTTACCGTTTCGAAGCTTATTTCCAGCTTCTGTGCTATTCGCACTGATGACATCCCCTGCGCAATCAGGCCCAGGACCTGTATTTCGCGATCTGTCAAATTGGATTTTGCCGTTCTCATTAGTACCATAAAAAGGGTTTGGAGACACTAATTTGAAATTTGGGCGCGCGACGGCAAATACCACTTTGGAGGTATTTTTGAAAGCATACTCCTAAAGGAGTATGTACTCTCCCTAAATGAGATTGTTGTCGAAACCGATCTTCAGGAGTTGCGAGGTGTTCGATGCGTTGAGCTTGCGCAACATGTTCCGTCGGTGTGTTTTAACGGTATTCAGTGTAATGAAAAGCTGACCGGCGATCTCGTAACTATTCTTTCCTTTTGCCAGTAAACGCAGTATTTCGAGCTCTCTTTCGGAAAAATGCTGGGTTTGCACCACCTTCTTCTGACGTCTCGGGAATACCTTTTGATCGAGGCAAACCTTGTCGAGCTCCTGCACCATTTTAGTACTGTCCATCGACTTGGGCAGGAAGCCATAGCCGCCATGCGCCATGATATCCTGTACGAATTCGTCGCCTTCGTGCATGCTGATCATAACGACTTTTACTTTCGGGAAGCGCGATTGAATTCTCTTGAGGAGATCGATGCCGTCGATGCCGGGCATTTGAATGTCGGCAAGAACAATGTCGACAGGTGTTGATGTGAGAAAGTCGAGTACGCGAAGGGGGTCGTTGATCTTCCCTATCACTTCATAATTGCCGGTGCGTTTCAGAAGCAACTCAAGGCCATCCAGAAACATCAGGTGGTCGTCAATTAGCAGGATCCTGGTCATCACAGTTACGTCGGTCTACCTAAAGTTACAAAAAATCATTCTTTAGGAACCTCGATGGCTTCGGGAGGAGCGACAGGCGGAGGTGGAAGTGTCTGGTCCAGTGGTTTGTCCTCCAGCAGGATAACGAAGGGTTTTAGGGAAGTTGAGCTGGCCATCAGGATCTTAAGAATACCCACGGCCGGCACCGCCAGGATCATCCCGGCAATACCCAGGAGCAGGTTGCCGATCAATAACGCAAGGATCGCCGCAAGCGCATTCACACTGATCTTCGACCCGGTGATCTTTGGGGTGATAAAATTTCCCTCCAGGAACTGCACGCCGGCATGAACACCCACAACACCCACCGCATACCAGATGCTGTCTTTCGTGATCAATGCAAGTAACGCAGGTAGCGTTGCTCCGATCGTAATTCCAACGTATGGGATCAGCGTAAGCGCACCCGAAAAGAATCCAAAGAATATGGCATGCTCGATGCCGAGCAAGAGCAAGCCGATGCTGTTCAGGGCGCCCGCAATTAAAACTACGATCGTGAGTCCGCTAATGTAACCCCTGACAACACCATCGATGTCTTTCTTCCATTTCAACTGACCGTCGGGATTGAAGGCGAGGAAGAACTCCCTGAACTTGTCGCGATAAAGAAGAAAAAGGAAAATGTAGATCGGTACCTGGATAAAAAAGTACGCCAGGTATGAAGTGGAGAAGAGCACTTCACCCAAATAGACCGACAGGTTCTTGGCCGCATCAGTCATCATGACCATTTGTTCGTCGGCGCTGATGCCGAACTGCGCTTCGATGTATTGATTTATTGATGCAACTGCGGCAAAGAATTTCTCTTCGATTCCGGGTAAGCTAAGTACAAGATCTTTTAACTGGCTTACGATGAACCAAACAAGCAATGCCAGTAGTATCAAAGCCCCAAGGAGGACGATGCTGATCGAGAGAATCCTACCTGTGCGTTTTTCGATACGGTGGGCGATGGGATTCAGGACCAGGGCAAAAAGCGCCGCAAATGCGATAGGTATAATGATGCTCCGCATGAGCACAATTCCTGTCACCCCTATAGCGATAATGACCAGGAGCTTGTAAATAAAGTCGAGCTGACGGGGTTTGTCAATCATCATACGATTAAAATATCACGATTTTTCAATCGCTTTCAAAATTATGCTGCACGACTCCCTGATCTCGTTGTCGGTGATCGTGAGGGGAGGAGCTATGCGAAAACTGTAGGGATGCGAAAGGAACCAGAAGCCGATCACGCCATCGTCGAGTGCGGCCTTCACGATACGTTGAACGCGGTCTTCTGAATCGAAGTCTATGGCGAACATCATTCCCGCCCTTCGCACCTCGCGGATCAACGGATGCACCAGCAGTGATTCGATAAGCTTTCCCTTGCGTTGTGCCTCTTCGAGCAGGTTGCCTTCGGTGAGAACTTCGAGTGTGCTTAATGCTGAGGCAGCGCAGACGGGATTGCCGCCAAATGTTGTTATGTGTCCAAGCATTGGATCGTGCGAAAGTTCCTGCATTCGCTTATGACTTGAGATGAAGGCGCCGATGGGCAGCCCGCCACCGAAGGCTTTCCCGATGGTTAGAATGTCGGGTACGATGCCGAACTGTTCGAAGGCGAAAAGGGTACCGGTGCGTCCCATGCCACACTGGATCTCGTCGAGTATGAGGATGGCCCCGGTGTCGTCGCACTTTTTGCGGAGCCGTTTCATGAACTCCGCGGAAGGCACCCGCACACCTGCATCGCCCTGGACGGTCTCCATGATAATGCCGGCTGTGCGCGACGTGATTTGTTCGAGGTCGGCGATGTTATTGAACTCTATGAACCGCACGTCGGGGAGCAAAGGCCGGAAGGCGGTCTTTTTTATTTCGTTGCCCGAAACACTCATCGAGCCGTGCGTACTTCCGTGATAAGATTTTTTGAAAGACACCAGTTCGGTTCTCCCTGTCAGTCGTTTCGCGAGCTTTAAGGCTCCCTCGTTGGCTTCAGTGCCCGAGTTCACCAGGTAAACGCAGTCGAGCGAGGGAGGCAACAATGAAGTAAGCTTTTTAGCCAACAGGTTCGAAGCCGACTGGATGTATTCGCCGTACACCATCACATGAAGATGCTTGTCGAGCTGCTTGCGGATCGCTTCTAACACGTGTGGGTGGCGATGACCTATGTTGCTGACACCAATGCCAGAGATCATATCGGTGTACCGTTTGCCGTCGGGACTGTACAGGTAAATGCCCTCCGCTCTTTCGATGGGGATCAGGAAAGGAAAGGGGTTAGTAGGAGCGAGGTGACGAAGGAATATGTCTTCGCTGTATTCCATATTGCGTTTGCAACCTAAGCATTTTATTCAATTGGTTTGGTAGGTATGGAGTCTTCGGTTAACTTTTGGACATGAGGTGCCTGGTTCTAGCGCTGCTTTTTTGTTCAATTGTTGCAGGTGCCCAAAATCCCCCGGAGGAAGGCAGAAAAAACATCCTCGACCTCAAGCTCGACGGCTCCGAACGGGGCAAGCAACTCAAGCAATTTCTTTCAGACCTCGAGTCAAAGAACGACGTTCGCTTTTACTACATGTCGGAGTGGATTGCCCCGATCGTAATTGCCGACGACTATTCGGGTAAGACACTGGCCGACATGCTCGAGGCGCTCTTCGCAGGTTCGGACCTGGCTTACATTTCCGTTTATCCCGAGGTTATCGTTATTGTTCGCGATCCTACCCAGGCAATTCAGTACCGTATGGCGATCGAACGCGCCGTGCGCGAACGAAAGAAAGTAGAGAAGATGGTAGTAGGTGATCATCGAAGCCTGGTGAAAGGAAAGCGCGTCACGATCACCGGGAATGTGATAGATGCAAAGACAAAAGAACCGATGGTGGGCGCGAACATCCGCGTAAGCGATTCGCAATTTGGAACCACCACAGACGACAAGGGAAACTACGCAATCACACTCGAGCAGGGAGATCACGTGTTGAATTACAGCTTCCTCGACTACGACGAAAAAGTAGTTGACGTAGCCGCATTCATGGATGCGGTTATCAACGTCGAGATGGAAGAGATCCCAATGTATCTCGAAGAGGTTGTTGTAACCGACCGCGCCGCCCGCGAAGTTTCAACAAACCGGATCGGCCAGACACAGATCACGATCAAAGAGATCAAACGCTCTCCGGCCATGCTGGGCGAAGCAGACCTGATCCGCAACGTGCAGATGTTGCCGGGTGTGACGACAGTGGGCGAAGCCGCATCCGGCTTCAATGTTCGCGGGGGAAGCGTCGACCAGAACCTGGTGATGTACGACGGTATGCCGATGTTCAACAGCTCGCACGTATTCGGATTCCTGTCAACGTTCAATCCCGAAGCCATCCGCGATGTTTCGTTCTATCGCGGCGGCATTCCTGCCGAGTTCGGTGGTCGTGCTTCGTCGGTCCTCGACATTCGTGCCCGCGATGGCAGTTTCGAAAAGTGGAACGGGAATGCCGGCATCGGTCTGATCACAGGAAACTTTATGATCAACGGGCCATTGAGCAAAGGCAAGACGTCGATGTCTGCCTCGCTTCGGTCTACTTATTCCGACTGGCTCATTCATTCCA
>DASRSO010000228.1:0-8847 GCA_035656375.1 Cyclobacteriaceae bacterium | reverse complement strand
TCGAAAAGGGCCGACGTTTTAGCAGTCTCCTTCTTATCGCCGCACTGGCTGAGAGCAAACAGAATGACAATAAAAATTCCGGATCTCTTCACCTGTCAGTTAGTGCAGTTAGGGTATTCGAATTTCAGGGTCACTCCGTCGGGGGTCGTAACCTTTTTGGGCATAGGATCGGTACCGTACTCGTATGTGTATTTGCGCGTGGTGCCATCATACGTTTCTTCGAGCCTGTTGTGCATCGAAAAGTAAGTTACATCCGGAAGCTCTGCCTTGAAGAAATGCGAGATCACAAGGTCCCTTATCGGATTCTGGATCTCGTCGTATGTGAATTTAATATCACGATACGTGAAATCATTTGGCCCATTATATTTGTCAGGATTCTTGAATATCTCTACTCTTTCCACATCGGCCTTATTGTTTATGTAATACACGGCGCGGGAATCGAACTCACTCGAGTTCCCGACAACCTTCTCTAAAGTAACCGCAATCCTCTGTGTCGTGGAGTAATCAAAACGAAAACGATAGACTCCGCCATTGTCTGCAATGTTCGTCGTTACCTCCTGTATCTTATCTTTGTAAAGGCCCGATAAGAGTGTAGCACCTTCCCTGAACCCATTGAACTCCTTAATGTATATCGAGTCATTACTATAGATGTGCCTGTAAGTATCGTTCACAAGCCATTGGCCATTCTTGAATATCTGATCGACCGCTACCTCAACCCGCGTGAATGTATTCTGAACGTAGCTGATCTCATAGCCCCTGTCGGTTCCATTCTCCTGCGCAAAAACATACCGGCCAACCTTACACTGTTCTTCGCTGCCGGGCTTAAAATCTTCCGTGGCACACTCGACGGTGAAAATCGCAAACACAACAAACCAAACTAACTTTTTCATACTCGTCTTACTTTCCTTCTCCTACTGTTTCGTCTTTTTTGTGACTCAATGCCTTGTGCATATACTCAGGGTGACTTAGGTCGCTTATCCTGGCAAGTACGCGCTGCTCATCCTCCATAAAAAGCAATATCCTTCGGTTGCCATCTACTTTTACAGGAATATCCTGCTCATGGATACGTGCCGTGATGAACGGATTGCCACCATACCATTTTGTCAATATCGCGCGAACGTGACTCTGAAGTGAATCGGATTGAAGCTCCCTTTCACCGGGCATCCACCCTGGATACCGGAACTCAATGTTCATCGCGTTCACGATATCGAGCGTATCGAAACCCGGGTAAAACAGCATCTGTATGTCCACCGGTTTCTTGCCAGTGATCGAATCCTTGATCATGTATTGTACAGAAAACCCGATCCCCTGCGTCACAATGTGTCGCTTGTTCAGGTCGAAGCACGTACCGTAAAATTCCTCCCGCGTGGTTCCGAATTTAATGTCAAAAAGCAACGAGTCTGCACGAACCCCTTTGGCAAGCTCCGATTTCACCGCTTTGGTGTAGTCCGACTCGCAGCTCATTAAAAGCAATCCCCAAATTACCAGGCTAGCGTACTTTATAAATCTCAAGTTCATCATCATACTTAGCAAAAATTACGAATTTAACCCCCTCATAATCAACACATTCAATATCTCTTATCTCACCTTTTACATTAAGATCCTGTTCATCCCCCAGGCTATAATCGCCGCCTTCGATCTTCCCCTTAAAGAACCACCCAAAGGACGCATCGTAGCGGCCAAATTGCGGTTTGACCTCGTAGTTGTTACCACCTGCCACCAGGTCCACAACCCCATCCTTATCCATATCTTCAAGCAACACTGCGTAAAGGGGCGCATATTGCAATTGAGCCGGGAGATCGACGCGCCGGTATCCTTGCGGACCCGACAACAACATCGTCGAAGAGAGCAAATTTACCTGAAATACCCTACCTTTTTGCAACACAGCGGGTCCAAACAGGTCGTCGATCGACTTTCCCGCATAGTCCTTATAATAAAGGAGTGATTTTTTCATCGACGGCATCTGGGAAACGAATTCATCCCGGTCGTTCAGAGGGTAGTATTTGCCACCGACGTTCGTGCAGAAGATCTGTTCAAAAGATCCACTTTGGTCAAAATCATTCACGTACATCCTGTCGCCTGCCTTGAAGAAGGAATTCAGACCCTGGTTAGCGAAAACCAAATCGATCTTGCCGTCTTTATTAAGGTCAGCTGCTTCCACGTCGTGCCACCACCCTTCGGTTCCGGCAAGCCCCATGGTGGCAGAAATATCTTCGAAGCTGCCGTTCTTGTTCTTTAGGACAACGATCGGCATCCAGTCGCCAACAATCACCAGGTCGGTCCATCCGTCATTGTCTATGTCGGTCGCAACGCCATCGGTGATCATACCGATATTTGACAACATCGGCGCGGCTTTAGTTGTTACGTCTGTATAATTTCCAGTGCCATCATTTTCAAATAGATATCCGCGACCACCCAAACCATAGGTGAACGGATCGAAACGTTCACCAGCAAAAATGTCAATGTCGCCGTCTTTGTCGAAATCCATAGGCACCACTACGCTGGTCGACACAAAGGCATTGAATGGAACATCTTTCGACGACACCGAGAAATTTCCGCGGCCATCATTGAGAAAGATCTTGTCGATAAGGACCGACGACGTGCCTGGAAAGAACCTTCCTCCTGTCGCCATGTAAAGGTCGAGGTCTCCATCGCCATCGACGTCAAACAAAGCGCCCTTGGTTTCTTCGGAGAGCGCATACGTTCGCATCGCGTCGGGTATCCGTGCTTTAAACTTCGATCCATCGTACCGGATCATCGCACCGGGCTGGTCTTTGCCTCCCCCAATATAAATCTCGTCGCGACCATCTTTGTCGATGTCGCCTTTGATGAGTGCCGGCGTTTCGTTGCTGTACATCATTGGCAGGAGCCGATCGCGATTGAAGTCGATTAGTCCACTGCCCGCATGTTTGAAAGCGGAATTTGTAACGAGTTCGAACATTGGCCCGGCAGGTACTTCGATAGTTGGTTTACCTTTCTGCTGGCTGGTCGAATCGCTCACGTGTATGATCGGCGTGGTGGCAACGTCGAACAATTTTGTAAACCCACCAGCGGGCCATTTAATGATCAAAGAGTCGATCACTTTAACTCCCTTACCCAACCCAATGTGTGCTCGCGGCTGGACCGAGCTCTCGAAGCCCCGGGCAACGAAATTGTCGGCGGTAAATAACTTGCCATTCGTATACGCAATTACCCTGGTTCCGATAGCGGCCGTATTTGCACTCTTCGACGTAAAAACAAAATTAACACCAAGGCCAGTCGTATCAGAGTTGTTGCGATAGACGATAGACGGTGCGTTGATGTTATTCACTGCAAGATCGAGGTCACCATCGTTGTCGAGATCGCCGTACGCACTACCGCAACTGTACATCGATTGGTCCATTCCCCATTCGGAAGCCACGTTGGTGAAATGAAGATCTCCGTCGTTTCGATAGGCATAGTTTGAGGTCTGCGATTGAGGCATGAGGTCGATCAGTTTTGTGATCGCGCTGCCCCTGTTTTCCCTGATCGATTTCTTCACGTTCTCGTCAGACGCGGTGTAAGCAAGGTAGTCGCGATCGAGAAGGTCTTTATAAATGCCATTTGCCACAAAGATGTCGCGACGCCCGTCGTTGTTCATATCGAACAACAATGCGCCCCAGCTCCATTCGGAGGCGGCGATACCGGCCATTCTTCCTACTTCCACATAGTTGCCCGCGGCGGTTTTCTTTTGCAACACGTTTCGTGGGAACTGGTGATAGTAACCGTTCTGTACGTTTAGCTGGTACTTATCCCAGCTTTCATACACGGTTTTGGTTTTCTTCCTGGAAAGGGAATCCGGGAGCATCTCCGTTACGAAAAGTTCTTCGGTGCCATCGCCATCCAGGTCGGCAAGATCTGCACCCATCGAGCCCATGCTGATCGATTCGAAGTAGTCCGTAAGGGATTCGGTGAAACCTCCGCTCCTGTTGTTGATGTACAGGTAATCGCGCTCGAAAAAATCGTTCGACACAAAGATGTCTGGCCAGCTGTCGTCGTTGAAATCGCCGAGTGTTATCCCCAGCCCAAAACCAATATTACTGTAATAGATCCCTGCCTGCTGCGAACGATCGACAAACTTGCCGTTGTCATTCACAAAGAACTTGTTGCCTCCGCCCAGTGGATCGGGACGCAGCCGTTGATCTTTAACCAGGTCGTAATTGCCGACAGAGCGTATTGAATTCGTGAGCAAGTAACAATCGAGGTCACCGTCTTTATCGTAATCGAAAAATGCCGCCTGCACCGAGAGTCCCTTCACCTTTAATCCATATTTCTCCGACTCTTCCCTGAAAGTGAGGTCGCCATTATTAATAAAGAGCTCGTTGCTCCTGTTTGGTGTGTTGGGATCTCCCGATTTACACACGTAAAGGTCGAGCAGGCCGTCGCCGTTCACGTCTGCGAAAGTAACCCCGGTGCTCCAGGCGCCGGTGCAGCTTACCCCTGCTTCCTTTGTAATGTCTTTGAACTTAAGATCTCCTGTATTGAGATAAAGCTTGTTGTCGGTTTGATTGCCGGCAAAATAGATATCGAGCAGGCCGTCGTTGTTAATGTCGCCGATCGCGACGCCGGCGCCGTTGAAAAAATTCCGGTAAGTATAAGGGTTGAATGATTCGGTAAACGAGAGGTCGTTGCGAAAGCTTATCCCACTCTCATTTGTAACGTCTGTAAATAAAGCAGGTCGACGCGCAGATTCCCGGGAACATCCGAATAGAAAGGCAACAACACATACCCAGTGAACTGGTCTCATATTTAAAGCAAACAGCGTCCAACTATTCGTTGGACGCTGTTTCAAAGTTATCAATCTAAGGCTAAACCAAAATTAATAGCCAGGATTTTGCTTAAGCGGGTTAGCTGTCGAAGACGATGCAACCATCTGCTCCTGAGGAATAGCCATCAGGATGTGATTTGCTGCATTCGGGTCTACCTGCTTTTCCCACCATGCGAGGTGATACGCATTGAAGCGGATCAAATCTGTACGGCGGTGTGCTTCAACAAACAATTCACGACCACGTTCTGCAAGCATGTCTTTTTCAGCAAAAGTGGTGAATGGAGTTGCTTTAGCACGTGCCCTTATCTGGTTAACGATAGCCACAGCTTCAGCATTGTTCCAGCCATTCAAGCGCATCATGGCTTCAGCCTTGTTCAACAATACTTCTCCATAACGCAAGAGAGGCATGTCGTTGTCGGCGTTGTCCTTCTGACCGATCTTGAATGCAAACTTACCGAAACGTGCACCTGCCTGGCGTGAAGCGTTAGGGAAGAGTTCGTTGATCTTAGGAGTATAAACAAGACCAGCTCCATCGGGGTCAGCCTTGTCGTATGCGAGGTCAAGCAACTGGTTTCCAGTGCGATCGTATTGAGGACCAACGATAAAGTTAGCCTTCTTACGCTCATCACCGTCAGCGTATGAGTTGTAGAATTCTTCGAGAGTTGAGAAACCGTTCCAGGGTTGGCTCTGTAGTTTGTAAGTCAACTGGCTTGGATAGTGCAGAGTCATCATTGGCCACACCGCACCTTCACCGGTCGCTTCGTCAAAAGGAACTACGAAAATATGTTCCTGATTTTCGACGTTTTTCGGATCGAACACCTTGCTGTATTCAGGTGACAGGCTGTACAACCCAGAGTTGATTACGGCATCTGCTGCATCAATTGCCTTTTGGTATTCAACTTTCGCACCACTGGTGTATACAGAGGAGTTCAAGTAGATCCTTGCAAGCAGTGCATTGACACCAGCCTGGTTCCAACGGGCATACTCTTGCTTCGTTGCAGGGAGGTCTGCCCTCGCGGCTATCAGCTCACTTACTACGAAATCGTAAACCTGTGCGCGAGTCGATTGAGGAGGTGTAGTACCAGTCTTGGCTACAATCGGCACATTTCCGAATACATCCATAAGGCGCCAATGGAAATAAGCCCTAAGAGCCCTCAACTGTGCTTTCTGTCCTGCGTTAAGCGTAGCGACCTTTTCCATGATGTCATTACACTGCAGAATGCCGGCGTATGCATGAACCCATGTGTCATTGATGGCCCATGTCTGAGGACTAAACTCATGGTGGTGCATTCTTATATAGAGACCGCCATCGAACCAGTCACCACCCTTCTGAGTAATAACAGCCTCGTCGGTACCACCCTCCTGTACGGCGAAGAAGCCGCCATTAGTCGCAGATCCATCACGAAGCTTTGTAAATGCGCCCTGAAGACCATCGTCTGGAACGGTCTTGTTCACATTGTCTTTGATACCTACGCCTGGATTGTTAGGATCGAATCTTTCAGTGTAACGATCCTGCAAATCTTCATCCAGGTTCGTACACGACATCACACTCGCAATAAGTCCCGCAGCCAGTGTGTATTTATATATATGTTTCATCTTAGTCATGTTGGCTGATTATTGAAGTCCTAAGTTGATACCAAAAGTGAATGTCCTGGACGTGTAGTAGTTATTTCTACGGTCGATACCAGGCGAGAGTGGATCATCAGGATCCTGCTCTACGTCCAACAAGCTCGGCTCGGGATCAATACCAGTGTATTTCGTGATCTGGAAGATGTTCTGACCACTAAGATACAGGCGGATGTTCTTGAGATTCTTGTTTGCAACTTTAATGGTATATCCGATCGTCATGTTGTCCAATCGAACGAAGTCTGCTCTTTCAACATACAGTGAGCTGTACTGTGCTGAAGTCAGACCCGGAACAGCTTTGCTTGTAGAAATACGGTTGTATGAGTTGATCGCACCTGGATCGATTGGCTCATAGAATGCGCGGAATTGGTTGATTAGGCTATGTCCAAGTGCTGAACGGAAGAACACGTTCATATCCCAGTTGCCTATTGACAACCGGTTAGTCCAACCCAGTTCTACAGAAGGGATACCTTTGCCAAGAACTTTCATATCAGCATCGTCTGCGAGGGCGTTCGAAGGTGCAGAAACAACCTTCCCGTCGCCGTTTAAGTCAGCAAATACAGGAGTTCCGTTCGACTCATTAACGCCTGCAAATACAGGGCCCCAGATCTGTCCAATCGGCTGGCCTTTCTCCACAATAAGCGGAAAGGTTCCATTTTGACCGGGAGCACCAAAGTCTGCAGTTGTAAACGCTTTCTTGTCAGTAGGGAAGTACTCTTTCATTTTAGTAACATAGTGGCTTGCCACCAAGCCTGTTGTCCAACGAACGGCACCCAACTGAATGTCATTGTAGTTGATGTTTAATTCAACACCAGGAGTCTGGAGAGTCGCGATATTTTCATATCTGGTTCGTGCACCTCCAAATTCTTCAGGGCGAACAGACCTTTTGAAGATAAGATCTTCAATTGTTCGCGTATAAACATCAAGTGTACCAGTAAGGCGGCCAACACCGAATTCAAGTCCGGCGTTCAACTCTTTCTTTTTCTCCCAATGGAGATCATCGTTGCCCTTGTTTTCAATAGATACTGCACCACCACCTGCAAAGTCATATTCATATGTATCAAGGGATATACCTGCATCAGCAGGTACGGCACCTGTAACTCCATAACCTACGCGGAATTTCAGAAGGCTGACATTCGGGAGCTGCATGTATTTATTGATATCAATACCAGCACCAATAGCAGGGAACGTACCCCACTTATTATTCTTCGAGAACTTCGTAGAACCTTCCTGGCGAACTGATGCATTGAAGAAGAGACCGTTATCCCATGTGAGGTTCAATCGTGCAAAACCTGCAACGATCTTGTTCCTTGGAGTCTTGTCGCTACGTACATCAACGTTTGTAGCGATACCGGAAATCCTGTCACCAGCATCTTCCATGTTGTTGTACCCAAGCTGATCGCTGGGGAAATTACCCATCTCAACTCTCAACTCAGCGTACTGATCTTCAGTATACGAGTAACCTGCGTTTGCAACGATGTCAAGTTTGCCGGCTTGCTTAGTATAAGTGCCATAAGTTTCGAACAAAGTGAAGTCGCGGTTGTTATTCCATCTCTTCGCAAAACCGTTGCGGCCGTAACCAGTCCACAGCGACTTGCTTGAGTAGTATGCATTTTCCTCGTAGTCCTCATTCTGACGACCGTAGTTCACAGTCCATGTGAGGTCTTTAAAGATTTGATAGTCGATCTTACCGCCATAGTTCAAAGTCTTCTTCAGAGCTTCGCGGTGGTTCTGCTCGATGATCGCTACAGGGTTGTAGTTATCGAACAATATCGCCTGGTAGTAATCGCCATTATCGAAACGCACAGGTGCAGTCGGGTTGTAAAGTGTTGCATACCTGAAGGCTTCAGGGAACGACAGATCGCTGTTCCTGTTTGTAAACGACATATTGAAATCAAACTTTAGTTTGCCGTCCAGAGCTGTGTGGCTCATACCGGCACGTGTGTTTATTTGATCCCAACCTGTAGTCTTAAGGATACCTTGCTGATTACGGAAGTTAGTCGACATACGGAACTGTGTGTTCTGAGTTCCGCCTGATATACCGATGTTGTGTACGTTGCTGATAGCAGTCCGGGTAACTTCTTTCTGCCACTCAGTGCGTGAGCCAAGGTCGTTACCACCTGCTGCTACGTACTCTTCTGGAGTCATGATAGGCAACGCCTTGAAGATCGATGCTGACGACACATAACCATTGTAGTCAACAGACAGTGCGCCCGCTTTGCCTTTCTTTGTAGTTACAAGAATTACACCGCTGGAACCACGAGTACCGTAAATCGCAGCAGCTGAACCGTCCTTCAACACGTTGATCGTTTCAATGTCGTTAGGGTCTACGTTATCAAGGGTAGCACCGATGACACCGTCGATCACAACGAGTGGTTGAGAGTTCTGACCGAACGTCGAGATACCACGAAGACGGATAGTCGGACTTGCGTTGG
>DASRSO010000227.1:0-58507 GCA_035656375.1 Cyclobacteriaceae bacterium | reverse complement strand
AGGCGATGCCAGTCCCAAATCGAAAAGCCGGCATAGCCACGCTCGATGGTGCGATCGAGATTGTCCCAGTGATTGAGGATGCGCTTTTTGATCTTCGGATATTCAGAAATGTTAAGGTTACCGATATCAGTATTTGTCTGCAGCAATCGCAGGAAATGAAACACGCCATACAGTGCCCCGGGCCAATCGGCGCCGACGATGTCAATGCTCCCATTTTTTGTGGTGGTGATCTGGTAGCTTTCCTCAATACTCGATGAGGGACCTACGCGCACACTTACCGTTCCGCTTGCAATTTTGTCTGTAAATGGAATGTCTTTGTCAAGAAGTCCATTGAGTGCAAGTGCAAGTTCTTTCTTTATGATTTCAGCGGTGGGTGAATTACCTGGTACATGGATGTTTTTGATCCTGCTTTTATAAGCTTTCAAAAGTTTGGCATCCTGGACTTTGTCGTAACGAAGCCATAGCCTGTACCCATCTTCACTGAATGCTGTCGAACAGCATAGGAGTAGTGCAGCAATGAGCAAATGTTTCATGCTCTGAAAATAGTTTATTTTTTTCGAAGGGAAGAAGCGCGAACGATCAGTTCGTGACGAAGCACGATTGTGTTAAGATTAGGCGGCGGCACATCTTTAAGCTTATTGATCAAAGTAGTGGCAGCGACTTCACCCATCTCCGTACCGGGATAGTTGACCGTGGTAAGATTGGGTTCGATCACACGCGAGATGGGATCGTTGTTAAATCCGACAACGGCAATGTCGTTAGGAACGTTGAGGCCTGCTTGTTTCAGCTCGCGAACTATAGCAACGCCGGATGTATCGTTGGCTGTGAATATCCCGTCGGGACGTTTCGCCATCTTGATGAGCTGTAGTGCGGCTTCGGCGCCTTCCTGGTCGGAAAGATTGTTGCTGATCACCAACGACGGGTCGTGCTCGATGCCTTTGTCTTTCAGGGCCATTACCTGTCCTTTGAGACGGTCTGCATAAACGTTGCGGTTAAGGCTACCACCGACGTGAGCGATGCGCCGGCAGCCCTGTTCGATGAGGTGCATGGTGGCATCGTAGCCGGCTTTCACGTTATCGATCACGATGCTCGTGCAGTTTGGGTGCTCGATCACGCGGTCGAAGAATATAAGTGGTATTTGTTTCTTGAGTAGAACGTTGAAGTGGTCGATGTTCTTTGTGTCGTAGGAGAGGGAGATCATGAGTCCATCGACACGGCTGTTGAACATGGTGTTTACGCCGGCGATCTCTTTTTTGAAGAGCTCTTGTGACTGGCCGATGATGAGATTATAGCCGGCGTTGTTGGCGACTTTCTCCATGCCGGCGATGACGGTCGACATGAAATAACTATTGAGTCGCGGGACGATGACGCCGATGGTGTTGGTTTTTTTTCGCCTGAGGTTGCTGGCAAAAGTATTATGTTGGTAGCCCATCTTCCGGGCTGTTTCCACGATCCGCTTTTTTGTATCTTTTCGTAGACCTGGGTGGTCTTTGAGTCCACGGCTGACGGTGGCGGGAGATACGTTGAGGACTTCTGCGATGTCGTAGATGGTGACTTCTTTGGTCTGGCTCATTTCAATCGCTTGCATGGCAAATTAATGTCATTTAGTTTAGAATTCCTCCCTTTTTCAAAAAAACTCTGCAATCGGTTGCAATATTTTGTTGGGAGCTCTATTTTTGAGCAGGATAATCGGCTTTACGCGGAAACAAGCCCCTTATGACACCACGCAAACTCAAGAATGCCAAGCCTGATGAGCTGATCGGCTTCGTCACCGAGCTTACTGAAAAACTCAAAAAGAAGAACCAGGATCTCACACGCACAAGAGAGCGACTATGCAAAGCCCGCATTCGCATCGCAAAGCTCAAAGGCATCGTCACTTACCAACGAGAACGTATCATCCAGCTTCACAGCTAAATCACAACATGCAAAGACTTTCAGTTCTCGTCCTCACGATCTTCATACCGACAATGGCCGTGTCGCAGACCAAAATAGAATCGAAGGCATACAACTGGAGCGACCTCAAAGAGTACAAAGACGAGAATAGAATGCGCCGGCAGTTCGTTGACGGCTCGACCACACTGCTGGATAATCTAGAGATCCATACAAGCAGGGTCGAAGGTGGTGAAGCGCCTCACCCCAGTCACACTCATAAAGACCAGGAAGAGCTTGTGATCATCAAAGAAGGAACGCTGACTGCGACGATTGGTAAAGATTCCAGAACATTAGGTCCGGGAAGTGTGGTATATGTAATGCCGGGAGATGAGCATGGATTTCGTAACGCGGGGACCAGTGCGTGTACATATTACATCATTAAGTTAAAGCCAAAGACACCCCGTAAGTCGGACAAGCCTGGTGAATCGTTTATGGTAGACTGGAATGATCTGAAGTTTGTTCCCCACGATAAAGGAGGGAGGAGAAATGTGGTCGATAAACCCACGACATTATTTGATCGTTTTGAGATGCATATCACGACGTTGAATGTGGGATTGGCGAGTCATGATCCCCATACGCATATGCCGGAGGAGATCATTCTTATAAAATCGGGGAACGTGGAGATGATTGTGGGGGATGGGAAGTATAAGTCTTCAGAAGGGGGATTGGTGGTGCTGGATAGTAAGATACCGCACAACCTGACTAACACCGGAAAGGAGCCGACGACGTATTTTGCGTTTCAGTGGAACTAGCCGCTCGCTGGCCGCTTCGCGGGGGGTTCTGGGTCCTGATATCACGTGGGTTGGTTGAAAGCGTATTTTTGGAGATAGTTCATAAGTCCACGGATCAGGTTCCTGGTATGGTCGGCCCGGGTGCGAATCGCAGTGGCCTGTTCGAGAGTCAGATAATCTACGTCGCTTAAAACATAGGTGATACTTTTAACTTCTAATGCGGAACTCTGTGCGAAATCGAGAAAGCGAATGAATTCCCCTGTGCTATGGCGTCCATGCCCCTCAGCTATGTTATTCATGACTGATAAAGCTGCTCTTCGTAATTGGTCTGACGTTCCGAAGTCCTTAGCCAGTCTACCGTCTTCGCAAACTTTAAATACAATTTTCACAAGCATTCTTGCCTCTTTCCAGCAATCAAGCTCCTCGAAGTTTTTGACAGTGGTCATGCCTTTCAAGTACGCACAAATCATATCAACCTCATGATCTCTCCAGAATCTCACGTCCGGAAAACCTTACAGACATCAGAACCTAGAACAATTATCCCATGACCCGAATCGTAGCCCTTCTCTTAATCTTATTGATCTCCTGTTCAAAGCCGAGTGACCCAAAATTTAAAGACACCACATTAAGTTTCGAAACGCGCGTCTCCGACCTGGTCAGTCAGATGACTCTGGAAGAAAAAATCAGTCAAATGATGAATGCTTCCCCTGCTATCGACCGGCTCGGGATCCCTCAATACAACTGGTGGAGCGAAGGTCTTCACGGTGTTGCACGCGCCGGGCTCGCTACCGTTTTTCCGCAGGCTATCGGGCTTGGTGCGACTTGGGATGAACCAATGATGTTTGATGTCGCCACAGCCATCTCCGATGAGGCTCGTGCGAAGCATCATGACTTCGTTAAACATGATAAGAGATTTCTGTACCAGGGCTTAACCCTGTGGTCGCCGAACATCAATATCTTCCGCGATCCGCGATGGGGACGTGGACAGGAAACCTATGGCGAAGACCCGTACCTCACCGGCCGTCTTGCCGTGCAGTTTGTGAAAGGACTACAGGGCGATGATCCAAAGTATTTCAAGACGGTTGCAACGGTAAAACACTTCGCTGTGCACAGCGGCCCCGAACCCGAGCGACACCTGTTCGACGCAATAGCAGACGAACGCGACTTTCGTGAAACGTATCTTCCGCAGTTCGAGATGGGTGTAAAGGAAGGTAAGGCTTACTCGGTAATGTGCGCCTACAATCGGGTTAACGGCGAAGTGTGTTGCGGCAGCAATCAACTGCTGACGAAGATCCTTCGCGAGGAGTGGGGCTTCGAAGGATATATAGTTTCCGATTGTGGTGCGATCACTGATATCTATCAATATCATAAAGTGACGGCCACCCCCGAAGAAGCTGCTGCTGTTGCCGTTAAGTCGGGATGTGATCTTGAGTGTGGAAATGTTTATGAGTCGCTGAAAAAAGCTGTTGCCGATAAGCTGATAACGGAAGAACAGATCGACGTTGCTGTGAAGAGATTGTTCCTCGCACGGTTTAAGCTTGGGATGTTCGATCCGGATGACCAGGTAAAGTATGCGCAAATTCCCTATAGCACGGTCGACAGCAAAGAGCACCGCGACCTGGCGTTGGAAGCTGCACGTAAGTCGATCGTGTTGCTGAAGAACGATAAGAACACACTGCCATTAAAGAAGGATATAGGGACGCTGGCGGTTATCGGACCGAATGCAGATCAGTGGCTGATGCTGCTCGGTAACTACAATGGAGTGCCTGCTGACCCGATCACTCCGCTGAGAGGCATTCGTGAAAAGGTATCTGCAAATACGAAGGTACTTTTCGCACAGGGAAGCGCACTCGCTGATGGCATGCCGTTGTTCGAAACGGTTCCAGCCGACGTGTTAAGCGGGTTGAAGGCGGAATATTTCAACGACGCTGTGATCGAAGGAAAGACTGCATTGTATTCAGAAGATGTAAAGATCCTTGATGCAAACTGGAAGAATAAGTCGCCACGAGAAGACATGAACGACGACAACTTTGGTGTCCGCTGGACAGGGGAGATCACGCCAAAGGAATCGGGTATGTACCAGGTGGGGGTGATCTCGACTTGCAATACAAAGTTGATCTGGGCCGACACGGTGATCGCAAAAACTGTATATCACTTTCGTGATGAATACGGGGACCCTCGTTTGAGAAAGTCTGTTCCGATCAGGCTCGAAGCCGGTAAGTCATACAAGTTTAAAGTTGAAGCAGGGGAGACCTATGCCGACGCGCAGGTTCAGCTAGTTTGGGATCATCTTGGTGAAGAAGAGAAAGCCAAACTGAAAAAAGAAGCGATCGAGACAGCGAAGAAGGCCGACGCCGTGGTTATGTTCATGGGTCTTACGGCGCGACTCGAAGGTGAAGAGATGGATGTTGAGGTGGAAGGTTTTCGCGGTGGTGATCGTACCAGCATTGACCTGCCGAAACCACAACAAGATCTGATCAAAGAGATCCACGCGCTGGGTAAGCCGATTGTTTTGGTACTGCTGAACGGCAGCGCTCTTGCGATTAACTGGGAATCCAAAAACATTCCCGCGATCGTTGAAGCATGGTATCCTGGCCAGGCTGCCGGTACCGCAATCGCGGATGTGTTGTTCGGAGATCATAACCCCGGTGGCAAACTTCCTGTTACATTCTACAAGTCGGCGAGTGATCTTCCTCCATTTGAAGACTATCACATGAAAGGACACACATATCGTTACTTTAAAGGAACTCCGTTGTATCCATTCGGCTATGGATTGAGCTATACGACCTTCGACTATAGCGATGTAAAAGTCGACGGTCTCAACGTGAGTGTCGTCGTTAAAAATACAGGTAAGGTAGACGGTGATGAGGTTCTCCAGGTCTATGTGGAAGGTAACGGGCCCATTCGTTCGCTTGCCGGGTTCAAGCGTATAAATCTGAAAGCCGGGGAAAGTAAAACCCTTCAGTTAGAGTTAAGGCGTGATGCGTTTGCAACGTTCGATGAGAGGGGAGTGAAAAACATAAATGCAGGCACTTACAAGCTTTCAATCGGCGGCGGACAACCCGGCACCGGTAAAACACTCAGTGCATCGATAACTCTATAAGTATCGTAGAGCATTCTTTACAAGCCCAACGTTACCCTTAGGGTGTCGCAGGCTGAATAAAGACGAATTTGATACGGCTGTACTGCTGCATTATCTGTTGTCTCAATGCATCGATCTCCTTATTTATTATCTGCATCGGCAGGGTGCCATCAAATTCAGCTACGATCATAATCACAACCTCGGTTGGCGACTGGTAGGATGAGAAGATATTTTGAACTCGCTTGATGGTACTGCTTCGCTCGACCAACGCTTTTATTTTAGTCTGCGTTTCTACTGCAATTCCTTCACCCATCAGTAAACTCCTGCTCTCCCGTGCGAGAATGCTCGACACAAGGATCAGGATCATACCCACCAGAAGGGATCCGACGCCGTCGAGGACGGGCATACTGAGAAGGTGAGAAAGAAATACACACACCATTACGATCACCAGGCCGATTACTGCTGCCAGGTCTTCGAACAGCACGAGGAAGCTCGATGGGTCTTTGCTCAACACTATCGCCTGCCACCAGCCTGTGTCGCCTTTGATGCGATTAAAATCCCTGGCGGCAACCATCAACGACGTGCCTTCGAACAGTATCGATATGCCGAGGACGATGTAATTTATTGTGGGATCGCCGAGCGGTTCCGGCCGAAGTATGTGAACGATCCCCTGGTAGACGGACACCCCGCCGCCGAGTCCGAAGATGAGGATCGACACGATAAACGACCAGAAGTACAACTCTTTTCCATAGCCGAATGGATGATCTGCATCCGGCAGTTTTTGGCTGCGCCTGATGCCATGGAGAAGCAGGAACTGGTTAATGGTGTCGACCAGGGAATGAATGCCTTCGGAGATCATCGAGGCACTGTTGCTCACGTTGCCCGCAACAAACTTGGTGGCCGCTATCAACAGGTTTGCGGTCAACGCGCTGTAAACACTAAATCTCGATGCCGCCATTACTATCGATGGCAAGCAAATGGTATACCCGATTAGCCAGGCTATTTAAAATTGATCACTTCCTGGTAAGCTCTCTTGGGGTTGAGATTCTGATCGAACAGCAACGGGTAGTTTTTCCTGCCTCCCACGGGAAAGTTATCTAGCCAGCTGCGTCTGTCGGATACATTCCAGAATGTAACTCCTGTGATTACATTCTTGTGGTCGCGAAAGATCCTGAATGCGGATGAATAAAGTTCAACCTGCTTCTGTTCCATCTCTGGTGTAAACGTATCCTGCTCGTCGGGTCGCTTATCGCGGCGGCCCTGCTCAGATTGATAAACTGAAACGTCGAGCTCGGTGATCTGCAGCTTAAGTCCTAAAGATGAATACGCAATGATCGACTCTTCGATAGCTTTTGCTGTTGGTGAATAGATCGACCAGTGTCCCTGGAGACCAACACCGTGGATTGGGACGCCGGCATCTTTCAATGCCTTTATCATCTTCATTATCTTGTCGCGCTTCACAGGTGACTCAGTGTTGTAGTCATTGTAAAACAACAATGCATTCGGGTCTGCTTCATGTGCATACTGGAATGCCTTCGCGATGTATTCCTCGCCAATAATATTAAACCAGGGAGATGGGCGATAAACAACGTCATCTTTATCGTCGATGGCTTCGTTGACCACGTCCCACGCATAGATCTTTCCTTTGTAACGGGTTACAACCGCTGTGATATGATCTTTGAGTCGCTTCAGGAGCACTTCTTTGGAGACATCGTTTCCGGAAGCATCTTTGAATAACCAGTCGGGAGTTTGATTGTGCCAGCAAAGTGTATGACCACGCATTTTCATCCCGTTGGCCTGGGCGAAGTTTACGATCTCATCTGCTGGCGCCCAATCGTACCTGTTCTCTTCTGGATGTATCGGCCCCATCTTCATCACGTTCTCGGCAGTGATGCTGTTGAAATGCTTCTTGATCATTTCGGCAGAAGGACCAGCACTTAAAACCTGCGGCGAAACGGCGACCCCAATCGGAAAGTAGTCTTTGTAATAATCTTTAAGACCTTTTTCCTGGCCGAGCGCAAGTTGCGCGGCAAACAGAAAAAGTATTCCTAATATCCTCATTTCTTCGAAGCTTCTAAAGCCTGTGTGGTGGTGTAGTACTTCGCAAGCATGTTGGGAACTTCCCATTCGGGAATCGTTCCTTTGGTCAGGTACTCGATAAATCTTTCGGTAACACGTCCGAAGTGAGCTTCGTGACCTTCCTTATAACTGTCGGGGATAGTTACGGTCCAACCTTCGCCAGTCTTTACCAGCTCGATGCCTGGATACTTTTCCTGCAGGGCTTTGAACTTGTCGGCAAGGGCCTGGTCGTACGTTTTGTCTTTTTTAACGGGATTGATGTACAACGTTACCTTGTATTGTTCTTTAGGTCCCTGGCTGATAACGAGGTTGGCTTTAGTGCCGCGCATGATCGAATAGTGAGTGTCGCCCGAACCGTCTTTCGATTCGTAGTTCCAGATCACCGACGTCTTTGCGTTAACACCACGAAGCTGGTAGTTCACTTCGCCGTTGCTCGAAACTTTAAGAACCGTATCAGTGACATTCTTCTTCAAATACTCAGGGAATCCGTCGAGCTTGGTGATAGTTTTGAATTTACTCAACGGGATATCGGTAGTCCACCGGCGGGCTTTCGTGATCGTGATATCTTTTGTGTAATCCAGGGCCTGGTTCGGGAAGGCTTCCCACTGAACCAGGTCGACGAGATGCGTCATGACATCCACGATACCTTCGCCTTGTTGCTCGGCATCGAGGAACCATGCTGGCCTTGTGAGCACACTTCCGGAAACGTATTTATAAAAGTGGTGAATACTTTCTTTGGTGATTGCGGGATTCCCTGTCGTACCTTTTTCAAGCTCTCCGAAGATCTCCGGTATCATCGACAACTCGCGCTGAAGCATCGTGGTGATCTCGAAGCGTTCGGTCATGATATCATAAAGGAGAAGTTTGTTCTTTGCTGCTACCTCGAATGACTTCTTTAACTGGTCGAAGCCTTTGGCATCGATCACCATGGGCTTATCGGCATAAACGTTCAGGCCGGCTTCGAGCGACTTTAGGATGTATTCGGTTTTTTTCTGGTTGTTGCCGGAGAGCACCACCACATTACCTGGTTTCTCCTGGATCATTCGTTCGAAGAAATGTTCCCCCGCAAAGAGCTGCTCGTTCCAATGTGTGGGATTTTCTGGTCTCGTATTGTATGAGTTCACCCTGTCGAGGTGCATTTTAAGATCGGGACCTTCAGGTGCATACACATGCACAGTTGAGTCCACTTCCGGGTACATCACCTTCTGAATAAGGGCCGCATGAAAGTGACCGGGATCGACTGTGATCAACCGCACGGGCTTACGCGGCGCCACTTCTTCCGAAGCTGTTTTTGGTGTACACGAAACTGCTAATGCCAACAGGCAGACAATACTTATACGGAGCATGAAAAAGACGTTTCTTCAAATATAGTTATTTCGCAAGGGCATAGGCATCACGCTGCGGCCTTGAAAGCATCTTGTTGGCTTCCTCGTCGTTCTTGAACTTCTCGGCCTTCGGATCCCAATAGACCTTCCTCTTAACCTTCATAGCTATGTGATGCAGTAAACATGTTGAACACACGCGGTGAGCAATCTCTACGTTTGTGATCGGCTTCTTCTTTGTCTGGATAGATTCGAGCCAGTTAACGTGGTGGTCGGCGCTTTCGTAAAGATGCACTTCCTTCGGACCGATAACAGACTTGATGATCTTTGGATCGCTGGCATCGAGAGGTTTCGATCCATCGTTGTTCGACACAGGGTCGCTGCCAGTAACGTTGTAGTTTCCACGAGTTACCCATACCCAACCATCCGATCCTTCGAACTTGATGCCGTTGGGCAGCTCATTACTCACGACCATCTTCACGCCATTGTCGTACAATGCTTCGGTGCGGAAGATACCATGCACATCCCAAAGACCTTTAGTGGGGAATTGTGCTTCGCCCCAGATCTCTACCGGGCTTGTGTATTCTGTATCCATACCCCAATGCGCGGAGTCGATGTGGTGTGCGCCCCAACCGGTGATCATTCCGGCTCCGAATTGTTCGCAGCGCAACCAACCTGGACGGTCGTAGCCTTGCTGAGGGTGTACGCGCTTCTCGGTGTAATATGCATAAGGCGTCGAGCCAAGCCATGCATCGTAGTTCAGGTTCTTTGGTATCGGCATCTCTGGTTCTTCTTCACCAGAAGGATCTCCGGGCAGACCGACATACACCGTCTTGAGTTTACCGATACGTCCGTTGCGGACGAGCTCGGCTGCATATCTGAATTGTGTAGATGATCGCTGCTGACTTCCGATCTGGAAGATCACTCCGGCTTTCGTTACCTCGTCGGCCATAGTGCGACCCTCAGCGATCGTTAGTGACGTAGGCTTCTGAAGATAGATGTGTTTCTTCGCACGCGCAGCATGTACTGCAATGCGTGCATGCTGATGGTCTGGAGTGCTCACCACTACAGCATCAATATCTTTATTCAACAACATCTCCTGGTAATCGGTGTAAGCTTTCACACCGTCGAAGGGCTTGCCGTTTTTCTTTGTGTAGTATTCATTGACCAATATCCGGCCTTCGTCGGCGCGTTTCGAATCGAGATCGCAGACAGCAACTATCTGTGCGAGGTCGGATTTCCAAATGCCTGGCAGGTCGTGAACCCGTGAGATACGACCCGTACCAATAGCTCCGACATTGATCCTGTTACTCGGAGCATTCTTGCCGAAAACAGATGCGGGTACAATAGAGAACACTGTAAGTGCTGCAGAGGCTTTCGCCGATTGTTCCAGGAACGATCGCCTGGTAATGCTTTTATTCTTGCTCATAGTGATTGTTATTTTAACATTTCGTCACGTGACTTTGCGTAAGACTTTGAATAATCCGTTTTCTTAATATTTGATGCCACCCATGTCATTCCATTGAAAATGTGTTTCAGATATACCGGCTCGGTGTAATCGTTCTTATCATGACCCAACGCCGTAATCCATATCGTACCCCCGTCATAAAATTGGTACCATGCAGCCGGGTACAACTGAACATATGGCCCCGACGACGACTTTATCCTCGTACTGTCTTTCTTATTCAGTGTAGATAAGTCCTGCGCCATTACGGGACGTATCCCCGGGTACATTTCTTTCACGAAATAGCATTCGTCATTTCGTTCCCATGCAGCTGGTATCCCGTTCATTGATGGGTGATCTGCATCGATAACCCTCACCGTATACTTTTGAAATTCCGGATGCCACGAGAACGTACCTCCAAGCATCTTCTTGAACCAATCCCATTTTCTTTCTGTCCCGATCACAGAATGCAGCCCTACGAAGCCACCGCCGGCCTCGATATATCGTCTGAATGACACACGCTGCTCGTCGGTGTCGAACACATCCTGGTTCGTACTGGGGAACATCAGGAACGTATAATTGGCAAGGTTCTTATCAGTAAACTTCGAGGGATCGTCGGTCACGTCGACACTGAAACCATGTTCACTACCTAACTTCTTGATGGCTTCTACAGCAAACGGAATGTTATCGTGAACATAACCCTTCCCATTCTTCGTATAGACCAGCACCCTGACATTCTTCCAGTTTACCTTTTGGTCTTGTGCCGAAAGCCCCGATGTTGCTACTACTAATAAGGCGATTACTAAATATCTCATTCCAACAAGTTACTAAAGCTTTCTATTTCTTTGGTAGTGTGACAGTGACCAACGGTGGTTGTGAAAACATTTTCCACGCCGCTTCGGCTTTTTCTTTGGTCATCTTGTTGTTAAAGACCAACATGCGGTAACGGAGCACGTAAGTCTTCCCTGGCTCCAGGGCCCAGTCCTTGTCTTTCGTGGGAGAGAAGTTGGCGAACATGTCGCCCCGGTTATACTGATTTTCCGGCCAGATCCTCAAGGGCTCCGGGTAATTGTAGTTGGTCGGATGCGACATCATTACGGCGCCGGCATAAGCCTCGTCGATCGCTCCCTGCACGATGCACCACCGCGCCTTCGAGCCGTCGGCTTCCTTCCGGGTTTTGCCTTCCGATGTAATCACCTCACTGTTCTTGTTGTCCCACTTCTCCGTCGTTCTCCAACCAAATCCGCCATAGCGATATTCAAGTAATGTTATCGGCGCATCGGTTGCGCAAGTCAACGTCGACGTGAAATCAAAAATGTAATAGTCATTGCCGGGATTGAATATTCTTACAGACTGCACCTCGTTCATAGCCACCTCTGGCTTCGTTTCTTTCCTGGTCACTACGTGCTCGTGAACAGCCTCATATCCCGCAAAAACATCACCACCGCTTTGAGAGACAAACTTCGAAAAACGAACCGTGCCTTTTTTACCACCAATGTTCCAAAAGTCGATCGTATCACCTTTATACAAAGTGTGAGTCCATGGATTCCATAAACCGTAATGATGATAGTGGTCCTTAGGTTGTATCCTCGTCAATACCTGTCCCCCCGGCGACCACAAAGGATGAATAAACCCGCTGCGACGATAGGCCGTGTCGACACCAGCAGGAGGGTAGACCGTTTTATAAACATAGCTCAGCAGGTTCTTATCCCCAGCCCTGATGGTCATCTCACCATCCTTCGCTCTCACATTCATCCTGCCGAAGTACTTGTGCATCTCTTTTTTCAAAATGAAGATGTTCTCCCCGGGCTTCGCGAGCCAGTGAAGCACGCGCTGATCGCCATTCTCGACCTGGCTGGCAACGGGATTCCCTTTGTCATAAAGGCCAAGCTCGGATTCCGGCAGATCTGTAATAGGGTCGAGAAGAACACTCACTGGTACCATGTCGGTACCACCAGCCGGAACAGTTACTTTAAATGTAGCGATCGTTTGTCCGAACGAATACACACTGCAGGCACAAAGAAGAAACAGTAGTCTCATCAAATAGAAAGATGGTCGATTTTCATCATTTTGGTATCTGCTGCTGTCCTGCTTTCAAAAAGAGCGGCCCCGCTTTTACGCGAGGCCGTCCAAACCATAAACTCAATCAATTATAACCAGGATTTTGCGGATACTTTCCACCATCGCTCGTCGGGTCCACCGCGCCATCCAACTGGATCTGCGGTATAGGCCTCAACAATTGATGTGGTTGCGGAGCTGGTACCGTCTGTGCCGCCCCGGTAATTGTACCGTCGGCATTGATCGTACCAGGCATCGCAGGCTTGTTGTTAAACTTGTTTACACGCTCGATGAGCTTCTTCGTTCTTGCAAGGTCGAACCACCTCATTTGCTCACCAGCAAGTTCACGGGTTCTTTCATCGAGGATGTAGTCGATGCCGCCGGATGCAAGGTCGGCAGCAGTTGTTGCAGTCATCGCTGCCACCGCGCCCGTTGAAGCTGCTGCTCTTGCCCTTACAACGTTGATCAGGGTTACCGCTTCTGCAGTGTTGCCCATTTGGAACGCCGCTTCTGCTGCAATCAAATATGTTTCAGCAAAGCGGTGTACGATGAACGGACGAACCGAGGTGATGTTCGGATCTCCACCAGCAGGCGAACCCGCACGGAACTGTGTCGCATCATATTTCTTAAGGCTTGGATAATACTGGTTCTGAATGTTGTATCCGCCAAATGAAGTGAACGTGTTCGAAGCTCCGAAATAAGATTTCGGAGACGTAGCATCATTGGGGAAGAACATCACGTACGACTTCTTGTTCTTCCACGGCAGATATTTGCTCACAAGGTGATTAGGCACCATGAAGATGGCAGTATCGCCGAGCGCAAGCTTTGGCTGACCAGCAACAGCCGGTATCAGCGTGCCACCGCTACTTCTTTGCGTTACAGCGCCGGCCGCCACATCGGCCGCAGTCCAGTTAGGATTCAGCGTTGTAGTCGAGTTACATCTCCATACTGTCTGGAACGACTTATCGTAACGAGAGTCATTGATCTTGTCTGCAAACGCAGTATTCAACATCCAGTCTGTCGGCTTGTAACGAACGAACGGACGACCATTCGCTGCATCGCGGATCATGCCAGGCATGTTTGTAACGTACAGCATACGGAAGAAGTAATTACTGCGGTTCTGCCTGAGACCATCTTCTCCACCTGCGAAACCATTTGTGTTGTTGAAGGTCTGGTTGTTGTCCATCCAGTCGACCTGGAATAAAACTTCAGCGTTGTACTCATTTCCTTCCTGGTGAACGCTTGCGTAGTTAGGCAACAACGACACCCCATACGTAGCTCTCGTATCGATCAGCTTCTTTGCTGTCTCGTACGACTTCTGGAAGTCGGACGATTGAGCTGCTGAAGACCAGCCACGCGTTAGGTATACTTTCGAAAGGAGGTGCAATGCACTTGCCTTCCAAACACGTCCCTGTGCCGAAGGACGATCGGGTAGTTCTGCTGCCGCTTCTTCAAGGTCTTTAACGATCGCTGCATAACAATCGGCAAGTGACTCGCGCTTTGCAACGTTTGTGGCCGAAGTGTTGAACTTCAATGGACCCGATCCAAGATCAAGCGTCACACCACCGAACGTTGTAACGAGAATAAAATACCAGTGCGCTCTGAGGTACTTGGCCTCTGCAAGCAACGCTGTCTTTTGCGCGTCCGAAAGATCTGGAGCCTCTGCACCAAGTTCTATGATCGCATTACATGTGTTGATCGCACCGTAAGATCTGTTCCACGGCGTCTGAAGATCACCAATTGTTGCATTCAACTGAGAGTTATAAACGTTGAGCGGGGGATTTGACACCTGCTGCCCATGGGTGAACTCATCCGTTCCATAAACACTAAGGTTCATACCACCTTCCGTTCCATAATAGAACTTAAAGGATGAGTATACAGAAGTCAAACCGGCATTGATACCGGTACCGGTTGTATAATAGCCGGGTGTCAGACCCGACCTCGGCTGCTCTTGCAGAAGGTCTTTACAGCCCGACATGGCAAACACCATGACGACAGCTGAGTAGGCGAATAGTTTCTTATATGTAAGTTTCATACTTGTATTCATTATCAGTACTTGATATTAAGACCTATGATGAATTGCTTAACCGGGGGCGTGTTCGGCTGAACCGTTACACGGTTGTTCCATCCGGGGGAGTTCGACCCACCAAAGCCTGTAGTTTCGGGATCTACACCACCTGCATCAACATACGGTGAGAAGAACGCTTTGAAAGGATTCACAGCCTGGGCATAGATCCTTACGCTTCCAAGACCCGCCTTGCTAACCCACTGCGAAGGAAGATTGTACGACAGGTTGATTGTACGAACCTTCATGTAGGTTGCATCGAAATAACCGAGTGTTGATCCATACACGGGCTGCTGTGCCTGTCCGGGACGAGGGTAAGCATCGGTAGGATTTGTAGGAGTCCAGTAGTCTACTTTAGGTCCGTTCCTTCTTCCTTCAAGAGTGTTGATCGGACTGCTTGAGTTCGCCTGGTAGAGCGTACTCACCAGCATGCCACCGATCTTCGCAAACAAAACCACATCGAGGTTGATGCCTTTGTATGAGAACCGGCTGGTCAAACCTCCCTGCCACTTGGGCTGGAGCGATCCAAGTACAACACGGTCCTGTGCATTAATAACCCCGTTGCCATCGATGTCTTCAACTTTGATGTTACCGGGTTTGAATCCACCCAACTGTGTTGCTACGGTTTCTTCACCAGTTTGCCAGATACCTATCTTCCTGTAATCATAGATTGCATCGATAGGATAACCAACATACCAGCCGTTCACCGCGTCGACGGTTACGCCGCTTCCGAGCTCAGTGATCTCGCTGCGGTTAAGGAACCAGTTTACATCTGCAGACCAGTTGAACCCGCCGGTTGTTTTACTTTCCATGATCACACCACCAAGGGTAAGCTCGACACCTTTATTCTCGGTCTTACCGATGTTCTGAGTAACAGTCGATACACCCGAAGTAGGAGGGAGTGCACGTGGCTGTAATATGTCAGTAGTAAGAGACTTATAGAATTCCAATGAACCCGACAGCCTGTTGGTGAACAGACCAAAGTCGATACCTGCATTATACGTGGTTGTGAATTCCCATGTCAGGTCGGGGTTCGGGAGCGACGTAACAGTATAACCGAAAACACCTGCAGAAGGACCGAAGTTGTATGGTACTTTACCCAGCGAACCGAGTGACGCGTAAGGGGCGATCGCCTGGTTCGAAGTCTGTCCCGCACCGATGCGAAGCTTTAATGTAGAGATCGGCTCGACGGCGCTCATGAAATCTTCCTTCTTGATGTTCCATGCAACAGCTGCTGCAGGATAGTTGAAGTACTGGTGTCCTTGTGCCAGGCGCGACGATCCATCACGACGGATAGTCAACGTGAGGAGATACTTATCGAGGTATCCATAGTTAAGACGTCCCATGTAAGAGATAAGCCCCGACTTTGCATAGTTACCGTTTGGAACTGTCGTGGTATTCGCAAGTCCAAGGTTATAATACAATGTGTAGTCAGCAGGAAGGTCTTGCGCCTGTATCGTGCTCCCGTACGTTTCAACCTGTTGTGTACTGAACAGCCCGGTGAAGTTCACGTGATGTTTAGCGGCAAAGGTCTTGTCGTAGATCAGCAGGTTTTCCACTGTATAGCTCGAGCTTGTTGTGTTCGACACCTGTGCCGTATTGGCACCACCATTTTGGAACGGAGTTTCCGAACCATAGTAGTGTCCATAGTTATCAGTAAAGAAGTCGAGACCCACGTTGATACGATACTTAAGATTCTCGAGGATCTTAACCTCACCGTACAATGAGTTGAATGTTCTCAGGCGACGACGCTGCTGTTGCCAGAGATCGTTCTTGCGGAGCAGCAAAGGGTTACGTGTTGTAGCGTCGATGCTTCCCGTTGCCGGCAGATTATAAACCGAGCCATCTGCATTGTAAGCATTATAAAGCGGACTGAGTGTAAGCAACTGGAACATCGGGTTTGCGTTCTCGCCATCGTTCTGGTTCAACGAGTTCTGTGTGCTGAGACCGATCCTCACTCGTGTGCCAATATTCTGATCGATACGGCCCGACAATGAATAGCGGGCATAAGCTTGCCCGGGCATTACAGTTGTCTGCTTGAAATAACCCGACGACAATGAATACTGGGTATCTTCAGTACCACCAGATGCGCTTATAGAGTGATTGGTGATGTATCCTTTTTTATACATCTCATCCTGCCAGTCGGTTTCTTTGCCGGCAGCGAGATTTGCTTGTTCCTCCGTAGTGCCGGTAAAGCTTGAGCCGCCGTTTCTCGATTCGTTCCGGAATGCATCGAACTCAGCGCCGTTGTAAAGACTGTATTTGCCAACCACCGAGGCAGAACCGTAATATCCATCGTAAGTCAGAACAGGTTTTCCCTTGCGGCCGACCCTTGTAGTAATAAGGATAACGCCGTTTGATCCACGTGAACCATAGATCGCTGTAGCGGAAGCGTCCTTAAGGATATCCATCGAAATGATGTCGCTAGGGTTAAGGTCGTTGATAGATCCGTTGAAGGGGATGCCATCCACAACGATAAGAGGGTCGTTGTTTGGAGGATTTGGATTGTTTGCATCGAGCGTATTGCCGAGTGAGCGGCTGCCGCGGATACGGATGACTGGAGCACCGCCGGGTCGTGATGAAGTTGTCTGGATATCTACGCCGGCAACGCGGCCCTGGAGCGCTTGTGTTACGTTGGCAACGGGCACTTCGCGGATCGACTGCTCGTTGAGCTGAACCATGGCGCCAGTGATGTCACTCTTCTTTTGAGTTCCATAACCGACAACCACGACTTCGCCGAGTTGTTCGGCGCTTGGCTGCAGTGATACATCGATAAGCGTACGGCCGCCGACTGAGACTTCTTGCGAGGCGTAGCCAATGAAAGAGAAGACGAGCACCGAGTTGGCGTCGTCGACGGAGATGGTGAACTGGCCACCTGCGTCGGTGGTGGTACCGTTAGAGGTTCCTTTCTGGATGATGTTGACGCCGGGCATTGGAGTTCCGGTTTCGTCTTGCACCGTTCCTTTGACGGTGGATTGTGCGAGGGCTGGAGAGGAGAGGATGATACCGATGATGAATGCGAGGTACCATCTGCGGGCTTGGGCCGTCCGTTGTTTTTGCGACGGAGCTGGACCTTGCCTGCCGGAAGGCAGGCTGTTCCCTGGCCACTGAATGTTTCGTAGAGTTACGTTTTCCATAGCAGGTGATTTTGTTTTTTGATTGGGACTTTTTCGAATAGTTGAATGCCGGCGATTTTGGCTGCCGATGGACTAATGTCACTTTTTGAAATATATTATGCAACCGATTGCAAAAAATATTTCTGTAAAACGCTTATTGCTGCGTAATTTCCAATAAAATCAATGCAATCGATCTATTGTGAAATCGCTTGCATATATGGTCATTTTGACCATTTCATCCTTATTGAATCACCCTTATTACCTTGTCGAAAATATCCACCTCATGAGGCTGCTCATCACCCTGCTCGTCCTTTTCTCATCCGTTCTCCAGGCCCAAAACCTCCACTCCGGAGGTACCCTAAAACCCGAGCAAGCCATCATGGACATCCGCCATTACACGATAGCGCTCAACGTCAACCCAACCGAGCAGTCGATCGACGGGTATACCATCGTCACGATGAAGCTTACCGCCGCAACACCCTCCATTGTACTCGACTTCTGGCACGGACTCACTACATCGAAAGTGACCGTGAACAACAAGCCTGCGACGTTCGATCACAGCGACAAAGACGTTCTGACGATCAAGGGCACTGGAGATTTCAAACCCGGCACATACAATGTGAAAGTGTTTTATGCGGGTAAACCTGGCGTGGCGCAACGTCCGCCGTGGACGGGAGGATTTCAGTGGACAACCGACGGGCAGGGAAACCCATGGGTCGCCATCACATGTCAAAGCGAAGGAGGGAAGATATTCTTTCCATGCAAGGATCATCCGAGCGACGAGCCCAACGAAGGAGCTGACCTGATCATCACCGTTCCGAAAGGATTAACGGTCGCTGCAGCTGGTCTGCTTAAGAAAGTGAAGAACAATGAAGTCGAAAAGAACACCACAACATTCCACTGGAGCACCGGCTATACGATAGCGAACTACAACCTGGTCTTCAACATCGGTAACTATCAAAAGGTAAGCAGGACCTATACAACGATCGACAATCACAAAGTACCGCTGGAATTTTACGTACTGGTTGAGCATAACATGAATGCAAATCGCCTGCTCGACTTTGTAGAGCGCTCTGCGCATGTGCTTGAAAAATACTTTGGTGAATATCCGTGGGTGAAAGAGAAGATAGGAGTAGTTGAGACGCCCCACCTTGGTATGGAGCACCAGACAGCGATCGCATACGGGAATAAGTTCAACTTCACACAAATGGGAGGTAAGGACTTCGACTGGCTGATGCACCATGAGTTTGGTCACGAGTGGTGGGGCAACAAGGTAACGAACCGCGATTGGGCACACATGTGGATACAGGAAGGCATCTGTACGTTTGGAGATCATTTGTTTACGCGCGAAATGGAAGGGGAAGAGGCGTACCTGGCAAGGATGCGTCAAACAGGAAGACAGACACAGAATCTGAAGCCTATTGTGCAGGGAGATGCCGTCGATTCGGACCAAACGTATCAACCGGACATCTACGGCAAGGGTGCGTTCTTTATGCACACGTTGCGTTATGTGATGGGCGATAGTTTGTTCTTCCCCACGTTGAAAAAACTGGCGACGGATCCGCAGTACACGTATGATAATACGGTGACGACCGACGACGTAGAGAAGTTGTTTTCATCGGCGGCGGGGAAGGATTTGAAGCCGTTGTTCGACCTGTACCTGAGAACGATCAACAAGCTGGAAATTGAAGTGAAGCAGGTGTCGGACGCCCAGTATAATGTGAAATTGTTGAATTACCCGGCGAGTCTGCCGTTGGATATAGAAGTGGATGGAAAGATCACCAGGAGGATGGTAGGAGAGAGTGCGGTGAGTGTTGATTCGAAGAGTGGGGCGCCGGGGATCGATCCGAAGGGGTATTATTTGAAAGTGGTGACGGTGAAGTGATCATTCGATAAAGTCCTTCGAAGAATCCATCCTGGAAGTGATCGGGAATGCGCATCGCCCAAATAGTTTTATTGATCATATCACTCTTGCTGCTGACCGCGCTTACACAGGTGGGCGGGATCGTGCTGCTTGCTTCGATCGGTTTGTGGTGGGTGATCAAAAAAAGGATCAGGAAAACGTGGATACGATATGTTGCACCGGTGGGTGTTTTCTGTGCGCTTTATCTTATCGCTACGTTCGTTATTGTCCCACCCATTGCAAGGTCATACGGCCGTATTCCTCTTTCGATGTTCGAGAATGAAGGACTCGCTCCCTTAAACGCCTGGACCTGTATTCTCAATCGCAATTATGTGAGGCGTGAGCTCGCCGATGCCACTATGGATGTCGCGCGAAAAATGACTGTGAAGTATCCTGGTACAGTAGTGCATTACCTTGATGCAGCATTTCCGTTCATAGATGGGTTCCCGCTTCCGCCACACTTGAGTCATAACGATGGCAAGCGGCTGGATCTTTCATTTCATTATATAGATAAGAAGACCGGTGAGCGTTCGAATGAATGCCCTTCGTTTATTGGATATGGAATTTGTGAAGGGCCACGGAAGGGAGAAGAAGACATGCCGGCTGCGTGTGAAAGTAAAGGATACTGGCAATACAGTTATCTTCAGTCGATCATCCCGCAGGACAATAAGCAGTTGTTTGAATTCGATCGTGAACGCACAAAGAGTTTGGTGTATTATTTTTCCCGCGAGACAGATGTTTCAAAGATCTTTATCGAGCCACATTTACAAAAGAGGCTTGGGCTCACGAGTCCAAAGATCAAGTTTCATGGTTGTGGTGCGGTACGGCACGACGATCATGTTCACGTGCAGGTTTACTAAACCTTGTTATAGTTTGCCCTTGTCGATGGCGATCCCAGCCCTTGCCTTATGGTATCCTCCGGAAGGTCTCTCTTATTCATCATCGGCATCTTCTCCATCTCCGACACCTCGATCATGTAAACCCCAAAGTCTTCGGTAACTTTTCCTTTGATCATATAAAACCCGCGGCCGCGGAATGGATACTTCTTCACCAGGTTTGGATAATGCACCGTATCGAACACTTCACCGTTCTTATCATAGAATGTTCCGAAGTGCATAAGTTGCCCGTTGCGGGTACGGGTATCTTTCGTTGTGATCACATATCCCATAATCGAAACATTCTTGTTCAACTTACCCTGGAGTTCGCGTGCAGTTGTGTTCCCATAATTGTCGTCGGGGAGAAGTCTGAAGGGATTGCCTAATGGATAACCGATTAGCTCCATTTGATCGAATGCATCTTCGATAGGATCGATCTCAAAGGCCGGCAGGGGATATTCCTTTGGCTCAGTATCAAACAGATCGGCCGTCGATGGCTTGCGCACTTTCGCTTCGCTATAGTACAACATCGCTTCCCAAAGAAGCTTCTGTTTGTTCTTGCCCGTAAAACGAAACGCACCAACACGTATCAATATGCGGATCTGTTCAAGCCCGAGCTCGACCCGGCGCAGGAAATTATTGAGTGTTATAAACGGACCGTGACGCTCACGCTCGAGTGCAATCTCCTGCGCTACCTTCGTTTCGAGGCTTTTCAGGTGAATGAAACCCATGTACACCAACGTGCCCGATATCGTTGTGTGATACTCACTATTGTTCACACATGGTGGTTCGATCGTAGCGCCACTCATGCGGGCCTCATGAAAATAAAACTCTGTTTGATAAAACCCCCCGAAGTTGTTGATCACACCTACCATGAATTCGAGCGGGTAATATGCTTTGAGGAACAGGCTCTGATAACTTTCAACGGCGTAACTTGCCGAGTGTCCTTTCGCAAAAGAGTATCCGGCAAAACTTTCGATCTCGTACCAAACCCTGTCGGTCACAGTTTGGGCATAACCTTTCGCCTTACAGTTTGCGAAAAATGTCTCTTTCACTTTTTCAAACTCTTTCCTTGAACGATACTTGCCCGACATTCCACGTCGCAGCACGTCGGCTTCCGTCAGCGTGAGCCCTGCAAAGTGGTGAGCCACCTTGATCACGTCTTCCTGGTAGACCATCACACCGTAGGTTTCTCTCATCAATTCGTCCATCATGGGATGGATCGACTCGTATTCCTTGCCGTTTCGTACCGAGTGAAATCGCTCGATGTATGCGCGCATCATTCCCGACATGGCAACGCCGGGACGAATGATCGAGCTTGCGGCAACCAATGTCAGGTAATCGTCGCATTGCAGTTTGCCGAGGAGCATTCGCATGGCAGGCGACTCGACATAAAAGCAACCCATAGCGCGGCTGCTCCGAAGCAGCTTCCTGACCTTCTCATCTTTTTTGAAATCGCGGAACCGATATACATCTACATCCTTGTTCTGGTTGAGCTTTACAAGCCGAACGGTTTCTTTGATGTGCCCGAGGCCTCGCTGGCTGAGTACGTCGAGCTTATGAAGCCCGATGTCTTCGGCCTGGTGCATGTCGAGGTGAGCGACAGGGTAGCCCTTTTGTGGCATGCCTGTGCACGTGTATGTGTACACAGGTTTCTCGGAGATCAGAACGCCGCCGGCGTGAATGGAAAGATTCGAAGGCATGCCGTGCATGTATTCGGCATATCGAAAGACAAGCTCGGTGATCTCATCGCGTTTGTGATGTTCTTCCGGAAACTCGACGATGTTGTCGATTTCTTCTTTTGGCAGGCCAAAGACTTTTCCAAGCTCGCGAAGAACCGATCGTTTCTGCATGGTCACATGCGTCCCAAGGAGACATGCATGTGCAGTCGTATATTTTTGAAAGATGTATTCGTAAATGGCGTCGCGGTCTTTCCATGAGAAGTCCAGGTCGAAATCTGGCGGTGATGTTCTTTCGGTGTTGAGGAATCGTTCGAAGTAGAGGTCGAGTTCGAGCGGATCGACGTCGGTGATCCCGAGGCAATACGCAACCATGCTGTTGGCCCCGCTGCCACGGCCCACGTGATCGAACCCGCGGCTGTCGGCAAACTTCACGAGGTCGTAAGCGATCAGGTAATACGGACAAAAGTTCTTGATCTTGATCACGCCAAGCTCACGCTGAAGTCGTTCGCGGGCAACGGGGTCGTGCATATCATAACGTGTGGCGAAGCCTTCTTCGGCCTTCACTTTCAACAGTTCCCAATCGTCGTCTTCGCTGCCAAAAATGCTCTTCTTGTTCTTGTCGGAGCCGAATGACGGCCGGAACGAGCACTCTTTCATGATCCTTTTGGTGTTTGCAATAATGTCTGGAAAACCTGAGAAACGTTTTTCCAGCTCGGCTTCAGGGATCATCGCCTCGTCGTCGTGCGCTTGCTGATGTGGTGCAAGCTTACTAAGCAGCGTGTTATGATCTATCGCACGAAGGAGGCGATGTATGTTATGTGTTCGCTTATCGCAAAACGTGACCGGGTGGAACACGACCATCTTTTCGACCGATGGGGAAGGAGAGAGCCGAAGTTTTGTTAGCTGTGACGAACGCACACCGAGAAACTCATTTTCGCGAAGCAAGCCCAGGTCGGTATCGGGAGTGTATGGATACACTACGAAAACATCTTTGAACCCGGGGGCCCTTACAGGAACAGGAAGAGATTCATTGTTTAAGTATGACCGATACCGGTTGATCTCTGTAAAACCTTCGTTGTTCTTTGCGAGTGCGACAAACCGAAGCTGATGTTCGTGGCGAAACTCCATGCCCAGGACAATCTCGAGATCATAGTCGGCCCGGTTTTCGGAAGCGATGCGGAGCATCTCAACGTATGCAGCCGAATTGTTTATGTCGGTGAGGACGATCTTGCGGACACCGTTGACTTTGCAGAGTTCGAAGATCCGCTCAGGGGAGAGGGTTCCGAATTTAAAGCTGTACCAACTGTGAATGTTCAAATACATAACAAAAGATTAGCGCCCGTTCGAAGCTCAACCTTTAAACGCATTCATGGTCGTTCTTAATCGCTTGCTCACATCGAGCGTGACCGCGCGCACCAATGCCTCCGGTCCATATCGATGCTTAATAACATCCATCCTCTGATACAGGTTTATGTTCTCTTCAGTATCATTAAACAGGTCGATCTGGTGACTTCCTTCTACCAGCCCGCTGAATCGCACCCCCACCAATCGCAACAACATCCTCCTGTTGTAGAGTTTCTCAAACAGCTCAAGTGTTGTCTTCAACAATATGTGGTCCGACGACGTGTAGGGCACGTGCATCTGCTTCGACTCGGTATCAAAATTTGAGTAACGGATCTTCACTGTCACACACGACGTGAGTTTGCGCTGCTCCCTTAACTGGAAGCCGATCTTCTCGATCATCGCTATCAGTATCGACTTCAATTTTTTTACATCGATCGTGTCGGTCTCAAAAGTAGATTCGGTCGAAATAGATTTTTGTTCATTGTACGGGACGACGGGCGTGGGGTCGACACCATGCGCTTTGTGCCAGAGCGACACACCATTCTTACCCAATGCACTTGCGAGGAACTTCACTGGCATGGCACGCAACGTTCCAACTGTACGCACGCCCATGTCGTGAAGGAACGACTCGGTTTGTTTTCCCAACATCGGGATCTTGCCGACAGCCAGTGGATCGAGAAACGATTGCTCTGTTCCCTCCTCGATCAGCTTCTGGGCATTTGGTTTGAACTCACCGGTAGCAATCTTCGAAACGGTTTTGGTCGTCGACATTCCCAACGAGATCGGGAGACCACTCTCTTTTACGATTCTTTTCTGGAGCTCCAAGGCCCACTTGAAGGCGCCGAAGAAACGGTCCATGCCGCTGGCATCAACATAGAACTCGTCGATCGAAGCCTTTTCAAATGCGGGTGCATGTTCGGCAATGATCTGCGTGACTTCATGGGAGAAGCGGCTGTACGCTTCCATGTCGCCCGAGATAACTTTGGCATCGGGGCAAAGCTGGAGGGCCAGGTACATGGGCATTGCGGCATGCACCCCAAACCGTCGGGCCTCGTAGCTGCAGGAGGTGACGACGCCGCGGCGGCTGTTACCGCCAACGATCAGGGGAATGCCGTTGAGTTTGCTGTTGAGTCTGCGCTCGACCTGCACGAAAAAAGCGTCCAGATCCATGTGGATTATAGCCCTGTCCATGCACGAATGTAGACTAAAAATATTAGTATTTCCTTACGAAATACTAATTTATTTAGCTTTAAGGAGGGCCATTAATATGTTAAAAATCAGCGTTTTATGATTCCACGTGGAACGTATGTGGACAAAAAACGCGATGTTATTTCAGGAAAACCGCTTTTCCGTCTTTGGCAGACTGTTTTGCAGCTTCCAGTATCTCGACTACGATCACATTATTCTCCAGGGACGACAGGTCGGTCGGGCTTAACCTGACCTCTCCGTGCACCACTCCAGCCAGGTATGCAAACGGGTCGTTGTAGGGTCGTTCCAGTTTCACGCTGGGCGTAACGATCACCGGCTCTTTGGCACCTGTTCTAAGCCTCGACTCATTGCGGTCGGCCATGATTGAGCCTGTTTTTCCGTAGATCTCCATGTCTTTCCTGCCAAACGGCCAGTTCCAGGATGCCTGGATGATCCCCTGCATTTGCGGGTAGGTAACTATAATAGTAGCCTCGTCGTCGACCTTCGGATAGATGTCGGGCTTGATGGTTTGCGTGACCGCCGTTACGGAGGTGGGACGCCTGCCATCCATGAGCCAGGTGATAAGATTTGCACCGTAGCACCCGAAATCCATGATTGCACCGCCGCCGTTCTTGACCGGGTCGGTCAGCCAGTCGAAGAACTCCTTTGGAACGTTGATCTCCTTCGGTCCCTCGTGGCCGTCGTGCACTACCACCTTTCGCAGCGGACCGATCTGGTTTTTAGCCTTCACTTCTTCGATAGCGCGATTGCTTCCGTACCATGTTGTTTCGTAGTTGGTGATCACGTGGATGTTGTTAGCCTTCGCCAGAGCCTGTATTTGCTTTGCATGATCGACACTTACGGCGAGGGGCTTCTCAACCATAACGTGCACTTTTCGCTTTGCACATTCTTTAATGACTTCGAGGTGATCGTATGTGCTGGTGAACGTGGTGACCGCCTCAGGCTTTGCCTTGTCCAGCATCTCGGCGACCGACGGATACCAGAGCGACATCGGGATCTTATACTTCGCGAAATACTTTTCAGCGAGTGCTTTGTCAGGCTCCGCAATTCCAACAACGTCGAGGTCGCCATCGTCGGAACGATCGAGGATCCATACGACGTGACCATGCGTGAGGCCAGCTACCCCGAGTCGAAGTTTCTTCGGAGTTTGAGCATAAGAGTTGCAAATAAACAACGCGAGTATCGCGGTGAGGAGAGAGATGATGCGCTTCATAATGTCGGCCACCTTGTTGGCGGCCGCAGGAAGTTAGGTAGTTTTGCCAACAAATGTGCGCGGTTGGTGGAATTCAGATTGTTATCATAACATTTACGAATGCCGGAAATGCAACCAGGGCGCGTTAACTCGATCGACCTTCTTCGCGGGATCATCATGGTCGTGATGGCGCTCGATCACACACGCGACTTCTTTCACGAGGCGCAGTTCTTGTTTAGTCCAACCGATCTCGAAAAGACAACACCGGCAATCTTTCTTACGCGATGGATCACACACTTTTGTGCGCCGGCCTTTGTATTGTTATCCGGTATATCGATCAACATCAACCTCAGGAAGAGAGGAAGGAGGGAGCTGGTTAAATATCTATTGACCCGAGGTCTGTGGCTCGTGATACTTGACGTGGTTGTTCTACGCTTCGCATTCTTCTTTAACTTCTATTACGACATGACGTTCCTGAGTATCCTTTGGATGCTTGGTGTGTGCATGATGTTGATGGCTGCAGTAATCTTCCTTCCGTACCGCGCGACACTTTTCATTTCGATACTGATCATTGCAGGTCACGATGCGATTACGGGCATTGCATCGGGGCCTGTTTGGACAATACTGATGAGTGCCGGATTTGTACCGCCTGCTTTTGTTTCCACATACTCGATCTTGCCGTGGCTCGCCATCATGATGTTCGGATTTGTGGTGGGACGTTTGTACGGTGACAAATACGATCCCGTTCTTCGGAGGCGATTGCTTTGGCAGCTTGGCGTGCTATTTATCGTGCTGTTTGCTGTACTGCGATGGGTGAATGTATACGGCGACCCAGCACCGTGGAGTGTAAGCCCGCGGGGAGCGATCTTTACGGTCCTTAGTTACTTCAACGTTACCAAGTATCCCGTGTCGTTGCTGTTTACGTTAATGACGATTGGTCCGTTACTGATATTGTTGTCGCGCTTCGAAACGATCAATGTAAAGTGGCTGTCGCCGGCTGTTGTGTTTGGACGAGTCCCGTTGTTTTATTTCCTGGCTCACTTCTTCATGATACATGTTGCGGCATTGCTTCACTCAATGTGGAAGACAGGTAAATCATTGTCGGAGATCGACTTTCATTTTCCTGCAACGTTTGGTGGGATCACACCGGAAGGAGGAGTGAATCTCGCGTGGACATATGTTGCGTGGATAATTCTTGTGCTGACGCTGTACCCGATCTGCGTATGGTACGACAAGATCAAGCGGAAGCATGGACTCACGTACCTGTAAGTCTACGAAGATCGGTAAGACATTTCGTAAACTGATTTCACATGCGGGCCAAGGAACACCCTGGCATAAATGCGCATGATCGACAGTCCGTCGATGATGAAACTGAGGGACACGAAGAAGGCAAGCACTGGCTGGTCTTCATGGATGTGCGTAAAGATCAGGTCTTCGCCCACGAATGTTGGCGTGATGGGGAAACCGGTTGCAGCGAGACATGCCACGAGGAAGACAAATGCAAGCTTGGGATGTTTATATGAGTGGCCGTGAAACTGATCGAGGTCGATATTCCCTTCGAGTGCTTTAAGCCTTCGGAGCACGATAAATCCCAGTAACCCTGCCACAACGATCCCGCTGATGTACAGTGCCGTTTCTTCAAAACCAAAGTGTTCGTTGAATGAGATGGCCAATGCAATCCAGAAGTGATTCATGATAACTAACGTCCAGCTGAGTTCTGCTTGTTTTCTTTCAGTGAATGATTTCAGGACAGCGATCAAGCCGATTATCGAAAATGCCAATGGCAGTGATTCATGAATTCGTTGCGGAATAAGATCTTCACGATAGAGCGACAACACACCGAGCAGGTACATCGGCAGGAAGAATGCTATAGCACGACCTAATGTGAGGAAGTCGAGGCGGCGACCGAGCCACTTCAGGGGATTCCACAGATACCGGTACATGAATGAATCGAGGTTCCATTCCTTGATGCAAAGGATGTACAGCGAATACCTCAGTTTTTTGGGGAACGAATTTTCGATTGAGCGGGAGTGAGGTGTAAACTTATAGAACTGTTCGCGAATAAGGTAAGTCACCACGGAAGGAGATACGAGCAGTTGATATGTTCTCAGGAAAGCGTTGCCGGCAAAATGAAACAACGCAAGTGTATCGAGGCCTGCAGCTACTTCAATAAAGATCAGCCCGATTTGCGCGGAAGATGCGTATGCGATCTGCGCTTTGATGGAAGATTGCACACGGGCAATGCCTGTGGTGATCACGGTAGTAACCAATCCCACGATAGCGATGAGTATTCTCACCGAAAGTTGCTGCTCCCAGAACGGTTCCGTTCTCAACAATAAGAACACGCCCATGTGAACAGCGAGTGACCCGTAAAATATTGCGCTCGACGGTGTAGGGCCTTCCATGGCACGAGGAAGCCATGAAGAGAACGGGAACTGGGCAGACTTCGCTGCCGCGGTAACGAGTATCATCAACGAGATGAAAACTCCTACCACGGAATGTGTGGTGATATGATCGTGCACCAGCTCATAGTTGCTGAGCCTGAAGAACGTGATGTTCTCGTGGAAGAGGTGGTGTGTTAACCACATGGTCAGGATCAGCCCGACATCGCCAACACGATAAATCGAAAACACTTTGACTGCATTCTTAACTGGCAGGTACCTGTCGCGGTAAAAGGCGATCAGCAGGAAAGAAGAAATGCCGAGCATTTCCCAGCCAACGAACATTGTTTCAAGATTGCCTGAAAGCACCACGATTACATACCCGAAATAGAAGAATAACATCGTATTGAAGAAGCGCTTGTAGCCGTTTTCGCGATGCAGGTAATAGCGACTGTAAACAGTAACCATGAACGTGAGCAATGAGCCAACAAGAAGATACGTTGCCGCAATCTTGTCGAAACTGAAGTCGAGGAAGAAGACGTAGCTGCTGGTTTGAAACAACGCCATGTCCTTTTGATCGAGTGTTGGCGCACCGTTCGCGATCCAGTATACGATGAAGCCAATAGTGAGAACCAGGTGAAGGCCAACAGTAAGGAATGCAGCGGTAGAAATAACATTTTCTTTGGCGCGGGGTATCAGCAGGCTAAGCATAAACCCAACAATTGGCAGTACGACAAGTGTATGAAGTGTACTTATCATTGTGCTACGAAAGTTTGTAAACGGGTATGCACTCGGTGCTCGAACTCTCTTCCACAAGCCTGGTGATATCGGGAACCACGTCGATCTTTTTGGCGAGTGGTGTGTATCGCACAAACCTTCCTTCCTTAAAATAATAAACCGCCCTCGTTTCGGGCTCTATCGCAACAAGGTGAACCCATTCGTTGACGAACCATTCGTATGTTTCCGGTGAGCGTTGAATTGTTTCCAGGAGCAGGTCCGGAAACTGTTCCACGATGATCATTAGTCGTATAGGATCGTGAACTTCGATCATCTGGCTCGGAAGGCCGGGACGAAGGTCGCCATCGATGCCATTGGCAACACCGAACAGGCCCATGACATTGTGCGGCAGCTTGGTGCCGGCGCCCAACTTATTGTTATCAACACGTGAAAAGAAATACTCGAGGTTAATACCACCACAAACAGGTGCGGCGGGACGGAGAATATTCAATAAATATTTTCCGGTAGGATCGATCCGGTAATCGTATGAATTCATGAAGGCACGACGATCGAAAAAGAGCTCGCGCGTGAGCGAACGGCGCCCGACAATACACAGTGCATTTGTAGCATGATTCAATTCGGGGCGGGGCTCGAACAATGACACAGACCTGCGACGGACCTCATCGTGAATATGCTCGGGCGTTCCGCGTGTGTCGATCGACTCGAAACGTCTCGACCGTTCTTTCGAGTTTAAGTCGAGAGCCTTATTAAATGTTTCAACGTTCTTGTGATGCTCTTCAAGATTGGCTGGCGATAGTGATCCCACATCATAGAAATCAATCTCGTCGCGGGTCGTGTCGTGCAGTGCGCCAATGAATTGTGTTGTGGGAGGAATGTCGATCCCTTTTTCTGCAAGGATCTTTCGGACTGCTGTATGATTGACCATGTAGCAAAACACACGCGCGTTCACCGAGCCCGGCCGGCCCGAACATGCTCCACAATCGTACGCTGCAAAGTGCGGATTATTGACACTGCTTGCACCGTGGCCGACCACGTAAACGATCGGGGAGAAATCTTTCACCAGCCCGATGCTCATCAACAATCCTTCGGCACGCGTGGCCATCTCGTCGATCGTGAACCCGATCTGCAATCCGTTCTCTACATGGTCGGGACCTTTGTTCTCGATTGTAAGCTGCGATGAGCGTTCCATGTGACGGAATGAAAGCGCAGTCGCCGGGCTTATAGCAGGTCGGAAGATGTTGATGAACAACTTGAATGCAGACCAGAATCCGATGGTCTGTGCAATCAGCCATCCGCTGTAGAATGAATGGGAGTGTTTGCTGAAATGAACGTCGGTCTCTCGTTTCTCTTTGGTTTCATATTCCTTTATCAGGTACTTCGGAGTTACAGGAGCTGGGCAGACCTTTGTATAAAACTTTCCGCCTTCCGGCTGGAAGAAAAATTCGGAACTGAAGAACCCTGGGGTCGCATAAGTATCCGCCAGTGGATCCACATGCTCGATATGGCGACGAAATGAACACTCACGATCGTCGATACAGAAGATTGACTGGAAGCTTGCGTGGCCGTGAGGTGTTTCGTGTATGTTAACCTCCCTTATCCCTTCAAGCACCTGATCGTAATAGGTCCACTCGAACGCATCCTGCCACATCCTCATCACTTCGTGATATTCGGTCATAGGCACCTCGGCAAACAAGTCGACTGGACGCGATTTGATCATGAAACACAATGGCAGCCATTCCTTTCCGAGATTCGCATCCAATGCATCGATCTCGAGCAGTAGTTCGAAGACGATAAGGTCGTGGGTCGAGATCTTCCTGGAGTCGAGTAGTGTTTGTGGCATGTTCTCTATGATCGACACTATACCCGACCATCCCTGGTGTGCAAATTGTTGATCGAAGAGATATTGTTTGTAAAGAGTTTCATCGCCGACCACGATTCGAAGCAGGTCTGTTATGTCACAGGCAGTTTCCAACAAAAGTTTCCTGGCGCGTTTGCCACGGAAGAAGCTTGTAATGCTATTCTTCTCGATCTCTTTCAACGATGCGAGGAAACCCATTTCGTGAATCGGGAAATTCCAGATTGAAATGCCCTGGTCGAGATAACTGCAGAGTATCCTGAAAAGTATAGGATGTGTTTGTGAGTCGAGATCTACTTTATACTGACGTTTCCAGTTCGACCTAAGCGCGCCGATACGTGGAAGAGGTAATGCATCGAAGGTACCATTGATCACGCGTTTCTTCCATTGCGCCAGTTGACCGTCGCCCTTTTTTTCACGGATAATGTGTTCGAGAATCGCGTCGTTGATCTTGCCCTGCTTGTACATCGCCCGGTACTCTTCGAGCGACAACGACACTTTATGTCCGAGGATCTGCGATGCATGCCTGAGTCCATCGTAGAACTTAAGTTTTTGAAATGCCTGGAGTGTGTTCTGGTGAATGAAGTCTTTGAGCGCAGCTTGCTCTGGCAGGTAGTGCTTCAGGTCGTGCAGTACCTGGTGTTCGTCGAAGATAATGGCCTGGCTACTGGTATGACCATTGCCGTGGAGGGTGGCTTCAACTGCCATAAATAGATCCTAATTGAATAGTTGGGGATAGGCTTAAATATCGATCGTTCGCGGGGTGCACGAATGATCAAACACGTCAGGGCAGGGCTATTCAGATGAGAAGCGCTTCGTTCCGCAGGAAGATTGGAACTGGCTTGGCGGTGTTTAGATCGGTATATCTGCTATTGCGGTCGTAATTACAGGAAACCGGCGGGTGGCTTACTTCACAGATCAAGAAAAAGTTCGACGTGAACGAATTGCTTTTGTCGTCTTTGTCGCCTGTTTCGGATTTATCCTCAAACTGTTCTTCCTGGTTTGAGTTAAAGTCATTTGCATCTTCGACGGCGGCGGCGCGAACAACAGTAGACGCCGCGAGGAATGCGACTATCAGCACCAGGGAAAACCACCGTGTCTGCCTGACCTTACTCATAGGATGACTTATGTAAATGTAGAGATTTTGAAGCTACCTGACTACTGTAACGGCAACTCCTTCGGCCCATTGTTTGCAATCGTCTGCATAATAGAGATAGGTGGTGCTTGCTGCGCCCCGAAATGTACCCGGCAGTTCCGCTTTGAGGTCGAGGTTTATGTTGATTACAGCCGATGGACCAAGCTCGCGATAATAGATCGCAAGGCGGTCGCCAATGACCTCATAGAAGTCGAACACTTTTTTCTCCTGGAGTTCTTTCAACTGCCATGGCTGTACCGACAAACCTGCGGGGATACCGATCACGACCATCGACATTGGAAGGCCCTGGCCTGTTTTGTTAGTGAGGGTGGTTGTAAGGCGAACGGTTTCATTCACCTTCACTTCTCCGGGCATTGTTGTGGATATCCCGAGTTTACACGACTCGCAGCCGGCTGGTGTTTTCGAGAACCATTCGACCTGAAGCTGCCATGGAAGCGCGGTTGAGTTAGAGAATTTTACCTGAACAGATTGTGCGCCGTTGGTCAATAACTTTTCTGTAAAAGCTTCCATTGCTACAGCTTCGACGTCGGTGGTTTTGTAAGCGACTGTTTGCGCAAGCTTACTGTTAACCGATATTGCAATCGTTCCATCGCCGGGAGATCCTTTTAATATATCGACAAGGCTACACATTGCCTGAAGGCAGACGGATGTTGTGTATGTGGGACCGAAACCTCGATACTGCCGATTTGCCATCAGGTACTTTGCACAGCTGCTCAACAATCGGATGTCGGGCGTTGAAGATTTTGCCAGGGCCAGCATCCAGAATGCTACGGTCTCGTTGCGCAACGCTTGACCACCGGAGTACACGACAGAGGCTTCGGAATTCAGTATACCGAAGCCGTCTTCTTCGATTTGTGTTTTGAATTGATCAATGAGTAAATGATAGTTGTCCGTTTTCCCTAGATCGTAAGATGCAATTGCCATCAGCGCACTGCGATATGGATCTTTAGAGTTCAGAGCTTCTTTAAATGCAGTATTGTATTCTTTCTCGATAGCCGCATGGCCGGTTTCGGCAAGTGCGTATACCAGGTAAGCGTTGTTCACTTGTGCGGGCGCGGCAGCGAATCCGTATTTGCCGCTATGTTGTTTGAAACCTCCGTTGCCATCGCGTCGGCTCAATAGCCAGGTTGCAGTTCGGTTTACAATGTCTGCGTCAACTTTGTCATACACTTTTTGCATTTCGTAAAACTCCATCATTCCATAAGCCGACAAGGCTTCGTGAGCGGGGCGCTGACCGAACCATTCAAAGCCACCACTTCCGATTTCATAAGCTACCAGTTGCCGGTAGCCGCTCCGGATATATTCCGCTGCTTTCTGTTCGAATGCCGGGTGAGTTTTGCCGACCTTCTTAAGGTATTGAAGCGCCATGATGTTTGGGAAGGTTGCAGACGAAACCTGTTCGAAACATCCATGGGGCTCGCTAAGCATCGATTGTGCATCCGACATCAGTGTAGCAAGCACACCAGTGTACGCCTCGAACCGACCTTTGATCGTATTGATCTCCGCATCGCGGATGTCGAGATCCAATATCTTTTCAGGATCCGCCGATGACCATGTATGTGCGACGGGAAAACCAACCGGGTGGACGGTGATCGTTTGTTTGATCTCGTCATGAAACTTCTTTGATGAGACATCGACCGACATGTCAAAGCTACCTGCCTTTGAAGTAGGAACTATGGTGGCATAGATAGTTGAAGTTGCGGATGCCGTCGCTTCGAATTCGATCGTCTTCGAACCAAGGACCATGAGTTGTTCGGGAACATTGATCTTGATCGTAGCAGGCGTCGCCTTCGAAGTTATGTTGGTGATCTTTATCGGTAGGTGAAGAGTGTCTTCGAATCCGATGAATTCGGGGATCTTTACATCGACCGAGAACGGCAGTTGAGTAGAATACGTGGTTTCTTTTCGTCCTATCAATCCATTCGAAGCAACTCCTTCGGCGGTGATCCTGAATACAGAGGTATTGTCGTTATTAAGGAATGATATAGAAGCCTTGCCATTTTTGTCGGTCACAATATGTTGCTTCCAGAATACGGTGGTTCTGAAATCACGCCGGCTTTCATCTTCAGTCTTACTAACGACAGGTGGGACGTAAAACTCACGACCTGTTGTGTGTTTTTGCGGCGGTACGACAAGATAAATGTAACGCGGCTTCCGGGTGTGATTATAGTCTGGATAATAGGTTAACCTCGGACTATTGCTGGATGTTATCGAAATCACACCGTCGACTGCCCGGCTTCCGAAGAGCGTTGTTGTTTCGGGTGTGTTGTAAACTGTAACGTCGTGAATATTATCGGTTGAGATGATGCTCGAAGCGGTAAAGTTTGCATTCACAGGATCGGCCACCGGTATTCCATCGATCACATATAGAGGTAGATAATTTCCGATTCCCATTGAACTGTATCCACGTAACCGAATATTCGGCGCTGATCCGGCCGATCCGGTATTTGCGATCACCTGTATCCCCGCAATTCTCCCGGACAACCCGCTTTCGATGGTAGACACTCCTCGTACCAGTATGTCTTCTCTGGCAACCGAAACGACAGAGCCCGTTATATCCCGTTTCTCGGCTGAACCATATCCCACGACGACTACTTCACTAAGCGATGTTACATCAGAAGCCATCGAAAGATCGTTGGTCAATGGTTCTCCGACTTCCATTACCGGTGATTGTTGAATATTCTGTGCTTGTGCTCCAAACTCTTCTGCCCGGTTCGGTTGATCCTTACCCGGAAGTGAACTCCTGGGTAAGATCATTCTTTTGGAGCTTTGCTCATTGAGATAAATTTGATAGCCCTTTTTTACGATGATCATACTTGCAACTGTAGGATCTGCATTCACGAAGTCGAACGAGCCATCATCACGGGTTTCGATCTGCTTCACGCGACGGAGATTACCCATTTCCACGAGTGTGACTGTGCCTTTGGCGCGCCGATAACCGAGAGCGGTATGGGTTATGTATCCGGAAATGGTCCCGTCTTTATCCGGTACGTACGTTATTGGTATGTTCTCGTCCAGGTTGGTCCATGAGAAATGTCGCCATCCTTGTGTCATTAATAAGTACTCGAGAGCCTCATCGGCTTTTTCTTTCGATGGGTCGAAGTAGAACGATGGCTCCTGTATGTCTCCTTTGACTTCCGATGACAACTGAAACCATGAGAGGATGTTGTCCTGCTTATCGTCGGCGAACGACAGCAATTGATCATCGACGACGGCGAGCGAGAGCCTGGCGGGAATGGGCGAGCCATGGGTATCGGTTGTGGTGATGTCGACATCTACTTTCCCGCCGGGTTGATAATTCTCGTTGCTTGTTTGAATGGCGATCTGCAGTTGCTGGCTCTTATTGATATATGTGAGTCGCTCACATCTTGGGCGGCCGGCTTGATCGAAAAGCGTAAATACTCCGATCCCGGAAACAAACACGGCGCTGTCTGTATTTACTTCGACGACGTTGATGCCCTGTCGAAGATCGATCCCTTTCTGCCAAACGGCCTGGCCATGTAACGTGCAAACAATCTGAGTATGTTCGATACTTGCGGACGAAGATTGAATATTGAATACAAGTTTGTTCTTCGATCGGTTTTTAAGGTTCAACGTGTAACCTTCGTCAACAACTGGCGGCAGGGGAAAGGTCTCCGAAATACCTGCCGGGTTTGTTACGCGTGCGACATACTTTTCATCGGATACTTTCAGGTTGAACGCACCCATGCCCATGTGAAAACTATTGAATGTCGCGACAACCTGGTTGCCTTTAAGTATCTGCCCGGCAACGTCCGCTGCCTTACCAAATTCATTCAGAGCTTTGAATGCTACGCGGGTCGATGCGCCGTCAATCATGTCGCCGCCTTCAGGAAAGAATTGCAGGCTGATCTTGTTGAGCACAATTGGAACAGAACGCGATATCGATTCTTCGACACCATTATCAGAAACAAGGGCCTGGAGAAGGCCATCTGTCGACGAAACATTTGCAGGCACGAGGAATTTTATCGTTGTTGCGCCCGACGATGTGGTTAATATCTTTCCCTGTACTACTTGTTGTCCTTCGATAGCAACTTTATAGTTCACTTCAGCCCTTGCAATATTTTCATTTTTAAGATTCCGGGCGGTGATCATCGCCACGGCGCTATCGCCAGGACCGTAGGTTTCTCTTTCCCAATCAAGTTTCAAAAGAAGGCGAGGGGTGATGACTCTTTGAACCTGGATATCTTTTTCAAATAACTTTTGACTTTTAAAATTCAGATTCCACCTGGTGTATGCTTTGATCTTATACATGCCACCGGGCGTTTCTGTGCCCAACTGAACGTCGCCGTACCCAACACCATCTAATGTATACTTCTGGTTGGTTTACCACATTTCCTTTAGGGTCGATCAATTGCACTATCACGGTGTTGCTGATCACCGATGGTTTGTGTGTAACACCGTGCACTGCATAGACACTAAACCAAATAGTTTCACCCGGCTTATAGAATGGTTTATCGAGATGCATGTAAATTTTTTCACTGGGATATTTCGAATTGTACGACTGAAGCTTTTGAAGCAGGGCATTAAGCTGGGGTATGTCTTCGAAGGCTACCATTGTCGCCACTAAAACAAATGCTCCCAGCACAACCTTTAAAGTTTTCATACCACTAAAAATTTATTGAAACAGTTGCAGTTACTCCACGCACACCCGGCATGTTGAACAGATCAAGCGAAGCACCGCTCGTATACCCAAACAGTGATGTTGCGGGGTCGACGCCATGATATTTCGAAATGAGGAAAATGTTCGTGGCTACCAACGATACTTTTAATTGCTTCATCAGTGCCGAGTTGGGCGTTTGTGTCCAGTATGAAACTCCCAACTCCGACATTCTAAACCACGATGCGTCTTCGATGTATTGTTCCGCGGCTCCTGCGTAGCCATCGCGCACCCAACGGTTGGTGGCAGTATCGTGACCTGCATCCGCGAAACTCACTGGCGTTACATTGGGCCTGCCCGTCATGTCGTTCCCATCGAACACGTAGTTGCCAATTGTTCGCTGGTCAGCGCTCACCTGCGACATCCCCAGGTAATCGAGTACGCGATTAGTTCCGTTCCATCGTTGACCACCGTTGCGATAATCCATTGTGGCCCAAAACCGAAACCTGTTCTTGATCACCGCAGATATAGACCCGCCACCGATCCAGTTCGGTACCGGGTTGCCGATCTTCGTTGTGCGTGTATCGACCATCGGGAATCCCTGGGAATCGATTACCAGCGCTCCTGTATTGTCTCTCAGGTAGGTCGTGCCATATATCGCTCCCAACGGTTCGCCCTTTGCGATCACAGCAGATACTTCGGAAAATCCGGCGACATGTACCATTCCTCCCGGCACATATACATCGCGCACCACGCTGTTGTATTTGCTCCAGTTAATGCTTGCCGTCAGGTGAACGTTGCCCGCGTAAATTGTGTGCCTTGCGTAAGCAGTTACACCCGATGTATTCACCACCGCCACATTCATCAGTGTAAACCGATTGTCCTGCCACACGGGCGATACCATATCGTTAGTTGTGTTGTTGTAGTAGCCGATATCGAATGTGAGGTTATTGAAATGAGTCTTCAACCCGGTTTCAACTTTCACGTCGGTTTCGGGTACCAGGGTTTTATCAAAGAACAACTCACCAGCCTCATAGAAATTCATCGCCGACGCCATATTCATCCTGGTAGATGCATGCGACCAGTTGGCCCAGATCAGTGGTGCTTCATGAATATTCCGGCTTATCGCAACGTACGGCTCGATGTCATTGTAATAAAGATGTCGTCCCATGTTATATTCGAAAGAGAACGACGGAAACATGTTAACGTACTCTTCACGGACAGCTGTGTTCGAAAAGTAAGCGCGGTTCGCTACCTTGAGTTGAAATAAGTTATCATACTCGAATGTTCCTTGTGTTATTATCTCGTTAGCAGTGCGATATGATTTATTTTCTGTTTTGATGGATGCGTCGGTAAATGAATCGGTTCGGTCAAGGTTGTTCTGCTCGTAGTTAACGTGCCAGGCAACAAGGCCCGAGTTTCTCCAGAACGTGGTCGCTTTATTCCAGGTAAGCGAGGTGATGCTGTAAAAATTCTGCCGCGCCAGGTCTCTTTGAGTGGATCGGCTATCTGGACCGGTCAGAACGCCATTGATTATATTACTTTGCTGATACTCATAGTTTGAATTGACGTTTAAAGTGAGATGTTCATTTGCCGTGTAAGCAAACTTAAGTATCGACAGGCTTCGAACATTCTTATCACGGTCGGGGAGAGCCTTGATCTCGCTGCCGACGGATGAATTGTAGTACGTCGGCGGTGTAGTGTATGCACGGTAAATGATGTTCGACAGGTTGGAGCCATGAGGCAATAATCTTCCACGAGCTTGCTGGTATGCAGTAGAGCCAGACACCTTCAGCTTGTTGAATGGTGAATAGTCGATCAGTTTAATCGAAAGGTTGTCTAACGATGTCGACGATCCTGGTATAATTCCAGACCTGTCGCGACGCTCAAGCGATCCGGACAACTTCGTGTTACCCGGAAGACTACCAGCAACTGTTAGTTGTGTCGACGTACTTACGATTGATCTGAATATACTGAGTGGATCGTAGGCGTTTGCCGCAACGCCATTCCCGGTTCCTTTCGATACAAGCCGTCCGTTTGGATCGTATTGATAAATCGAACCGTCGTATTCAAGTGTGCGTACGAGAGGTCCGTAGCTGAAGGTTTCTCCCTGGTCTGGACCACGCCATTGCACTGTCCCATTCGAAGATCTCCCTTGTGCGAACGTCGATTGAAGCGACGGCCACCGGTTCGCCTGTTCCAATCCAATGGCTGTCGTGAGTTGTAAGGTGAAAGGTTTATAGGTGTTTGCTTGCCCTGTAAGGAACAGGAAGTTGCGACCGTATCGCCTTACCCTGAGAAGATTTTCGGGATCGATGGATTGTTTGTTGATAACGTGGCCGGCGTTATTGTCGATCACTGCAACGCCAGGTTTATTCCAACCGGTTGTATCCGATGGCAGGTCAGCCCATGACGATGGATACTTTTGATTCGGTGCGGGCGACCCGGGTATTCTTGCTTTGGTTCCCATCAGCCCGTTTATCGTTACTACAGCTTCCCTCGTTTGCATTCCAATAAAGCTGAACACTAATACCGATCCAACAGGAGCATCGATCGAATAACGTCCTTCGATGTCAGTAATAGTTCCGTTATCGGTACCCTTCACAACGACATTCACACCGGGCATTGGAAGATTTGATTCATCCGTCAGCACACCCGTCACACGTCGAACTTGCCCAAAGCAATTAATAGATATGAGTATGCCGATGGCAATCGTAAAGATTTTCATAGGCTGGTTTTATCTTTAGATGCCTGAATATCCTCGCGTCCATAAAAAATTTGTAAAAAAATTTATGTCGCAGTCAACGTTCGGCTATTCCCAGCCCTCGTTCATCGAAAAAATTTCATCATCGAAAGCAACGCGCACATCTTTCCGTATCATTAAAACATAAATGGTATGAGAAAATCACTGATAGTTACTGTTGCCCTAATCGCCTTAAGCTTCCAGGGCTGTATTGTAAAGTCTGTCCACCAGTTTTATAAGGAGAAGGACGTATTTCTCCGGCCGACGATCGAAGGAACGTGGGAAGACAAGGAGAAGGTCCAATGGACGATCCACCGAAATCCATTCGGGAAAAACTACGAGCTTCATTGCAGTAAGAACGGGCGAGAGGTAGCGCTACTTGGAACATTGTTTGAGCTCGACGGTAATACCTATCTCGACATCATACCCACCCAGGATAATTCCGAAGAAGTACTCGTCTTCGATCTTCACATGGTGCCCACACATTCTATTGCCAGGATCAATATTGCCGGTAACGACGAAATAAACATCTTCTGGTTTAATGAAGAATGGCTCCGGGAGATGTTCACGCAAAACAAGATCCGCATCTCTCACGAGCTAGTGATGGATGCAGACCCAAAATCCAAAGATGACGGACTCTATTTATTGACGGCCACAACAGATGAACTCCAGAAGTTTGTTATGAAGTACGGAAACGACGAACGGGCATACGATGAGAATGACCTTAGCCTGGAGCTTAAAAGGATCAACTAATGAAGCTGGCTGTACAATTAATATTCTGGACGCTCGCATACTTCGTACTGATCAGCATTTTCGCAGGATCGGAGTGGAAGATGATCGATCACATTTACACGTCGATCTTCCTTGTAACGATCCTTGTCCCGGTAACAATAAACGACATGGCGCTACGGCCGCGTTTGTTGAATCGAAGAAAGTACTGGCAGTATTTCTTGCTTTTGATTTCTGTTGTGTTGGCGGGAGCGTGGATGAATGATGTATTGTTTGATAAGCTCATCGACTATGTACTACCCGGCTATTACTTCATTTCTTACTACGAGTATTTAGATCTCCTGAAATTCTTCGTGAGTTTCACCGGCGTTTGGCTCCTTGTATGTCTTTCTATGGAATGGTTCCAGTTGCAGGAAAAGAAAGCCCACGCAGAGTTCCAGGCTCTTTCAAACCAGGTCAATCCTCACTTTCTCTTCAATAGCCTTACTGTCCTGTACACGTTGTCACTCCGGGATTCTAAAGAAACTTCGTCTGCAATCATTAAACTCTCAGATATACTACGCTACGTTATCTACCAGTCGTCGCAGGCAGCCGTTGCGTTGGTTTCAGAAGCAAAGATCATTCGCGACTACGTGGATCTTCAGCGCTATCGTGTACATCCCAGTACACGGATCGAGATCTCTGAAACCCTTTCCAACGAGACCGCATCGGTCAGCCCCATGTTGTTTTTGCCGCTGGTGGAGAACAGCTTCAAACACGGAGTTCATGGCGAAACAGAGAACGCTTTCGTGAGTATCTTGCTGGAAGAAGAGAAAGGTGTGATCAATTTCACAATCGCAAACAACAAGCCGGCCGGTCAGAAAATGGAAGGTAAGGGAGGCATAGGTTTAAAGAATCTCCAGGACAGGCTCTTGCTTATCTATCCCGGCCGCCATAAGTTCACAATTTCGGAGACCGACACCACGTTCAACATTCGGATGCAGATCACTACATGAGCAAAGTAAGTTGCATGATCGTCGAAGACGAGCCCGTTTCCCAGGAGCTGCTCCGGAAATACATTGCCGACTTCCCCGCCCTCGAGCTGGTCTCGGTGTGCAGCAATGCTATCGAAGCAGGCGAGGAACTGCGAAAGCACCGGGTCGACCTGCTGTTCCTCGATATCAATATGCCGCGACTCTCTGGTACCGATTTCTATGCGACCCTGATCAACCCACCAGCAGTGATCTTCACTACCGCCTACCCGGAATTTGCGGTAAATGGTTTCGAGCTCAACGCCATCGATTATCTCGTTAAGCCATTTCCATTCGAACGATTTGTGAAGGCTGTCGGTAAGTTCATGGAGCTGCGCAAGTCGGGAAGCGATGGATATATCATACTCCAGGCAGATAAAAAGACCCACAAGGTAAATTATGCCGATATCGATCATATAGAAGCGATGGGCGACTACGCGCGTGTTCGCCTTGGCGAGAATGTTCTTGTTGTTCACCAGACATTGCAGAAGTTGTGCGATCAGCTACCGCCCTCCATATTTAAAAGGATCCATAAATCGTTTATTATCTCGATGAATAAACTCGAGTACGTGGAAGGCAACATGGCTGTGGTGGCCGGACAGAAGATCCCCATCGGGCAAACTTATCGAAGTATGTTTATGGAAAGATTGAAATAAACCTGTCTATATTCGCTTATGGATCTTAGTTCAGAATACCCGCTAACCAAAGAGGCGATTCGCGAGTACCAAACCAACGGCCATGTGCTTTGCAGGGGTCTCGCTTCGAAAGAAGAAGTTGCGTTCTATCGCAAAGCCATTCTCGAAGGCGTTGAAAAGCTCAACACCGAAAAGAGAAAGATGGAAGACCGCGACACTTATGGCAAAGCTTTCCTCCAGATATTCAACCTCTGGCGTCAGAACGACATACTGAAGAAGTTCGTGCTGGCGAAGCGATTCGGACACGTTGCCGCGCAATTGATGGGAGTGGAGCGCGTGCGGTTGTATCATGACCAGGCGTTGTTCAAAGAACCCGGCGGTGGTCACACGCCCTGGCACCAGGACCAATACTACTGGCCGCTCGATACAAACAATACCATTACCATGTGGATGCCTTTGATCGACATCACAACCGACATGGGCATCATGAAATTTGCATCCGGTACACACAAGCTTGGGTCGATAACGTCGAAGGAAATTTCCGATTCATCCGAGGATTTCTTTAATGACTTTGTGAAGAGCAACAATGTAAACGTCACAGGCGCCAACGCCATGAACGCCGGCGACGCAACATTCCATGCAGGATGGACGCTTCACAACGCGCCAGGCAACCAATCGCCGACAATGCGCGAGGTAATGACGGTTATTTACTTTGCCGATAATACGATAGTGCTAAAACCAGAACACGATCATCGTAAGAAAGATCACGAAGTGTGGCTGATGAGCATTCCGCCCGGGCAACTTGCGAACAGTGAGTTAAATCCCGTTATTGATTAAACTCTATCGAGAAGAACTTCAGGATATCCGTATCCGGCTTCGTCCTCTTTATCGCGAAGAAGTAAATATCATGCTTCCCTTCGATCGGGTTCTTTAACTCACACGTCACTGTTTTTGCAGTATCGAAATTTCCTGTAGCTGTGAAAGCCGTGCTGGCAACCACAGGCCCCGCCTGCGAATCGATCCTGACAATAATTTCCCCATCGCGATTCTTCGAGCCGTATTCCACCACAAATTTCCGGATACCAGTAAGGTCTACATTCTTCAGCATCACGAACGAATTATGACCACCTGCTGCCAGGCTGCCACCGTAACGCGCGATGCCCGACTGTAAATCAGTGTACACCGCCCTGACTTTTGCGTTCCGCAGAACGATCTCTTCCGTTGTCGTTATCGGTTCGATACCATTCGCCCCGTTGTCGGTGTACGATGCCCGAAGGGTGTAACGTCCCTGCGGCTCGTCCTGCTTATGCTGATTAAGCATAGCAGTCCCATTCATCGGCATGTTCAAGTTTGGCTTGCTCTTCTCTGCGATCGACAGCACGTACTTCACCATCTCTTCGGCTTCTTGCTCAGTGATCTGTGGATGCGCACTCATCACGCTTTCTGTACCCCATGAGCCCCCGCCACCTGCAATGATCTTCGCAGCAAGTTTAGTAACTGCATCCGCGCGTCCTTTGTAGCGCTCCGACACCTGCATGTAAGTGGGCCCTACCGACTTCTTGTCGATGGTGTGGCATGCCTTGCAATCGCTCGCTGCGATCAGCGCCGCACCAATCATCATGCTCGGTGGTTCCGGCGTGTATTCGAAAGATAAATGTGCTTTCGAAGCATCGATCGACTTATCTTCTTTGTCCGACATCTTTACGTTGTACTTGAAATTCTTGCCGGTCCAGTAGAACGACCGGTTGGCTCCACTTTCGATGACAACTTTCGGAGCTTCATTACCTGCGCGGATCAGCACCGTATCCGATCCAACGAGGCCTGCTTTGTCCGTTACGCGCAATATCGCATTGTAGATACCGGGCTGAGTGTAAGTGTACGTTGCGTTTCCTTTTGTCGCACCGACTGTCTTTCCGTCGAACAGCCATTCGTATTTGATCTCGTCGTCATCATCAGGGTCGGAGGTGCCTTGAGCGCTGAACAACACACGAAGAGGAACTGCTCCAGATTTTTCAGTTAGCGTGTAGGGAAGTCGTCGCTCCGAAGTAAGGAACACCGACTTGTCGAGCTTAGCCATCGCAGCAGAATCGGTTACGCTCGCCCGGGCGATCGGTGCGCGATTGCCGGCATTGTATTCAATCTTCACCAGACGCGAGTCGTCGTTGTCGGCCCCGTACACAGAGCCGTATTCAAGCATGTACATCACACCGTCTTTGCCGAACGCAAGATCGATCGGCCTCCGGAAGTCGCCATTCGCAGTCATGAATGGTTCGCTCTTCACATAATTTTCATCTTCATCAAACCGAACCACACGGACCCAGTTGCGCATCCATTCAAAAATGAAAAGAGAGCCATCAAAGTAAGATGGAAACTTGTACTTCGAATCGGACGACGCATCGTACGTGTAAAATTCGCCAGCCATCGCGCTACGTCCGCCCTCGCCAAGCTCCGGGAATTCCGGGGATGCAGCATAAGGATAATAGATCATAGCCGGCTGAGCAGGAGGGAGCTCCGTCAAACCTGTGTTGTTAGGTGAGTTATTGATCGGCTTCGCCGCATCGAACAACGGACCGGCGGTCTTCGTAGCAAAGTCCCACTTCGGGTACGCATAGTTGTTGCCCACAAAGTATGGCCATCCAAAGAAACCGGGCTTCTTCGCCTGGTTAAACTCATCGTAACCGCGAGGCCCCTGTATTGAATCTTTACCTGCATCGGGACCAATCTCTCCCCAATACAACACGGATGATTTTGGGTTCACTGCAATGCGATATGGATTCCGGCAGCCCATCGCATAGATCTCGGGCTTGGTTTTGTCGGTGCCCGGAGGAAAGAGATTGCCTTTCGGGATTGTGTAAGTTCCGTCAGGCTCAGGATGTATTCGTAGCACCTTTCCTTTGAAGTCATTCGTGTTCGAAGCGCCGCGTTGTGCATCGAGTGAATAGTATTCGGCACCCGGCCTTTCATCAAGCGGCGCATAACCATCGGCCGGGAACGGCGAAGAGCTGTCGCCCGTCGATAAATATAGATTCCCTTCCTTGTCCCACGCGATAGATCCGCCATGATGTGCCCCGCTGTTGAACTGGACCGGCACCTGCAGCAATACCTTCTCAGACGCCATGTCGAGCGTGTTGTCGTCTTTGACCACGAAACGTGAAAGATTGAACGGCAGTGGTTCAGTTTCACTCGGCGGCGTGTAGTACACGTAGATGAAATGATTGTCGTTGAATTTTGGATCGAGTGAAACTCCGATCAAACCCGTTCCGCCTTTTGTCGCCACATCGAATCGATGCACCAGCGTGTACTTGCCGGTCTTCGTGTCGTACATTGAAAGATTGGCCGTGCGAAGCTCAGTGAAGAAAATACGTCCATCGTCGGATACGGCAAGCTCCATCGGTGTGTTCAGGTCGTTCACAAGAATTGTTTTCACGAAACGATTTTCTTCCGGCATCGCTACTGAATACGACTTACTATAGTCCAGCTTACCATCGCCCATCGCGTAAGTTATTCCACCCATAAGGTGCTTAAGGAACAACGGCTCATAGTAACTCGAATCCTGGTGACCACCCCCGGTATAGAAAGCCCGCCCGCCATCGAACTCATGGTACCACGCGATTGCGTGATTGCTTCCATTAGTACCCCCATCGTATGTGTTCTCGTCCAGGTAAGCGAGTACTTTCAACCCTGGATAGAATGTCCGGTAGTTATACCATTCATCCGTACGTTCCCACTTGTCGGGGAGGTGAGCGGTTGAGATGTGTGTCTTGTCTGTAACGTTGACCGTTGCCTTTCGAATGTTTGAATTGTGCGGGTGACTCGAGAAGTGAGCTCCCATCAACTGCGCATACCACGGCCACTCGTATTCCGTATCTGCCGCGGAGTGAATACCAACATAACCACCACCCGCCTGTATGTATCGTTCGAAAGCAGCTTGTTGTTCTGCATTGAGAACATTGCGCGTAGTATTGTTGAATACTACCGCGTGATACTTCTTCAATGATTTATCTGTAAAGAACGATGCGTCTTTTGTCGTGTCGACCTTGAAATTGTTTTCGGCCCCGAGTTTCAGGATAGCCTCGTTGGCAAACGGTATCGAAGAATGTTTCCACCCTTTGGTTTTCGAGAACACCAACACCCGTGGCTCGGTAGTGGTGTTGCAGGAGACAACTAAAATTAGGAGAGCAAGAAAGCAGAGAGGTCGCGCCATTTTTTCTATTTTCAAAAGTTGTAAAAAAGCAATATCGCTAAACACTTGATAATGAAATACTTATTAATCCTCCTCACGGCGTTCTCCTTTCTTGCCGCTGCTCAACCCATCGAGCAGCGCATCAAAGTTGTTGTCGCTCCCGACCATACGGACTGGACCTACAAGCAATCTGAAAAGGCAAAGTTCACCATCACCGTGCTACAAGATGGCAATCCTTTGAAAGATGTCAAGGTGCGATGGGAATATGGACCAGAAAAAATGGATGCCATCAGGAAAGACTCCAGTATTCTTAAGAACGGTACGCAGGTCGTCGACGCCGGTGGAATGAAATCACCCGGTTTTCTTCGATGCGTAGCCTGGGCGCGAGTGAATGGCAAAGAATATCGCGGTTTCGCGACGGCGGGCTTCGATCCAGGTTCGATCAAACCGACCATAGAGAACCCTTCCGACTTCACAACTTTCTGGGATCAGGCGAAAGCCGACCTGGCAAAAGTTCCCATCGACGCAAAGATGACGTTGATGCCGGAACGTTGCACGGAGACTGTGAACGTCTACCACGTCAACATCCAGAACTTCCGGGCGGGTGCGAGGATCTATGGAATACTTTGCGTTCCTAAAAAGGAAGGAAAGTATCCCGCACTGCTACAGGTTCCCGGCGCGGGGATCAGGCCCTATGCCGGCGACATCGCGATGGCAGAAAAAGGGATCATCACACTACAGATAGGTATACACGGCATTCCCGTAAATATGGATCCGCAAGTCTATGTCGATCTCGCACAGGGTGCATTGAGCGGATATCCGCAATTCAACATGGACAGCAAAGACCGTTATTACTACAAGCGGGTTTACATCGGGTGTGTTCGTGCAAATGATTTCCTCGTAAGCCTGCCGCAATACGACGGAACAAATCTCGCAGTCACCGGTGGAAGCCAGGGTGGAGCGTTATCCATCGTTACAGCAGCATTGGATCCACGAGTTAAATTCCTTGCAGCATATTATCCCGCGATCAGCGACGTGACAGGGTACCTGCACGGTCGCGCAGGGGGGTGGCCTCACATGTTCAATAAAGACAACCTTCCTTACAATGATATCGACAAGAAGAAAGAAACTATGAAGTACTACGACGTCGTCAACTTCTCGAGACTTGTTAAACAGCCAGGCTTGTATTCATGGGGCTATAACGATGAGACATGTCCTACCACCTCGCTGTACGCCTCCTATAACGTCATCTCTGCGCCTAAAGAACTTTACCTCGTCCAGGAGACTGGCCACTGGACTTATCCCGAACAAAGAGATAAATTCACACAATGGTTGCTTGAACACCTTAAACACTAAACTTATGAAACGCAGGACGTTCCTTTACAATACAACTATGGCTACCGGTGCCGTGTTTGCTGCTCCCAATGTATTTGGTTTTAAAGGATCACCAGGTGAGAAAGTAGTTGTCGGGGTAATGGGCACCAATGGGCGAGGCGAATACCTCGCTACACTTTACTCTTCTCTCGATGATGTTGAAGTAGGATTTATCTGCGATGTCGATGACACGGTACTGCAACGAACGATTAACAAAATAAAAGGCCTGACCGGCAAGGCTCCGAAAGGTTATAAGGATGTACGCAAGATGCTTGAAGAGAAAGATCTCGATGCTCTTGTTGTAGCAGCACCCGACCACTGGCATGCTCCCGCGTCGTTGATGGCGTTGAAGGCAGGTAAGCATGTGTATGTAGAGAAGCCATGCTGCCACTCTCCGGCAGAAGGAGAGATCCTTATCGAAGCAGCGACCAAATACAACAAGCTCGTGCAAATGGGCAACCAGCGTCGCTCATGGCCCGGTGTAGGTGAAGCAATAAAGGAACTTCAAAGCGGAACAATCGGCCGGGTCTACTATGCGAAGGGTTGGTATTCAAATGCACGCAAGCCGATCGGTATTGGGAAGGCAGTATCTGCTCCCGCAAATCTTGACTATGAGCTTTGGCAGGGTCCGGCTCCGCGCAGGCCTTACAAAGACAACCTGATCCACTACAACTGGCACTGGTTCTGGAACTGGGGAACGGGCGAAGCCTGCAACAACGGTACTCATGAGATCGACGTGATGCGCTGGGGACTTGGCGTGGGGCTGCCAAAACGAGTTACCTCGGGAGGTGGGCGTTTCGCTTATAAAGATGACTGGGAAACACCTGATACACAGGTTATTACATACGAATTCGACAATAATACTTCAATATCGTGGGAAGGCCGCAGCTGCAACCAGTTCGATGAAACAAAGGGCGGCAGGGGAACGATATTTTATGGTGACAAAGGAACGCTCATTATGCTTGCCGGCGACGACTACAAGGTCTACGATCTCGGCAACAAGCTCATCAAAGATGCGAAGAGTCCGCTGGGGCAGGTAGAGGCAAGCACAACAGGAATGGGTGACAAGCTGGACGCGACTCACCTCAACAATTTTTGTGATTCCATTCGCGGCAAGGCGAAGCTTAACTCGCCTATCAGCGACGCGTACAAGTCGACGTTATTGCCCCACCTGGGCAACATCGCGCAGCGCACCGGCAAGACGCTGAACTGTAACACCGCGAACGGCCATTGTGATGATGCCGATGCGAAAAAGCTATGGTCGCGCGAGTATGAAAAAGGATGGGAAATGAAGTTGTAGTCTGCTATATTTATTCAGTTTACTACACCTCCTAACCCTTCTATAGAATGGCACCCCTGTATATTGTAATTGGAGGCGTTGTTCTCCTGGTACTTCTCATTATTGTTGCTTACAACAACCTTGTGGGCGCGAGGAACCAGGTGGAGAATGCTTTCGGTAGCATCGATGTGATGCTTAAGAAAAGGTATGACCTTATACCAAACCTTGTGGAGACGGTGAAGGCATATATGAAACACGAAAAGGAAACACTCACTTCAATTACTGAACTCCGCACCCGCGCAGTGTCGGGAACTCTAAGCACCGAAGAAAGAGTGGAAGTAGAAAATAAGATGGCGGGCCTTATGCGGAATGTCATGATCACTGCCGAAAACTATCCCGAGCTGAAGGCCGATTCGCAGTTCACCATGCTTCAGCGTAGCTGGAACGAGGCCGAAGAACAGATCTCTGCCGCGCGCCGTGCGTACAATGCCGCGGTAACAAGCTATAACAACGCGTGCGAGAAGTTTCCGTCGAACATACTTGCTTCTATGTTCGGGCACAAGCGTAAAGCCGTATTCGTAATTCCGGAAGTCGAGCGCCAGAACATCAGCGCGAAGGCGATGTTTGGTAACTAAGCCTGCACTTATGAAAAGCGCAGCAGAATTCAAGTCGTTCTACGACAGTGAACTTCTTCCGTCATTAAATATCCTCGAAGAAGACAGGAAGAAACTCGTCAACGGTGGTTTCAAGTGGGCGGCAATTGGTCTTATCCCTTTTGCAATCTCTTTGGCAATCAACAAGGGCAACGTTATCGAGGCGTCGTGGTTTGTTTTGTTTGCCGGGGTCATCCTTTGTGGGGGTCTTTATCTTATTCTTAATCTTAGAAAGATCAAAGAGATAAAAGACCGGTTTAAAAATGAAGTCATCGCAAAGATGGTGAAGGCGATCGACCCCAGTCTTCAATACCAGGCTTCGGGACACATAGCCAGTTACGACTATCACAAGAGCAAACTCTACCTGCAGGATATCAATCGTTACAAAGGCGATGATCTTGTTATGGGAAGGGTAGGGCAGACTGCCATTCGTTTTTCGGAGTTGCTCACGGAAATGGAGACAACGAAGACAGACAGTAAGGGCAACAAGTCGAAACAGATCACCACGATATTTAAAGGATTGTTCTTCGTGGGTGATTTCAATAAAAATTTTAAAGGTGAAACCATTGTGCTGCCCGATACTGCAGAGAGCATCTTCGGGAGCATTGGTACTATGTTCCAGAAATGGAACTTCCAGCGCGACCAGTTAGTGAAACTTGAAGACGTGGAGTTCGAGAAAGCATTCGCAGTTTACAGCAACGACCAGATTGAAGCGAGGTACATTCTTTCCACATCATTGATGCAAAGAATTCTACAGTTCAAGGCAAAGACCAAAAAGGGAATGCGGATGTCATTTATCGGCAACGAAGTATTCATCGCCGTGCCCTTGTCTGAAAACCTCTTCGAGGCGCCATTCTTTAGTTCAATGGCTAAATACGAGCGTATTGAAGGGTTCAACAAGTACCTGGTGTTGTTTATTGGAATTGTAGAAGACCTTAACCTCAACACCAGGATCTGGACGAAGGAATAACATGCACATCGTTTGCATGACCTTGTGTAAACAACAGGGTTATGAAAACGAAAAGCATCTTGGCAAGTATAGTTGTGGTTTTGTTTCTTGGATTGACGTCGTGCGGTGGTGGCGAGCGCGCCAGGTCAGATGATAATATGGACTCGCTCGTGAACGACTCCGTGCCGCCGTCTGGTGAGAATGCATACCAGAACGACCTCGAACCACAAACAGAACTGGATTCAATTCCGGATTCGACGAAGCGAAAGCCATAGTTTAAAACATATATGTATAAAAGAGTTCTCCCAATCTTTTTGATAGTTTTAGCCGGATGCGGAAGTCAGCCCGCGTCCGAATCTGCAAGCACTGATTCCATACCAGCAGCGGATTCAATTCCTGAAGAGCAAGGCAATCCCGATGGCGACATCTTCGTGACCGATGCGCTCAAGAATGCAATCAGCAATGAGACCAACCAACCCGACACGGTTTCTGAGTACGGGAACGAAGAGAAAGAAGAAGAGGAAGAGCATGTACATGTAGACGATACTATGAGTGAAGTTTTTGGCTTCAGTGATAATGGAGACTACTTCGCCTTTAAATCAGTCGAAAGCGGTGATGGTTACGGCCCACGAACCGTGACCGTGTTTGTTATCGATGTAAAAAAGAATGAATGGGCATCGAAGCCATTGAGCTATGTCGATGATTCCGAGACAGAAGGCGCCACGGATCTCAACAAAGCAAAGGCAGACGAGGAAAAGCTTCTCAAAAAATTCAACATCGTTCCCGGTAAGAACCTTGGATATGATTACGGCTTCAAAGGAGTGAACCCCAATAATGTCATCATCATTAACGAAGACCGTTACGTTCTGGATTTCAAATCGAACAACGGTATGATCGAGCTCCGTGTAAAAGGACAGGGAAAAGACATCCTCCTTCAAAAAGACAGCAAGGTACCGGCTTCTCGCGGACCTGTAAGAAGAACCCGGCTAAACAAGGCGTATGAATTCAACGGACGGATCGCGGTGTTGGTCGAATACGACGGCAACATTTCTGAAGGTTTCGAAAACTCTCGGTATTATGTACGCAAGTACATCGTTGTAACCGGTGTCGTCCCCAAATAATGAGAGTATTTAAATGGATCGTGGTACTGGCGCTCCTTGGTGGCGGTGGATACATCGCCTGGAAGTTTTACAGTGCAAAAGGTATCGCCGGCGAAGCTTTATCGCTGATCCCCGACGATGCGGTCTACGCAATCATTACCGACGATCCTATAGGTGCGTGGAAGAAGATATCCTCCACCCAAACATGGTCGCACTTAGAGAGCAACGCATATTTCGCGTCTTTAACATCTTCTGCCAACAGCCTCGATTCGCTGATCAGCGACAACAGCATGTTGTTCGATCTGATCGGGTCGAGGTCGTTGATCGTCTCAGCTCACATGGTTGGCACGAAGGACTACGATTTTCTTTTCCTGGTTGATCTGCAGGGTGCATCCGGTATCAAATTTTTAAATGAATACATCACGACTTTCACTACGGGCGGCTACACCGTTAAAAAAGAGAAGTATTTTGATAACGACATCGTGATCCTTCACGACCCGTCGGACAACACAAACCTGTACATTTCAATACCTGGAACTTTTCTCGTGATGTCATACACAAAGAAGGTTCTCATCAATGCGCTGGATGCCCAGCTTGGCGGAGCAACGCTTTCGAAAGACAAACTTGTTTCGGTGGGAGATGGCTCCAACAGCATTGGTAAGCTCTACCTCAACTATTACCGGCTGCCCGACCTGGTGGAATCATACTCCGATGGTGAGAACGAGTATGTCAACAACCTTTCAAGCTCCCTCTTAACCACAAACCTTGATCTTGAAGTTACCGACGATCTTCTCACCGCGAAAGGATACACGTACGTCAATGATTCAACGCAGTCGTATATCCGAAGCCTCGAGCTCTCTGGCAAAGCACCCACGGAGTTTTTCGAGATCGCTCCGCAACGAACAGGTTTTGCGTTAGGACTCGGCTTCGAGTCGTTCTCGAAATTCTTTTCGGAGTTCAATGAAAACGTAAAGAAGGATGTGAAAGAATACCAGGAATATAAAGACAACATTGCGACCGTTCAGAACTTCCTGAAGATAGATCTTCAAAAACAGGTGGTCGACTGGATTGGGGAAGAGGTCGCGTTGTTACAGATGCAATCCTTTGGGGAAGGCTCGGATATGGAGGTTGCTGTTGTGCTGAAGGCAAACAACATCGAGAAGGCAAAGAAGGATCTCCAATACATAGAAGACCAGGTAAGAAAACGGACCCCCGTAAAATTCAAGTCGATCGACCATCGCGGATACGCAATCAGTTACCTTGGAATGAAAGGCGTCTTCAAGGTCTTGCTTGGTAAGTTCTTTGCCCGCTACGACAAACCGTACTATACCATCATCAACGACTTTGTTATCTTCAGTAATCACCCACAGACACTCGAAAGTATGGTCGATGATTTCCTCGATCGCAAGACACTCAACCGCTCGGATGACTTCAAGGAATTCAGGAGAAGGTTTGAAGACGAGAGCGCAGTATTCGCTTACGTAAGTACGCCAGTTTTGTTCAATACGATGACGAAGCTTGCAGATGCCGAGACAAGAAAATCGATGGATGACAATGAAGAGTATATAACATGCTTTCGGCATGTCGGTTTCCAGCTTGTTCCAGATAAGGGAAGGTTCGTTACACACATGATCGAGAAGTTTGTTCCACCAGTTCCCATGGTTGCCGATGTTGAGATCGATACCGACGCCGACCCGATGAAGCTTCCGTACATTTATGTGGATAACCTGAATGCTAAATCATTTACAGACTACTACGAAGACAGCACTGTTCACTTCAAAGTAGAGATCAAGAACGGTTTCAAAGACGGTTCGTTTACCGAATACTACCAGGGCGGAAGAGAAAAGATGACCGGTAAGTTTCGTCGTGATAAACGCGACGGGCACTGGCGATTGTACAATGAAGGAGGTGATCTTGTGATGCGAAGGACTTACGAAAACGGTGAAGTGAAACGCGAGCGTAACTGATGACTGAGCTCAAGCGTTCTCTCACACCCGCAATGGTCTGGGGCCTCGGTGTAGGCTATGTAATTTCAGGCAACTACTTTGGATGGAATCTGGGTCTCGAAAAGGGTGGGACCTGGGGACTGGCAATCGCACTGGTCTTCATCATCCTGATGTACGTCACGTTCACATTAAGTTATTCGGAGCTCGCATGTTCTATACCCAAGTCGGGCGGTGCATTCGATTATGCGCGGAAAGCTTTCGGCGATGACGTTGGATTTATTGCCGGCATGGCTCAAAACATAGAATTCATTTTTGCCCCGCCTGCAATTGCCTTAGGTATCGGTGCTTATGCCGGAACATATTTTCCAGGCGTGCCAGTAGTTGTCATTGCGATCATCGCGTACTTCATTTTTTTAATACTGAATATTTCGGGCATCAGGATCGCCGCAGTGTTCGAACTCGTTATCACCGCCATCGCCGTTGTTGCTATCCTGGTGTTCTGTACACTCGTGTTCCCGCATTTCGATTCAGCAAACATAAGCCGCGACGGATTTCCCAACGGCTGGGAGGGAGTGCTTGCGGCCACGCCTTTCGCCATCTGGTTCTTCCTGGGCATCGAGGGTGTCGCCAATCTTGCCGAAGAAACACTTCAGCCACGGCGCACATTGCTCATCGGATTCGGATCTGCCATCACTACACTCGTGGTCCTGTGCGTGCTCACGTTCTTTAGTTCGATCGGTATTGGTGGCTGGAGATCAATCGTGTTCACACCTTCGGGAGCAATCTCCGACTCGCCACTGCCGATGGCAATCCAACAAATTCCTAACGACGCATCATTCTGGTACAACCTGATTACGAGCGTCGGGCTGTTCGGATTGGTCGCGTCATTTCACGGGCTCATGCTGGCCGCCGGCCGCTCCACGTACGAGTTCTGTAAGTCGGGATATGGCCCGGACTTCCTGGGTCGTTTGAGTGCAAGGTTTAAGACTCCCGCGAACGCGTTGATCGTCAACATGTTCATCGGCATTGCGGCACTGCTCTCGGGAAAGACAGGTGAGGTGATAACGATTGCAGTGTTCGGGGCCCTTACGATCTATATCGTCTCGATGCTGTCGCTCATTCGCCTACGGAAAACTCACCCCCACATGGACCGGCCATTCAAGGTTCCGTTCTACCCGCTGTTCCCTGTCATCGCTCTTATTATCTCTACGTTATCTCTTATTGCGGTTGCCGTTTATAATCTTAAATTGGCCTTCTTGTATTTGATTTTGCTGATCGTGGCGCTGGTCGTTTATAAAGTTGTACGAAAACCGGTAGGTAAACAGACCGATGTCTGAAAAGGATATCCTGAAATATGTTCAGAGCCACCCCTCGGGGAAGGTGAAGATCGCCTACGCCGACATCGACGGAATACTACGCGGCAAATACATAGCCGTCGACAAATTTCTCTCCGCGCTCAAGACCAACACGAGCTTCTGCGACGTCATTTTTGGATGGGATGCAGTCGACGTCGTTTACGACAACGTGACCTATACCGGGTGGCACACCGGCTACCCCGATGCCCCGGCAAGGCTTGACCTTCAGACCTTCAGGAAGATCCCGTGGGAAAATGATGTTCCTTTTTTTATTGGAGAACTGCTCGATAAAAAAGGAGGACCGTCTCCGGTCTGCCCGCGTCAACTTCTTAAGTCAGTGAATGGACAAGCTGAGAAAATGGGATTCGCCGCCGTATTCTCACAAGAGTTTGAATGGTTCAATTTTGCCGAGACTCCTCACAGCGCACGCGAGAGGAACTACAACCAAATGACTCCGATCAGCCCGGGTATGTTCGGTTACTCGGTTCTTCGAACAACGCTGCTTCAACCTTTCTTTAATGATCTCTTCGAGTTGTTGGGAAAATTCGGAGTGCCCCTCGAAGGGCTCCACACCGAAACAGGTCCGGGAGTTTTAGAGGCGGCAATAAAATATTCAAATGTGATCGAAGCCGGCGATCGCGCTACCCTGTTCAAGACCGGGGTGAAAGAGATCGCATATAAGCATAACATCATGGCGACGTTCATGGCAAAGATCTCCGAAGATCTTCCTGGCTGTGGCGGGCACGTACACCAAAGTCTTTGGGACAAAGGCATGAAGCGGAATGTTTTTCACGACGACAGCGACAGGCTGAAGATGAGTGAAACTTTCCGTCAATATTTAGCGGGTCAATTGTTTTGTCTGCCACATATACTTCCGTTATTCGCGCCCACTGTGAATAGTTTCAAACGACTGGTGGAAGGCGCATGGGCTCCGACCACGTTGACCTGGGGCGTCGACAATCGTACCGTTGCTTTGCGCGTGCTGTCGGGGGGAGATAGATCCTGCCGTCTCGAAACACGCGTGATCGGTTCTGACGTGAATCCATACCTGGCGATGGCAGGCGCGTTGGGTTCCGGTCTTTATGGAATTAAAAAGAAGTTAAAGCTGAAGCAGAAACCTACGACCGGCAATGGGTACACCGATCTTTCGAACGGCGTGTTGCCGCGTACCCTCGAAGAAGCAACAAAGAAGATGAAGGAATCGGAGGTTGCACGTGAGATCTTTGGAGATGCCTTCGTCGATCATTTCACACAAACACGAGACTGGGAGTGGAGACAACATTTAAAAAGTGTGACTGACTGGGAGTACAAGAGATATTTTGAAATAATCTGAAATGACCTTCGACAAAGTTTATCAGTTCAATTTTCCTACGACGATCAGGTTTGGCGCCGGTTCCGTTAAGGAGCTTGGCGACTATCTCACAAAGAATAATTTGTCAAGACCACTGATCGTTACCGATCCACTCGTTGCCCAGCTCGGCTTCTTTAAATTGATTGTTGAAGACTTAAAAAAGCAAAATAAGTCTGTCGAAGTATTTTTCGATATCCACAAGAACCCGGTAAAGTCCGACGTGTACAAGGGCTCCGACGCGTTCGACGGAACTAACCGCGATTCTATAATCGGTATCGGTGGTGGCGCAGCACTCGATGTTGCCAGGGCCATCGTGCTCCGGATCAATCATCGTGAAGATCTTTTCAAGTACGACGACCTTGTTGGCGGCGACGTTTACGTAACGAACGACGTACCTCACTTTATTACCGTACCTACCACATCCGGTACCGGCAGTGAAGTGGGACGCAGCGCCATCATCGCCGACGACGTAACGCACCAGAAGAAGATACTTTTCTCACCCAAGCTCCTGGCGAAGATCGTCTTTGCCGACCCCGACCTGACCATGGGGTTGCCCGCGCCCGTAACGGCTGCTACCGGTATGGACGCCCTTACCCACAACATGGAGGCATACATTGCTAAAATGCCTCACCCGATATGCGAAGGAATTGCACTCGAAGGAATGTCCCTCATCGCCCAGTCGCTCGACAAGGCGGTTAACAAGCCCGACCTCGAGTCGCGGAGCAAGATGCTGGTAGCGTCGATGATGGGTGCTATCGCTTTCCAAAAGGGACTTGGTGTCGTGCATTCCCTTGCGCACCCGCTGTCGTCGCTGCTCGATACGCACCACGGGCTGGCCAATGCAGTCAATATTCCTTACGGCATGGAGTTCAACGTGAGCGGTTTCGAAGATAAGTTCAGGAAAATGGCGCGCACCCTGGAATTAAAAGATGAATCGGGAGCAGGAGTGGTGAGATTTTTGTTTGAATTGAATGACAAGGTGGGAATACCGAGACGCCTTCGCGACATCGGTGTAAAAGATGAACACGTGGAGACTTTGTCGGATCTGGCTTTTGCTGACTTCGCTCACCCGAATAATCCAAAGCCTGTAAGCAGAGAGGATTTTAAGAGTTTATATAAGAAGGCACTATGAAGAAGTTAGGGATTACGGACACAGGTAACGTCGCGAATTATATTGATTGGTTTAAGGGCGATGACGTGGTGGTAGAAACGCTGGAAGTTGGATCGAATTCTTACAAGGATTGTTCCGGCATATTGTTAAGCGGCGGCATTGACATCGATCCAGATGAGTACGACGGCGAAAAAGAATATGAGAACTCACCGGCAGAGGGATGGAATAGATCCCGCGACGTCTACGAGCAAGAGTTATATAAATACGCCAAGGCAAATAAGATCCCGATACTTGCAATTTGTCGCGGACTTCAACTGGTGAACGTAGCCGAGGGTGGAACATTGATCCAGGACCTCGACGGGAAAAATGCAGTCCACAAAAAAGAAGAAACCGACAAAGAGCATAACGTCACCATCGATTCACGTACATTCCTCGGAGATGTTACCGGCTCAATGTCAGGCATCGTGAACAGTGCACATCACCAGGCAGTCGATCCAGAGTCGATCGGCCGCGCTCTTATGGTCAATGCAGTATCGAAAGACGATGTGATCGAAGGATTGGAGTTCAAAGACAAGACCAATAAAGGCTTCATGCTAGCAGTGCAATGGCACCCGGAGCGCATGCAGAATAAAGAGAACAGCCCGCTGTCACAAAGCATCAAGAAAGCGTTTCTTTCGGCGATACGATCTTTCTCAAAATGAAAATAAACAACCCCGCAACTGGCGAACTCTTGCATGAACTGCCGGACGATTCGTCGGCTGCCATTCTCTCGAAGTATCAGAGACTTAAGTCAGAACAGCCAGCCTGGGCAGCGGTGCCTCTCGAAGAACGTGTAGCGATCATCAAAAAGTTTGCTACCGAGCTGGACAAGAATTCAGAACGTCTTGCCGCGATCCTCACTTCAGAAGTTGGTAAGCCGCTTCAACAATCGAAGAACGAATTGAACGGTGCACGTGCCCGCATCAAATGGCTTACGGACAATGCCGCGAAATATCTGTCGACTGAAGTAATGCACAGCGAGCCAGGTCTCGAAGAGCGTATTGCTTACGAGCCTCTTGGAGTTATTGGAAATATTTCGGCATGGAACTATCCGTACCTCGTAGGAGTCAATGTGTTTGTGCCTGCACTGCTTGCCGGCAACACTGTTCTCTATAAACCTTCAGAGTTTGCAACGCTTACTGGTCTCGAGATCGCAAAAGGTCTTCATATGGCCGGTGTACCAGAGAACGCATTCCAGGTTGCGATCGGCGGTCGCGACGCCGGTGAGGCTTTGCTCGACCTTCCACTCGATGGATACTTTTTTACCG